>CALUIF010000029.1 GCA_944320635.1 uncultured Bacteroides sp. | reverse complement strand
CTTGCTTGCTATGGAATCTTTTCAAAGAACGATCACCTTAATTCAGGACGCCTCCGGAAAACGGAAAGCGGATGCAAAGGTAACAACTTTACGACGTATCTTCCAAATTTTCACGGAACTTTTTTTTCAAAACTCCCGATCCTGCTGGCGAACCTGCCGGTTCATCGCCGAAAGCGGGTGCAAAAGTACAGGCTTTCAACGTAACGGCAAAACATATCAACCACTTTTTTCAGGAATTTAATGAAGTTTTTTATACATGCGCTGATATACAGATGGTTACAACGGAAAGAAAAAGGGGGCGGAAAAGGAAGGAGGAAAAAGTATACACCATATAACAATATAAAAGGGGAAAGGACGGGACGGAAAAGGGAAGGAAGAATGGATTGAAACCTGCGGAAACGGGATGTAGCTCCCAATGTATCTCCCACGTGTCCGGGACGCTTTTGCTCCGCTCTTCCTCCGCTTTTCCTACGCTCCTATACGAGCGGAGCAAAAGCGTCCCGGACACGTGGGAGATACGGCGAAGGAAGGAACGAGTATATCTACAGAGCTGACAAAGACTTATCGAGCGCAGCATTGAAAGACGAAGAAAGGGCTATGCTTCTTCTTCCTTCGCTTCTTCTTGAGGGAGCCTGAATGCGGTATATAATTCTATGACAGCCGCCACGCTGAGCGAAACTATCCACTCGTTACCACGGGCAAAAAACATAAGTCCGCCTGTCAGCACCAGGCAGAATGCACCAAACAACTGCTGACGACGCAGCCTTCTGATTGCAAGACTGCTGACACGGGGCGGCATGAATACTTGGGCAAATGCCACGAGCAAAGCCCCCACACTATACACATAAGGCGCCAAAAACCAGCCGGTAACATACACTGCCGCACCAGCCAATGCCATCGCCGCGCCCACTATAAAAAGGCCTGGTAGTAAAGACTTCATATCCTATCCTTTATTGCAAATCTTCGTCGAATACATAAATGTCCTCATTGGGCTTTTTCATCAAATACTTTTCGCGAGCAATGCGTTCGATGGCTCCCGAATCTACCGACAATTCCTGAAGCCGCCGCGTGTTTTCCTCGTATTCCTTGGCATAATGTTCTATTTCGCTTTGCAGGCGGCTTTCCTCGCGGGCATTTTGCCAACGGCGCAGCAAGCTGTTCTCATCCAAAAAGCCGACTATCACGATAAACAGCAGGCACGTCACCACATATTTATTGGCCCAATGCTTGTGCCGGCAAAGGAAGGCCCAAAAAGATTTTATCCCATTCATGATAAAAAACGTTAAGAGTAAAAGATGAAGGCCAGTATCCATGCCTTCACCCTGCAAAGATAAGAGGAATAACTGAGAGTTTCTGTTTTTTTGCGTACATTTGCAAAAACGAACTGCGCCAATATGGAAAATTATATTGTATCTGCCCGCAAATACCGCCCTTCCACATTCGACTCCGTGGTAGGCCAACGCGCGCTCACTACTACATTGAAAAATGCCATCAGCACCGGCAAGCTTGCCCACGCCTACCTCTTTTGCGGCCCCAGGGGCGTGGGGAAAACTACCTGCGCACGTATCTTTGCCAAGACCATCAATTGCCTGCACCCTACCCCCGACGGCGAAGCCTGCAACGAATGCGAATCGTGCAAAGCCTTCAACGAGCAACGATCGTACAACATACACGAGCTGGATGCCGCCTCAAACAACTCCGTCGACGACATCCGCCAGCTGGTAGAGCAAGTCCGCATCCCGCCCCAAATAGGGAAATACAAGGTATACATCATTGACGAGGTGCACATGCTTTCCACTTCTGCCTTCAACGCCTTCCTCAAGACACTGGAAGAGCCACCACACCACGCCATCTTCATCCTGGCCACCACGGAAAAGCACAAGATACTGCCCACCATCCTGTCGCGGTGCCAGATATACGATTTCAACAGAATAAGCGTGGAAGACACCGTAGCCCACTTGGCGTACGTCGCCTCAAAAGAAGGCATCACTGCCGAGCCGGAAGCCCTGAACGTCATTGCACTGAAAGCCGATGGCGGCATGCGCGACGCCCTCTCCATCTTCGACCAAGTGGTGAGCTTCACCGGCGGACACATCAGCTACCAAAGTGTCATCGAAAACCTCAACGTACTGGACTATGAATACTACTTCCGGCTGACGGACTTCTTCCTGAACAACAAGATACCCGACGCACTGCTCTTGCTCAACGATGTGCTGAACAAGGGATTCGACGCAGGGCATTTCATCACCGGACTATCGTCGCACCTGCGCGACCTGCTCGTAAGCAAAGACCCCATCACCCTGCCCCTGCTCGAAGTAGGCGCCAGCATACGCAACCGCTACCAACAGCAAGCACAAAGATGCCCCCTGCCCTTCCTGTACCGCGCCATGAAGCTGAGCAATGATTGCGACCTGAACTACCGCACCAGCAAAAACAAACGCCTGCTGGTGGAACTGACCCTTATCCAAATAGCCCAACTCACCGAAGAAGGAAGCGAACAGCCGGGGGGGCTCGGCCCTAAAGACTCAACCACACTAAAACCAGCCTTTGGCCAGGCACGCCAAGCGCAAGCACAGCCGGCCGCTACCACCGCGCCAACGCAAAGCACTGCAACCACCCCGCAGAAACCCGCCCCCACAGCACCCGAAACCGCTATGCAACGCCCCCCATTGGCGACAGCGTTAGCCGACAAAGAAAAAGAGCATAAGAAAGTGCCCAGCCTCAAAAAGGCCGGACTCGGCGTATCCATAAAATACACCGAACAAGAACAAGCCCCCCAGACCGTGGCCGACGCCCCCGCAACCCCGACAACCGGCCCCGCTGACGAAGAATACTACATGGTCAACGAACGCGACATCAACCACTATTGGAAAGAATATGCAAGCCTGATGCCTCAGGAACAGGTGGCTATGGCAAAACGCATGCAAGCCATGCACGTCAGCCTGCTGAATCAAAACACCTTTGAAGCAGTGGTGGACAACGACATCATTGCCAAAGAATTTACCGCCCTCGCTCCCGCCATACAAGAGTACTTGCGCACAAAGCTGAAAAACCGACACATCACGATGAACGTAAGAATTGCTGCCCCGTCTGAAAAGAAAGTAGCCTACAATCGAAAAGAAAAGTTCCAAATGATGGCACAAAAGAACAGTGCACTTATGGATTTGAAAGACCGCTTCGGCCTTGAATTCGACTAATCTGCCCGGCACTATTTAGACAGCATACAAATTAAGCCAAAAACCTGCCGGAAAGGAAACAACGAACGAGGAAAAGTGCTACATTTGCCCCATCAAATTTGAACTATCAACTTAAAACTACTACAAAAATGGCTTACGTAATTAGTGACGACTGCATCGCTTGCGGAACTTGCATTGACGAGTGTCCGGTAGGCGCAATCTCTGAAGGTGCCAAATATTCCATCGCCCCCGCAGCCTGCACTGAGTGCGGCACATGTGCAAGTGTATGCCCCTCTGAGGCTATCCACTTGGGCGAATAATCGGTCACCTCACTTACCAAGTATAAAAAAGGATGCGAAGTCTTCGCATCCTTTTTTATTTTCCGCTTGCAAAAAACTTACATAAAAGCCACGTTTTGTAAATATTTCACACCATCCAACTTCATACCAAGTTCGTCCCTTGTTCGAATCCTATAGAACGAACATGGAACGAAGTTGGTACGAACCTGGTAGGAAGAAGGTAGCAGTTTGCCCCTTCGAGGAGGGTTGCAAGTATCATAATAGGTTGATTTTCTGAATATTACAAACGCAAAAACAGGGTTTTTATGCCGTTTCCGGGAGGAATCTCTCCATCCACACATATAAATATTTTTCAAAAGAAAGTTATCAACAAAACACACTGCAAGAGAAAGGGGAAAGGCTGCTTTCAGCCTGCCGTGCAGCCAAACTTTGCCAGCTCGGCACGGAGGGTGCTGACGGTGGTCTCAATTTCATCCTGCAGCAGGGAGTTTTTCCTGTAAGCGGTGTACAGGCTGGTCTGCATGGGCGCATAGCCTTCCCAAAAGGCAGTGAGCAGGCCGCTTTCCACAGCCTCACGACACAGGGAGTCGGGCAGCAGTGCCATCCCTACATGACCGGACAGGCAATGGATAATGGAGTACATGTCCGGCAGGATATAATTGGGGGTAAAGTCGGGTTCGCTGCCGAAGTTCTGTTTCCAGAAATAATTGAAAGAGGTGCGGTCGGCCGTGTTGTACCACAGCTGCGACTTCATCCAGTGCACCACGCGGCGCTTGTCGCTTTTGTCCAAAGCGCGGAAGGCGGACACATCGGTTTTCGCCCCAGCCACGAAGATGTGGCGGGTGGTGCCCAGCGGTTCGTAGACGACATTGCGCAAAGCCTCCTCGCGGTTGATGACGGCCAAGTCTACCGCTCCATTGGCCAGCAGGGGAATCAAGCCTTCGGTGTGCTCTAAATGTACAATCAGATTGAAGCCAAGTCCGGGCACGTGCGGCTCCAAGAACTGGCGGTAGAACGACGGATACATGCCGATGCTTAGCGTGCGCCTGCCGCCCCGTGCTTTTTTACGGAAGCTGTTTTCCACTTCTTCGAGCTTGGACAGCGAGTGGAGGATTTCCTGGTAAAGCAGCTTGGCGCGCTCGTTGGGTATCATCTTGCGAGTGCTGCGCTCGAACAGGGGATAGCCCACATAGGTCTCCAGCGCGTTCAGGTGCAGGCTTACGCCGGGTTGGGAGACGTTCAGCTCGCGCGCCGCATCGCTCATCGTACCCGTCTCGAAGACAGCCCTAAAGGTCCTGAACCATTCCAAATCGGTCCTCATATCAAAGTTTTCTTATAGGAATACAAAAGTTTTCTTATTTCCGCAATTCGTCGGCAAAACCTATCTTTGCCGCCACAAAAGTACGGATTATTTAGAACGAATACAAATTATAACAATTAAAAACCTATAAAGCATTGAAAACAAGCATTAAGCAATTGGCACTATTATTCCTGTTAACACTCGTCGCAAGCTTACCCGCCAAGCCGGCGCGTGCCGAAGATATGGATAAGGAGGACAGCAGAGTCGTGCTGACGGGCACAGTGACTGCTGCCGACCACAGTCCGGTAGACTATGCCACCGTTTATCTGAAGGGCACCCAATGGGGTTGCTCCACCGACAGTTTGGGCAGATACCGGCTGCACGTGCCGACGGGCCGCTATACGCTGGTGGTCTCGATGGTGGGATATAAAACTTACGAACACTCGCTCGACCTGGCCGGCACAGCAGACGTGCGGCACGATGTACAGTTGAAGACCTTCGCACACACGCTGGACGAAGTAGTCATTGTGTCCAACGGAGTGGGCAGGGTAAAGCGCTCGGCTTTCAACGCCGTGGCTGTGGACACCCGCGAGATGCAGAACACCACCAAGAGCCTCAGCGAAGCCTTGGCTAAAGCGCCGGGCATGAAGCTGAGAGAGTCGGGCGGCGTAGGCTCGGACATGCAGCTGATGCTGGACGGCTTCAGCGGCAAGCACGTCAAGGTGTTCATCGACGGAGTACCTCAGGAAGGTGTGGGCAGTTCGTTCGGACTGAACAACATCCCCGTGAACTTTGCCGAACGCATCGAGGTGTATCGGGGCGTGGTGCCTGTGGGCTTTGGCACGGATGCCATAGGAGGCGTCATCAACATCGTGACGAACAAGAAACGGCGCACGTGGTTCCTGGACGCATCGTACAGCTACGGGTCGTTCAACACGCACCGCTCGAACGTGAACTTCGGGCAGACCTTCAAGAACGGTTTCACCTACGAGGTCAATGCATTCCAAAACTACTCGGACAACGACTACTACGTGGACACTCCGGTAAAGAACCTGGAGCAGGGTTATATAGACGACGCTGTGGTAGAGCACGTGAAGCGCTTCAACGACACGTATCACAACGAAGCCGTGGTGGCAAAGGTGGGCGTGGTGGACAAGCCGTGGGCCGACCGCCTGATGCTGGGCTTCACCTACTCGCACATGTACAAGGACATACAGACCGGCGTGCGCCAGACCACCGTGTTCGGCGAAAAGCACCGCTACGGTCACTCGCTGATGCCCTCGGTGGAATACAACAAGCGCAACCTGCTGCTCAGGGGGCTGGACCTGGTGCTAACCGCCAACTACAACCGCAACGCCACCACCAATGTGGACACCGCGCGGTATGAATACAACTGGCGGGGCGAACGGAAGAAAAAAAACTCGGCCGGCGAACAGAGCAACCAGTTCTCGCGCGCCGACAATGACAACTGGAACGCCACCCTCACCCTGAACTATCGCCTGAACCGCAGCAACACGTTCACCTTCAACAACGTGTTCAACACTTTCAGGCGCACCAACACTTCCCTGCTGGCCAAGGAGGAGCAGACCGATGCCATCGACAAGCAGACGCGCAAGAATATCGCCGGACTGTCGTACCGGTTAATGCCTTCGGACAAGTGGAACCTCTCCGTCTTCGGCAAGTACTACCGCCAGTACGTGTCGGGTCCAATGGCGGTAGACGATAACTCCAGCGACTACGTGCGCACCAAGCGCAACGTGGATTCGTGGGGATATGGTGCGGCAGGCACCTACTTCATCCTACCCGACCTGCAGGTGAAGCTGTCGTACGAAAAAGCCTTCCGCCTGCCCACCATCGAAGAGATGTTTGGCGACGAAGACCTGGAGGACGGCGAAGTGACCCTGCGCCCCGAGAGCAGCCACAACGTCAATCTCAACCTGAGCTACTCGAAGACCCTGGGCAAGCATGCCATCTACGTGGAAGCCGGGGGCGTGTACCGCAACACGCACGACTACATACAGCGCAACATCCAAGACCTGAGCGGCGGCAAGCAGAACGCCACCTACATAAACTACGGCAAGGTGCTCACCCGAGGCTACAACATCTCCCTGCGCTACAGCGCGGGCCGCTGGCTCAGCCTGGGAGGCAACTTCACCCAGATGGACATGAAGGACAACGAGAAGTACCAGATAGGCAGCACGGGAGGCACCGTGGCCAACCTTGGCTACCGCTCGCGCATGCCCAACGTGCCCTATCGCTTTGCCGACTACGACATCAGCCTCTCCTGGCCAGGCCTCGGCGCGCGAGACAACACCCTGACGTTGACCTACGACGCACAGTACCTGCACAGCTTCACCTACTACTCGGAGGTGGTGGGCAGCAGCAGCGACGACTACATGGTGCCCGACCAGTTCACGCACAACCTCTCGCTGAGCTACACACTGAAAGGCGGACGCTACAACATCTCCTTCGAGTGCCGCAACCTGACGGACGAGAAGCTGTACGACAACTTCAGCCTCCAGAAGGCAGGCCGCGCCTTCTACGGCAAAGTGCGGGTGCACTTCGGCAAGTGAAGCCCCCGGGACGAGCGCTTCGCACCCTCCGGAGAGGTTGCCCCGCAACCCCCGGACAGGTTGCCCCGCAACCTCCGGACAGGATGCCCCGCAACCTCCGGACAGGATGCCCCGCAACCTCCGGACAGGATGCCCCGCAACCTCCGGACAGGATGCCCCGCAACCCTTATGACGACAAAATAACAAACCAATAAACATCAACAACAATGAAAAAGAACCTCCTACTCATCGGCCTCATGGCCATGGCCCTTGCAGGAACGGTGCTGACCGCCTGCTCGGACGACAACAACCTTGTGGACAACGAACAGAATGACAACAACACCAACGATGACAACACCAGCGACGACGAATACGAGAAAGTGCAGCTCACCTTCACCGACCTGCCCGCCATCGACGACGGCACCTCCACCTACGTCATCGCCACCTCCACTACCGCAGGAGGCACCACCTCCTACGCCCTGCTCACCACCGAGACGCTCGACGAAGGCAGCATCTCCGTAGCCAACAACGGCAAGCAGGTAGACCAGGCCACGCAATGGGTGTACTTCGCCGACCGCTACCTCTACGGGCTGATGTACAACCAAGGCAACGCGGGCAACACCCACTCCTTCGTGCTCGACGCCAACGAGGCCGTGCAGCAGCGCAGCCGCTCGTACGACACCCAGCGCTTCACCACCTACGGCAACTACGAGAACTACCTCGTCACCATCTCGACGGGAGACGGCGACACCAACTGGAACGACGACAACGGCTACACACCCCAAGCCTTCCTCGTGTCGTACCTCGACGTGGTGAACCAGACGCGCACCGACAACCCCATGTCGAAGGCTTACCTCAGCGAGAATTTCCTGGGCAACGGCGAGTACGTCACCCTCACCGGCATGGAGCAAGTAGGCGACAAAGTCTATACAGCCGCCGTGCCCATGGGCCTCAGCCAGTACGGATGCATGCAGACCGACGAGAACGGCGAGAAACTCTGGGTGCGCGACGGCTACGACGACCTCATCAAGACCGAAGCAGGCGGCAGCGGCAGTTCCGGCTATGAAAAGGACGAACTGCAGTGGACGCAATATCCCGACGAGTGCTGGGTAGCCATCTTCAGCGACGGCACCTTCACCGACAAGAAGCTCATCAAGACCGACCGCATCAGTTACGCCGCCGGACGCTTCAAATCGCAGTACTACCAGATGCTGTGGCAGGCCGACGACGGCTACGTCTACGTCTTCTCCCCCAGCTACGCCAAGACCATGGCCGACTCGCGCCAGCAGACTACCCTACCCGCCGGCGTGGTACGTATCGACACCGGTAGCGAAGAGTTTGACAGCAATTACTACTACAACCTGGAGAGCGCGGCAGGCGGACGTTCCTTCCTGCGCACCTGGTACATGGGCGGCGACTACTTCCTGATGCTGATGTACGACAGCGAGATTACCTCCGACAGCAAGACTGCCAACCAGCTCGCCATCTTCGACGTGACCGACGGCTCGCTGACCAACGTCACCGGTCTGCCTTCAGACGTCACCGGCTTCGGCACCACCCCCTACATGGAGAATGGCCTCGCCTACGTGGCCGTGACCACCTCAACCGGCTCGCCTGCCATCTACTACGTAGACCCAGCCCTGGCCACCGCCACCAAAGGCATCACCGTAGAGTGTACCCAACTGACGGGTGTAGGCAAACTCTCGTACATCACCGAATAAGCAGGCATTTATGAGAAGGCTTTTTCATCAGCTTCATCTCTGGCTGTCTATCCCGGCAGGCGTCATACTCACCGTCGTATGCCTGTCGGGGGCAGCCCTTGTATTCGAGCAAGACATCACGCAGGCACTGAACCCACACTTGTACCGCTCGCAGCCCCCGGAAGAAGGCACGCCTTTTCTTCCCCCTTCCGAACTGATGGCTCACCTGCAACGACAAGTGCCGGACACACTCACTTTGTCGTCTCTGCAAATGCCGGGCACGCCATCTGGCGTATGCATGGCATCGTTTAAACAAACCGGCAAGCGCTCCCTCAGCATCAACCCGTATACAGGCCATGTAAACGGATGGACACGCAGTTACCCTTTCTTCCAAACCATGCGGAAACTGCACAGATGGCTCATGGATGCGCCTGCAAAGAAGGGCGAAATGTCTGTAGGGAAGGCTATCGTAGGCGTAGCGACACTGCTCATGGTGTTTATCCTCATCAGCGGACTCGTCATTTGGATTCCGCGTACAGCCAAAGCCTTGAAAAACCGTTTACAGATGTCGTTCACCAAAGGCTGGCGACGTTTCTGGTACGACAGCCATGTTGCCCTAGGGTTCTACGCCACTTCCTTGCTGTTGCTTATGGCACTGACGGGCCTCACTTGGTCGTTCGGTTGGTACCGCACAGCAGCCTATTCCCTGTTTGGTGGCACAGAAAGCCGGACGACTCACTCACAAAGCCCTAAAACACTCCGGACAAAAGGCTATGACCGTCCGTCAAGCTCAAAACGTCAACCCGATTATACAGCTTGGGACAAGGCATTGAGCACCATACAAACCATGTATCCCGACTACCAATCTGCCACCTTCTCTACAGGCAAGGCGCAGGTTGCCACTTCCTCTTTGCTGAAGGTACGCCAAACCGACATCGTCAATTTTGACCCGCAAACCGGACAAGTCACCGATATCGAGCATTACGACGAACGTCCGCGCTCGCAAACACTGCGAGGCTGGTTTTATGCCCTGCACACCGGCAGTTGGGGCGGATGGGCAACCAAGATACTCTACTTTCTGGCAGCCCTCATAGGCGGCATACTGCCCATCACAGGATACTACCTATGGCTGACCAAAAAGCTAAAACGCTCCCGAAATCAAAAGCCCTTGCAAACGAGACATTTTCATTAAAGCCACTTCTCCCAGCAATGGGAGTGTGCAAAAGGAATGCGGATGATGAGCCATGCACGTTCCCCAAGACGGCATCAGCGCTTCATCTTCCGCATGACTTCATCCTTATATTTACGCGAAACCGGTATCTTTTCGTCGCTTACGTTGACCGATTCGTTTCCAACCTCACTGATATACTCCGCGTTGACCAGAAAGGCCCGGTGCGTACGGACGAAATCTTTCCCCAATATACTTTCCCACTGGGAAATAGGAGTTTTGTTCCGATACAACGTCCCATTACAGGAATGGATGAATACTTCGCGGTCGTTGGACTCGACATAAAGAATGTCTTGAACCAGCAGGGATACCTTGCGCCTGTCGGAGAAGAATGATACTGTATCGGGCACCTTCGAGAAAAATCGGGCACATAATTTCTGCGTTATCCACTCGCCTGCTGCAATCACACCTATAATCAAAGCCATAAATACAGGATTCACCCATATCTGCTGGAATTTCATCGGCGAAATGACATAAAAATGCGAAAGCATCATCAAGAAAAAAGTAAAGATGATTATCGCCATAGACAAGTAAAAAACATCGGCTATTTTTTTCTTTCCGCTTGAACGGGCAAGCTGCGGCATAAAATACTTCAACGCAAACGCGCCAGGCATGAATAAAATACCCAGAAAGAAAGCTTCTCCAAAAGAATAGTTGAAGCTAAGAAAAATCATGCCCAACAACAGTGAAGCAAGCACAATATAGCCGATGTCTATAAAGAGTTTCATCTTCTGATTGTTTTTTGCCCAAAATTAGTAGAAAAAACGATGCCGACATCACCTTCTCGCTTTTTTAAACCCCTCCTGAAGAAATCAAATCCACATTTAAAGATAGATGTATGGATTTGACTCCCTTAGAAGGGGTTTTAAATTTGCTTTTCTATACCTGCTACCATACCTTTGCCGGAAACAATTAAAACTACAGAGTTATGAATAATTTTATTGATTTCTTCGTTTCGGGCGGACTTGGTGGAATGTCCGTGATTACGTTAATTCTCGTTGCCATATTCTTGGCTGCATGGAAAGCTCCGGCCTGGGTGAACAACCTTGGAAAACTCGGACTGGCAGTAGGAATCATCTGGACGCTGTCAGGCGTCTTCCAGATGACAGGCTATTTAGGTGAGCATCCCGACACCTCTGTCGGAATCATCTACAATGGTATAAGGGTAAGCCTGATACCTTGCATTTACGGCGCACTCGTCTTTGGCATAGCATCGGTTATCTGCATCTTCCAGAAGCCAAGGCTATATTGATGCGGTTTGCAGGCGTGGAAATAAGCTTCCCCCACCTAGACAAGCCTACCCTTATTCTGCATAAAGAACCGTATCCACTGCTCGGACATGAACATGGATACGGTTCTTTTTACTTATCAGCCACTTCACAACACGACGAACCGATGCTCTGTGGCTTCACATCGTCTGTTTTATTGCAGATGTGCCAATGCTTCCTTAATGCGGCGGATAGCTTCAGCTATGTTTTCGTCGCTTGTAGCATAACTCATGCGGATGCACTCGGGCGCGCCAAACGACGTACCGCCCACGCAAGCCACGTGACCTACTTCGAGGAGATACATAGCCAAGTCGTCGGACGTATTGATGACACGGCCATCGGCAGTCTTCTTACCAAAGTAGGCACTACATTTAGGAAACAGATAGAAAGCACCTTGGGGCACATTGACTTCCAATCCCGGCACTTCCTTAGCCAGCTTCACAATAAGGTCGCGGCGACGTTGGAACGCCAGGCGCATCTTCTCCACCGGTTCTTGTGTGCCAGTATAGGCAGCTTCAGCAGCTTTCTGTGACACCGAGCAGGGTCCCGAAGTGTACTGCCCCTGCAGCTTGTTGACACCTTTTACAATCCATTCAGGCCCGGCAATAAAACCGATGCGCCAGCCGGTCATGGCGTACGCCTTCGACACGCCGTTCACAATGACCGTGCGCTCCTTCATGGCAGGGAACTGGGCGATACTCTCGTGCTTTCCCACGTAATTGATGTGCTCGTATATCTCATCGGCCACAACAAACACCTGCGGATGCCTTTCGAGCACAGCAGCCAGTGCGGCCAACTCGTCGTGTGTATATACCGACCCCGTAGGATTGGAAGGCGAGCAAAGTATCAACAATTTGGTTTTGGGCGTAATAGCAGCTTCGAGCTGTGCGGGCGTTATCTTAAAGTCCTGCTCAATGCCTGCTGTCACAATGACGGGTTTGCCTTCGGCCAGCTTCACCATCTCGGGATAGCTTACCCAGTAGGGAGCAGGAACAATGACCTCGTCACCAGGATTCACCAAGGCAAGGACAGTGTTGCACACCGACTGCTTGGCACCATTGGCACACGATATTTGAGCTGCCGTATACTCCAGCCCGTTCTCATTCTTCAGCTTGGCCACAATAGCATTGCGCAAAGCCGGGTAGCCGGCTACAGGCGAATAGCGGGAATAGTTCTCGTCGATAGCCTGTTTGGCTGCTTCTTTAATATGGTCAGGAGTATTGAAATCAGGCTCACCCACGCTCAGGTTGATGACGTCTACACCCTGTGCCTTCAATTCGGCACTTTTCTGTGACATAGCCAACGTCGCCGAAGGTGACAGGCTATTCAAACGATCGGATAATTGATTCATGATGCAGTGTATTTAGTTGTACAGATTTACTTGTTGAAATGCAACGTATGCCCCATACGCTCTTTCTTGGTGCGCAAGTAGCGTTCGTTGTAAGGGTTAGGAGTAATCTCGATAGGCACGTTCTCCACAATCTCCAGCCCGTAAGCCTCCAGGCCGACACGCTTCACGGGATTATTGGTCATAAGGCGCATCTTGTGTACACCCAGTTCACGGAGAATCTGTGCCCCCACGCCGTAGTCGCGCTCATCGGCCAAGTGTCCCAGGCACAGGTTGGCATCTACCGTATCCATGCCATCCTCCTGCAACTTGTAGGCTTTCATCTTCTCCATCAGGCCGATGCCACGCCCCTCCTGGTTCAGGTAGACCACCACGCCTTTCCCCGCTTGGTCTATCATCTCCATGGCTTTGTGCAGCTGGTCGCCACAGTCACAACGCATGGAACCGAAGATGTCGCCTGTGGCACACGAGGAATGCACACGCACCAGGATGGGTTCGTCTTCCTTCCACGTTCCCTTGAACAAAGCCACATGTTCCAGTCCGTTCAGCTTTTGGCGGAAAGGTATCAGGCGGAAATGCCCGTGGGCAGTAGGCATGTCTACTTCCACGCCTTTTTCCACAATAGACTCCTGTTTCAGGCGATAGGCTATCAGGTCGCGGATGGAGATAAGCTTCAGGTCATACTCGTCGGCCATCTTCCGCAACTCGGGCAAGCGCGACATGGTGCCATCTTCATTCATGATTTCCATCAGTGCCCCGGCCGGATACAATCCTGCCAAACGCGCCATATCTATGGTAGCCTCCGTATGGCCGGCACGGCGCAACACCCCCTTTTCCTGAGCATAGAGAGGATTGATATGTCCCGGACGCCCGAAAGTAGCAGGTGTGGAAGCCGGATCGGCAAGTGCACGGATTGTGGCCGCACGGTCGGCTGCCGAAACTCCGGTGCTGCAGCCCTCCAGCTTATCAATAGTCACGGTAAACGGAGTGCCCAGCACAGAGGTGTTGTCCACCACTTGGTGCGGCAAGTCCAACTCCTTGCAGCGCGACACCGTAATCGGCGCACAAAGCACCCCCCGCGCATGCTTCAGCATGAAGTTCACCTTCTCGGGAGTAATCTTTTCAGCTGCAATAATCAGGTCGCCTTCATTCTCACGGTCTTCATCATCCACTACTATCACGAAGTTACCGGCCTTGAAGTCTTCAATGGCTTCTTCAATTGTATTCAGTTTTACTTTTTCCATACCATTATATAATTATTATATGTATTACTGTTTGTCCAGATTGCCCCTTATGATTTTCACCACATCGGCATTAACTTTTCTGATGCGCTCCATATCTTTACTCAGGCGCAAGCGGAAAAGCCAGATGCGGAAATAAAAGAACAGCCCAACCGGCACAATCACCATGCAAAGTATATTCAGCCAATGGTTGCGGAAGGGGCGCACATGAGCCCGCGCCGGCACCACCGGATAATTGTTCAATGCCGCCAGCAAGCGGAAGTCTTTCGTGTTCGACATCTCGTCTATCAACAGTTCCAAACGCTCTACAATGTTTTCCACCTCCACGTCCTGCTCACCGGACATCCATAGCTTAAAGTAGTTTGGAGCACTATTCAGAGCCTTCCTTTCAGCGTAGGCCAGGCATTCGGCCGACAGGGCTTCCAAGTCTCCCGGCAACCGGTGGTAATCGGGGTCGTGTATAATGACCTCCTTGCGCACCAAATGCCGAACACTGCGTATGCCCAGTACCTTTTTAAAGAAATTAAGGTAAGCATCCGCATTCAGCACTACCGAGTCATTGTTCGACTTATAAGTGAGGAAAGCACCCAACGGAGCCAACACCGCCACACTGGCCCACATGCCCATCCATACTATCCACTTACCGTCGCGCGCCATCTTATAGCCAGTATTGTCTATCAGGTAGTAGATAATGAATATCAGCACCGAAACCACCACCGGCATTCCCAAGCCCCCTTTCCGGATGATACCTCCAAGCGGGGCGCCGATAAACAGGAAGATAAGGCAGGCCAGCGACACGGTGAGCTTTTTGTGCCACGCCGTCTGGTGCCGCCTCATGCTGTCGTCAGTGCGCTTGATGTTGTAGCTCTTGAAAGCCCAATCATTGCCGGCTCCTTCGGCACGGCTCACAGCCGTCGACATCACTTTTTGTTTTTCATCCAAAGTAGAAGCGGCAAAAATGCTGTCAACATTATATATCTCTGTGCCCTCTTCACGTACTTTCTCTATCCGCAGCGTATCGCTTTTCTTCAAGTTCATGGCTGCCCGGTAAGTGCCATTGATAGCCTCCGCATAGTACGCCCGCCCCACACTGTCGTTCCTCACCTGCATCGAGTCGATAGAGGCCTGTAGCATCCTCATATTCTTGCTGTTGTACTGATTGCCCATAATGCCCTCGTCCGCCATTTCAAAGCCGGAGTCAAACTCTATGATGGCATGTTTCTCCCGGAAAGCTTCCCGCCGGTAAGGCACATTCCGCTGATTAATGTTCTGCGACTTCAGGTTCTCGAACTGCTCGCCGCTATACAGGTGCAGGTACAGGTGGTGCTTGTCCGCCGTCATTTCCAGCCGGCCTGAGTCAGCCTTGATAATCTGTGCATTCTCAAATCCTTTCTCGAAATTGTAAATCAGCACGTCGTACAGCATGCCTGTTTTACGATTCTTTTGCTTCACATACAAGTTATAGCCTTTTATCTCATCGTAAAACACACCTTCGGGAATATCCAGCTCGGGCGATTTCTGCTTGATGGAGATAAGCAGCGTGTAGAGCTTGGCCTCTGCCTTGGGGCCTATGACGTTCTGGAAATAAAACGAAACGAAACAAATGAAGACAATGAAAATGATGAGCGGACGCATGATTTTAATCAGCGAAATACCCGCCGCCTTCATGGCAAGCAGTTCAAAGCGCTCGCCGAAATTGCCGAAAGTAATGAGTGCCGCAAGCAATACGGCCAAAGGCAACGATACCGGCACCAACGACAATGCCGAATAGAAAAAGAATTGCGCGAGGACAGTCATTTCCAAGCCTTTGCCCACCATCTCGTCTACATAACGCCACAGGAACTGCATCATGAAGATGAAAAGGCAAATGAAAAAAGTGCCTGTAAAAAGCAGGCAAAAGCTCTTCAATATAAATATATCTAACTTTTTTATGCGTAGCATTATTCTAATCCATACAATGAAGCTACAAAATTAGCACAAAAAAGAGAGGAGGGGAAATTTTTAGCAGAAAGTTAACTAAAATCCACACGTCCTACGCAATGTTTCCACCTGCGACTCCCACAATTCGCGCACATCGTCTGCCTCATCTTCATCGGCAAAATCGGTAATCTCCAGCACAAAGTCATTCGTCAGCTCGCTATTTGTCATTTTTATTTCAAAATACTCGCGTTCGTGCTCATTGTCCAGCCAATGGAAGCGAATAAAAGAGTACGAGCGAATGGCTACAATCTCGGCCACGCGCTGCTCAGTCTTCCCCCAGCAGAAGGTCACAATTTTGTCGTCGGACAGCACCCGGTCGGCAAACCACCCCTCCAGACCCGTCGGAGTGCTGATGGCCGACCATAAAATATTTTTGGAAGTGGCATTCAGCAAATATTCCAAATGGACTTTTTTTCTTTCCATAATTATACTACGCGTTTGTATCGCGTGCCAAAATAAGCACTTTTATCGGAAACCAAAAAATAATTCACTGTTTTTTATCATCACCTTGCATGAAAAAAGAAAAGAAAAGTTTTGGAGATTCCAATTTAAGCCGTATCTTTGCACCCGCAAACGAGAAATGATGGCGGGATAGCTCAGCTGGTTAGAGCGCATGATTCATAATCATGAGGTCCCCGGTTCAATCCCGG
>CALUIF010000028.1 GCA_944320635.1 uncultured Bacteroides sp. | reverse complement strand
TGCGCGCCCGCGCCACGGGCGAACTGAGCAATGCCCAAATCAACCTCGAGGCACAACTGCGCGAAGCCACGCCATACAACGTGGATGACGACAGCACCAGTACGCCCGGCGGCTCCGGAGGGACAGGAGAAGAGGAAGAAGAGGACGGAAACCAGCAGTTGGGGTAATATAAGTTTATACTATCGATGTGTCTGTCATTCTGAGCGGAGCCCGAAGGGCGTAGCCGAAGAATCTCAGCAATCACCCTACCATGAAAGAAGATGCCTCGACTATGCTCGGCATGACAGATAGTATAAACTAAATAAGTAGGTAAGCCTCAAGAATGAAATGAATATATCCTGTTATTTTTTAGACGCGGATTGAGCGGATTTGTAATTTATAGGATTCAGCCGGATTCAGCATTTATGCTAAAAAAATAATCCGCTTCATCCGCTCAATCCGCATCTAAAAAATCAATGATAGGCATAGTATAAACTAAATATGAAGAGTTACTAAAACTTAAAAACTTAAAAACCTAAAAACCTAATTAATTATGAGTACAAAATCAAAATCCGTTTGGGGAATCGTGTTGAAAGTTATCATTGCCGTGGCCACGGCCGTGGCAGGTGTGTTCGGTATCAGTTCGTGTGTAGGTTAATGAGCCGCATGAGAACGATTACCCTGATTGTCATCCATTGCTCCGCCACCCCCGAGGGGCGGAGCCTGGATTTTGAAGCCTGCCGGATGGAGCACGTCCGCCACAGAGGATTCCGGGACATCGGCTATCATTTTTACATTACACGCGATGGCGAGATTCACCACGGGCGAGCGTTGGAACGCATCGGGGCACATTGCAAGGGGCATAACCGGCATTCACTGGGCATCTGCTACGAAGGAGGGCTTGACGTGAAGGGACAGCCTGCCGACACACGCACACCGCAACAACGACAAGGAATGCTCTGCCTGCTAAGGCAGCTGAAGCGACAGTTTCCGCACGCCCTCATCGTGGGGCACCACGACCTGGACCCCATGAAAGCCTGTCCGTGCTTTGAGGCAGCGAAATTGAACTCAGAACTTCTTACCGAAGACAATGCTGAAGAAAGTCATCCACAGAATCTTGAAGTCGAACCACCATGAGCGGTGCTCCAGATAGAACAGGTCGTAGCGGAGACGGCGCAGCATCTTCTCCATGGTGTCGGTGTAGCCGTTGTATAAGGTGGCGTAGGACGTGACACCCGGACGAATCTGGTACAGGTAGCGATAGCGCGGGTCGTGCTGCATAATCTGGTCGATGTAATACTGGCGCTCGGGACGCGGGCCTATGAAAGCCATTTCGCCAATGAACACGTTCCACAACTGGGGCAATTCGTCCAAGTGATGGTCGCGCAAGAACTTGCCCACCTTGGTGAGGCGCTTGTCTTCATCGCCCGCATACAACGCCGGGCCATGCTTCTCGGCATCCAGCTTCATGCTGCGGAACTTGTAGATATTGAACGGCCTGCCGAAACGGCCAATGCGCTCTTGCTTGAAAATGGCAGGGCCACCATCCTCACGCTTCACGGCAATATAGCATATCAGGAAAAGAGGTGAAAACACAATCATGGCCACCAACGCCGTGATACAGTCGATGAAACGCTTCACGTTGCGCTCGAAACCGTTCATGCCGTCGCGAATGAAATGATCGTCGCTCTCCCTCTCCTTATTCTGATCGATGTCATTCATAATCTATAGATATCCAATTAGATATATACTTACCTTTACTTTTCATGCGCTTAATGGATGTACCTGCATTCACTCCGCACATTTCTGCCACCTTGAACGCTGTCGAAAAATCTCGCCCTGTGCATAAAGGCATCGGCTATGCAACGCTCACCATGACAGAAAAAGACTTTTAAACAGGCTCTTAGACAAAATTGTAACTTTAAAACAACTGTTCCCCTTGCAAGGGAGGTTTGTTTCAGTGGCAAAAGTAAGAAAATATTTCCAAGGACGGTCACTTTTCCCGCACTTTTATTCAGCAGTGTTTACAGGAAAGGGCATAAATACATGGTTGACAATGAAATATAGTAGCGAAGAATATCGGGAAAACGAAATCGAAACATGCGCACCGGAATATTGGATGGAAATCACTAATTTTGCAGAGGGATTAGCGCGCATAAGCGCGCAGTGACGAGCTACAAGCTACGAGCTACGAGTGTGGGAGGGGGCTGTCATGTCCCTGCATCCGAAGGATGCCAAGTAGCGGAGCCCGCAGGGCGCAGTCGAAGGATCTCGCTAAAACACACTGTTTCTTTGACAATGCAAGAAGAAGATGTTTCGACTCCGCTTCGCACTCCCTCTTACCTCCCCCGTTTGTCGGGGGAGAACAATGCTCAACATGACGAATACTCGTAGCTTGTAGCTCGTCACTTGTAGCTGCGGGGCTGCGCCCCGATAAAATCATTTAAGCCAATGAAAAAGAACGGAAACATACTGATTATAGACGATAACCGCGGGGTACTGACCGCCCTGCAGATGCTGCTGAAGCCTTACTTCGACGGTATCACCACGCTGGCATCGCCCGCTACGCTACAGGGGATGCTGCGCAACAAAGACTGGCAGGTGGTGCTGCTCGACATGAACTTCACCGCAGGCATCAACAACGGCAACGAAGGGCTATATGCCCTACACGAGATAAAGAAGGCCTGCCCCACCCTGCCCGTGGTGCTCTTTACCGCTTACGCAGACATCGACTTGGCCGTGCGGGGCATCAAGGAGGGAGCCACCGACTTTGTGGTAAAGCCATGGGACAACCACAAGCTGGTGGAAACACTGCTCAACGCCGTACACAGCAACCGGACAGACACGCACACCCGGCCGCTGTCTGCACCAAGCATGTACTGGGGCAACAGCCTTGCCATGCAACGCCTGCAAAAGGTGGTGGAGAAGGTGGCTGCCACGGATGCCAACATATTGATTACCGGCGAAAACGGCACCGGAAAGGAGATGCTGGCACGCGAGATACATGCCTGTTCGCCCCGCCATGCACGCGAAATGGTGAGCGTAGACATGGGAGCCGTGGCCGAGACCCTGTTTGAAAGCGAACTGTTCGGCCACGTGAAAGGTGCCTTTACCGACGCACGCTCCGACCGTCCGGGAAAATTTGAAGCCGCCGACCACAGCACCCTCTTCCTCGACGAGATAGGCAACCTGCCCTACCACCTACAGGCCAAACTGCTGACCGCCATACAACGGCGCAGCATTGTGCGCGTGGGCAGCAACACGCCCATACCCGTAGACATCCGGCTGATTTGTGCCACCAACCGCAACCTGGAGGAACTGGTGGCGAAAGGAGAATTCCGTGAAGACCTGCTGTACCGCATCAACACCATCCACCTGGAGATTCCTGCCCTGCGCGACCGCCCGGAAGACATCGTGCCCCTGGCGGAGGACTTCGCCGCCCGCTTCTGCAAGCAATATGGCAAACCGGCCATGACACTGACAGATGCCGCCAAGGACAAACTGCTGCAACACCCCTGGTATGGCAACATACGCGAACTGGAGCATGCCATTGAAAAGGCCGTCATCATAAACGACGGAACGGACTTGCCCGGCGAAGCTTTCCGGCTGCAGCCACGCGCCATCCATACAGACACCGAGGCTTTGACCCTAGAGGACATGGAGGTGCAAATGATACGGAAAGCCCTGCAACAACAGGGCGGCAACCTCTCGGCCGTGGCTTCACGCTTAGGCATCACCCGCCAGACGCTTTACAACAAGATGAAGAAATATGGACTTTGAATTAGTGACCATAGCCATCGTGCTGACCTTGCTGATGACCCTCGCAACGATATGGCAATACCGCCTGTACAGGCAGCACATACGGAAAGTGATGTTTCTGCTCGATGCCATCGAGAACAACGACAGCTCCATACACTTTCCGGAAACAGACAAACGCACCGACACGCGCATGGTGAACCATGCCCTGAACCGGATAGCCCGGATGCTGTACAACGTGAAGCAGGAAACGGCACAGCAGGAGAAATACTACGAACTGATATTGAACAGCGTGAATACCGGCATCGTGGTGCTGAACGACAAAGGCACCGTGTACCGCCACAACGACAAGGCACTGCATCTGCTGGGAATGACCGTACTGACCCACGTGAACCAACTGCAACGCATAGACCCGAGGCTGAGCACCCTCTTTGCAAAGTGCAGGGCGGGCGACGAACTGCAAGTACCCCTGTACAATGAACGAAACAATGTAAACCTTTCTGTCCGCGTGAGCGACATCAGCATCCGCCACGAACACCTGCGTATACTGGCACTGAACGACATAAACAAGGAACTGGACAAAAAGGAAATAGACTCATGGATAAGGCTGACCCGCGTGCTGACCCACGAGATAATGAACGCCGTGACTCCCATCACCTCGCTGAGCGACACCCTGCTGGAACGAGCCAAAGAGCAAAGTGCATCGCAAGAAGAAATGATGCAGGGACTGCAAACCATCAGCACCACAGGCAAGGGGCTGATGACGTTTGTGGAGTCGTACCGGAAATTTACCCGCATCCCTACCCCGGAGCCTTCCCTGTTCTACGTAAAGGGATTCATAGAGCGCATGACGGAGCTGGCACGCCACCAATATCCGGACGCCCGCATCACGTTTCACACCTCCATCGAGCCCCAAGACCTTATACTGCATGCCGACGAGAACCTGATAGCACAAGTCGTGACCAACCTGCTGAAAAACGCCATCCAAGCCATTGAATCGGACGAGCAGAGCCGCACGCAAGGGATTATAGGCATCACAGCCCGGTGCAACGAGGCCGAATCGGTACTGATAGAAATTTCGAACAACGGCCCTGCCATTCCGGCCGATGTGGCAGAGCACATCTTCGTTCCCTTTTTCAGCACCAAGAACGGCGGCAGCGGCATAGGGCTGAGCATCTCACGCCAAATTATGCGCCTGTCGGGCGGCAGCATCTCGCTACTGCAGGGAAAGGGGGAGACGACGTTTGTGCTGAAGTTTGACTAAAAAATTAAGAATGAAGAATGAAGAATTTAAGTAAGTCTCAAGAATTAAATGATAATTTAGCTGGGTAATCTTTCATCCGCAGATGACGCAGATGACGCGGATCTTACTACGCACCGAAGGTGCAGAGAACTGCCTTTTGCAAAGAAAAAAATAAAATCTGCGCAATCTGCGTCATCTGCGGATGAAAAATCAACAGGTACCCCCATTTCCATTCGTAAACTTCCAATTTTAGGGTATCCCCTTTTAGACGGGCGCCAGTCGGCACCCGTCTAAAAAAGAATCCACAAATTTAACGATTATTATTTGCATATTGTCATGGGAAGAAGGTTTTCGTAATC
>CALUIF010000027.1 GCA_944320635.1 uncultured Bacteroides sp. | reverse complement strand
TTGTAGGCATTTTAATTGTTTTTAGTTATATATTAATTTGTATTATTTCTAAACCACACAGTTTTTCGGGCTGCAAAGTTACGAATAAGTTTTGAATAATCAATGCACTACAATACTTTTTTTGTTTTCCACTCCAAGTAGGAGCGAAAAGCAGTATTACAATCCGACTACAGGATCTATCGTCCCACGTCACCCCACCGGTGCTCAAGCCTCACCTTTCACATTGGACAAGGCTGCAAACGGACGTTCTTCAGGAATGCGTATCGGGCCAAATACACGTTCATATTTATTGATATTATCTTCCAAAGCACGAAGCAAGCGCTTGGCGTGCTCGGGAGCAAGTACTATACGCGATTTCACACCGGCCTTAGGCATCCCCGGCAGCACACGAACGAAATCGACTATGAATTCTGAACTAGAATGAGCTATGATAGCCAGATTGGCATAAATACCTTGGGCGATTTCTTCTTTCAGTTCTATTTGCAATTGCCCGCTGTTGTTCTCTTGATTTTCCATAATGTTTTCTTTTAAAGCCATGCAAAGATAAACATTTCAACGGGAAAACCATCATAACCTTATCTTGAAGCATTTCCCATAAGTCAGCATCCGCCAAATCCACTCTAATGGGCCAAACCTGAACCCCGACAACCACAAACGGCTGAACAGAATCTGAAAGAGATATACAGCTGCCACCACCAACTCCGTGTACACCAATCCCATATCGGCTCCCCAGCCCAGGCCGATACCGTAAAACAGCACCATGCCGATAACCGATTGGCCGATATAATTTGTCAAAGCCATCCGTCCGGGCGACGCGAAGTACTTCCACATCCGCCACTCTTTCCTTCGCAAGAACAGCAGGCAAAGCCCGGCCGCATAAGCAAAACCAAGTGGGTATACACTGACAAAATACAAAGCGCTATGCACCGTAAGCCCCCACGGATGCTGAGACATGCTGCTCCAGGCATACACCAGCGACAGGGGAAGGCCGACGACCACCCCATACCGGAACACCCTCGCCAACCAACGCCGGTGCTGCCCCAAACCGGCATACACCCGCCGGCGCCCGAGGTAAAAGCCTATCAGGAAAAGCCCCAACACCTTAAAATAGCGGTTGCCGTCGATGAACTCCTGCACACGGACCAGCGCACCTTGAACCAAGAACTGGAACACCTCCCGATAACTGCCCGCATCGCGCAGCCAATAGGCAAAGTTGTCGTCCGTAATGCCGTACTTCGCACAGCAAGCTTGCTGCAGACGCACCACACCGCCGGCCGGATAAACCCGAAGCGCCTCGCACACACCATCGATACCGACGGGCAACAGCAGCAAGGCAAAGGCCCACGCCAGCAGCTTCCGATCGGGCAGGCGGCAGAACAGCGGGAGCAACATCCCCATCAGCGCATACAGCATCAGGATATCGCCGCTCCAAATGAACATCAGGTGCAGCGCCCCGATGCCCGCCAGCACCGCCATCCGCCGGTAGAAGATGCGGAAACCGTCGACTCCTTTCTTCATGGCATTGGAGATGATGATGGAGAAGCCCATGCCGAAGAGCAGCGAGAACAGGGTGTAGAACTTGCCGTCGACGAAGACATAGAGCAGGAACCGCGCCACGCGGTCGGCCTCCGCCGTGGGCAATGCCGCTGCCGCCTCCGGCTTCAGGAAGGTGAAGAGCGAGAACTCCGGGAAGTTGGCCATGCAGATGCCCAGCAGCGCGAAGCCGCGCAAGGCATCGAGGATGACGTACCGCTCCGACGACGCCACCGGAGCCAATCCATTGCCGCCTGCCATACTGACAACCTCCTCCCGCCTCAACGGTTGCGCACCTCAATGACGCAGTCGGCCGGCGCCTTGATGTTCTCGTCGAGGGTGACGGAGCCGATGGAGTCGGCCACGATGCGCCCCGACATGGGGTTCTTGATGTTGGTGATGGCGCCGCGGATGTCGGCCTGCAGGGTGCTGTACTCGAAGGCGCGGTCGCACGCAGGGTCGAAGGTGCAGTTCTCCAGCACCAGGTCGTGGGCATAGCACAGGGGTTGCTCGCCCGAGATGTGGCAGTTCACCAGCCGGAGGTTGCGCGAGTGCCAGCCCAGGTATTCGCCGTTGAGCTCGGAGTCGTAGATGGTGACGTTCTCCACCTCCCAGAAGGCGTCCTTGGTGGTAATCTTGGCGTGGTGTATCTCCACGTTCTTCACGTACTGGAAGACGTACTTGCTGTCGCTCTCCAGCCCGTCCACGTAGATGTCGCTGCTCAGCATGAAGGGGTAGGTGCCGCCGTGCAGGGTGAGGTCCCTGACGCGGATGCCCCGGCAGCGCCAGAACACCTCGTCGGCGTCGTTCATCTGCACGCGCTCGATGTCGATGTCGTTCATCTCGCGGAACATCTTGGGGGCGTCGATCACGGTGTCGCGCATCACGAGGTGGTCGCTGTACCACAGTGCCGAGCGGCCGCCCACGTCGAAGTAGCAGCGGTCGATGGTGAAGCCGTGCACATGCCAGAAGGGGTAGTTGCCCTCGAAGCGGCAGCCCACGGCCACGATATTGGCGCACTCTTTGATGGCCGACTCGCCCTCGCGGATGGTGACGCCGTCCAGGTGCAGGTCGTGAGAGGCGAACAGGGGACGTTCGCCGCCAAATTCCTTGTCTTTAATCAGTTGCATAGTAGTCCTTTCATTAAGCATTGTTTTCCGCGGGCAAAGGTACGAAGTTTCCGGCAAAGGCGTGTAAACATCTTACGGTTGTCGTTACCCGGATTACGGATTGCCGCCGCCAGCCTCCGCCCGGCGCAGCACGTAGAGGCGGTGCGAGCCGAGGCCGGTGATGTCGATGCCCGTGGTGCCCACGTCGGCATGCCAGCGGCGCAGTTCGCGGCCTGCCTGCGTGCGGCTCAGCCCGGTGAGGTGGGCATACTGGCCTACGCTCATCGTGGCGTGCCCCTCGAGGAACTGCCGGGCCAGGGCGAGGCGCTCGTCGGGGGTATAGGGCGAGTGGTGGCGCCGGCCCATGGTGGCGTCGGGCTGCCGCTCGAGCTGGCACTCGCGGTCGGTGCCGATGACGAGCTGCCTGTCCGCCCGGTAGTTGATGCCGCGCACACAGAGGCTCGAGGCGTTGCGGCGGGTGCCTCCGTCGCCGGACTGCTCGCGCTCCTTGCCCTCGCGCAGGCCCAGCGAGGGGCTGAAGGTGCCGATGCCGTCGAGCCGCACGGTGCGCCCCTGGGCCATCATCCAGGCCATGCCGTCGGCCAGGATGCCGATGATGCCCTTCACCTCGGCGGGGCTGAAGGTGGTGTGCTTCGCGGCGAAGCGTGCCAGTTCGTCGGTGCCGCAGGGCTTGCCGGCCTGCAGGCGGGGGTAGGTCAGGGT
>CALUIF010000026.1 GCA_944320635.1 uncultured Bacteroides sp. | reverse complement strand
TTTTTCAGTCCCGTCTGCAAGAAATCCACATACTTGGCGATGTCTTCATCGTAAGAGTAGGACTTGTTGAGGGGTTGGCCTTCATTGTCAATCAGCACATAGAACGGCTGGGCATTGGCACCGAACTTGACACGCTGCAAGTAGCTCCACTTATCGCCCACGGTGCGCAAGGTGCGCGTCTTGCCGTTTTCCTGAATCTTGACGGGAGCGGGCAGCGGAGTCTTGTCGTCCACATAGAGCGTAATCAGCACATAGTCGTTATTGATGAGGTCGCTCACCTTGGAGTCGGTCCATACAGCCAGTTCCATCTTGCGGCAATTGACACAACCGTAGCCCGTAAAGTCCAACATGACAGGCTTGCCCTGCTGGCGGGCATACTCCATGCCAAGGTCGTAGTCAGTGAACTGGGCATGTACTTCGTTGGTATAGAGGTTGAAGTCCTGCGTCTGCAACGGCGGGGCAAAGGCACTGACCGCCTTGAGCGGCGCTCCCCACAAACCAGGCACCATATAGACGGCAAAAGCCAGCGAAGCCAGTGCCAGGAAGAAACGGGGCACACCTACCTTGTTGTTGTCATCGTCGTGCGGGAACTTGATTTTTCCCAACAGATAGAAGCCCAACAGGGCAAAGAGCACAATCCAGATGGCGAGGAACGTCTCACGGTCGAGCAATCCCCAGCCATAGGCCAGGTCGGCCACCGACAGGAACTTGAAGGCGAAAGCCAGCTCGAGGAAACCCAGTGTCACCTTGACGACATTCATCCATCCGCCCGACTTGGGCATGGACTTCAGCCACGAAGGGAAGAGGGCAAAGAGAGTGAAAGGCAGCGCCAAGGCAAGGGCAAACCCCAGCATGCCAAGGGTAGGAGCCAGAATACTGCCTGTGGTAGAAACCTCCACCAGCAGGAAGCCGATGATGGGACCCGTGCAAGAGAAGGACACCAACGACAAAGTGAACGCCATGAGGAAAATGCTCAGCAATCCGCTGGTTGCCTCGGCCTTGCTATCCACTGCATTGCTCCAACGGGAGGGCAAAGTGATTTCGAATGCGCCGAAGAAAGAGGCGGCAAAGACTACCAGCATCAGGAAAAAGAACAAGTTGAACACGGCATTGGTGGACAGAGCATTCAAGGCATTGGCTCCCCATATCGCCGTGATAATCAGACCCAGTGCCACGTATATCACCACGATGGAAGCCCCATAGAGGTAGGCATCGCGTATGCCCTTCTTCTTATCCTTATTCCGCTTCAGGAAGAAGCTGACCGTCATGGGAATGATGGGCCACACGCAGGGAGTAAACAAAGCCACCAGTCCGCCCAGGAAACCCATGCCGAAGATGTAAACCCACGACATGTCGGCCTGCGACACGGTTTCGCCCAAAGCCTGCAGCTCTGCGATGACCGGTTTCCAGTAATCGGCCTTATCCATGCCGGCGGATGCAAGGGCATCTCCTGCATTATCGGCCGGAGTGTCCTCCGCCACACTTTGAGGGGCACTGCCCGATGCATCGGCTTCGCCTTGCCCGGACATTGTTCCGGCCGTCCCGGCAAAGGAAAACTCCACCTGGGTGGGAGGCAGGCAATTCTCATCATTGCAAGCGCCATACTCCAGGTAACCTTCCACCCGGTAAGTGCCGCCCGTGAGCTTCAGCGTCTGCACAAACTGGGCAGTATGCTCGAAATAGCGCACTTGCATCTCAAACAGTTTGTCGAACGAACTGATTTCCTTGCCTACCGGCTTCAGGGCACCTACCGTTTCGGCACCTTCCAGCTTGTCGGTATTGAACGTGGCCGATATGGGTCCCCCGTCGCCCAAGTCGGTGGAATACACATGCCACCCCGGGTCGATGGTTCCTGTAAATACGATTTCCACTTCATTGTCCGTCAGTTGCTTCCATTCAGTTTTGAACTTCACGGGGTCTTGTATCTGCGCTTTCACTGCAAAGGGGAGCAGTAATAAAAGAACGGAGAAGATTGCTTTTTTCACGTCGGTTTGTTTAAAATGAACAAAATTAGTTTATACCTCATAGTCCACACAGGCGCGGCTTTCCTTTACGTCGGCAAGGAGTCGGCCAGCCGCCACATGGTCGGGATGCGTGGCGTAGTACTTCACATCGTCCAACGAATCGAACTCACTATACAAGGCAATGTGCCACTGTTCACCGGGATTGATGTTCAGCCCCACTTCTATTTTCCGGATTACGGATATCTTTGCAGGAAGTGCCTCAATGGCCTGCTTGAAACTCTGCATGGCAGCCAGCTTCTCGGCCGCAGGTACCTCATCTTTCAGTTTGAACATTACAATGTGCTTTACCATAACTGATAAACTCTAAATTTTAATGGAATTTCTTTGTAAAAATTCATGTTTTATACGTCACTTGGAAATGTGCAGGTTCTTATTTCCTCTTGATCCAATTTTCAAGCTTCAAGTCTGTAATACGCTGAAAATGTTTCATATTATCCGTTACTAACGTATAACCTCCTGCCAAAGCAGAGGCTGCTATCATCAGATCAAATTCATCAATCAAAATGCCAGCCGAGCGAAGCCGAGTTTTTATAATTGCATATTCCTCGGCGGCATCTATCAAAGAAACAACCGGAAAACGCTCTACAAACTGTTTCACTTTAGGAACTTCCCGCTCTTCGCATTTCGAAAAATAAGCCCCAAACATCAGTTCATATAATGTTATGACAGACAAATGGCACGCACCTTCTCCCAAGTCTATTATTTTTCTTGCAATGTCTCTGTCACCACGCAACAAAGCTATGCAAATATTCGTATCAAGTAAATATTTATTGTCTATCATCGGAATTCAAGGACATAATGCACCGCGTTCCATTAAACTGACGGGCATGGTGAATATCGGCCATAATCTCTTCGGTAGTACGCGGGTCATCATTCCATGCACCACACATACTTTCTATAAATTCATCATAACTCTGCGCCTGTGAGGTTGTTTCCTGTTTTGCCTCGTTCAACAGATTCTCTGCCAGCCAACGCTTGTTGCTCGCACTGAGCGACAACGAATGGATAAAAGACAAAACCCCATCCAACGATATAGTCACTTTCATACATCTTTCCTCCCGTTATTTTTCTTTGCAAAGTTAAGAAGAAAGAAGGACATTGCAAACTTTTCATTTTCAAATCCGACGCCCCGCCACAGAATTTCAAGGAATAATATCCTATATGAGGGAAAAATTGATTAACTTTGCGAAATTAACAAGCTAAAAAACGCAGAAACCGAATGTTAATCATAGGCATTGCAGGCGGAACAGGTTCCGGAAAAACCACCGTCGTACGTAAAATAATAGAAAGCCTCCCCGCAGGCGAAGTGGTACTGCTCCCGCAAGATTCTTACTATAAAGACAGCAGCCACGTGCCCGTGGAAGAAAGGCAGAACATCAACTTCGACCACCCCAATGCTTTCGACTGGGAACTGCTGTCAAAGCACGTAGCCCTGCTGCGCCAGGGACGAAGCATCGAACAGCCCACTTACTCGTACCTCACCTGTACCCGGCAACCGGAAACCATCCACATAGAGCCACGCGAAGTGGTCATCATAGAAGGCATCCTGGCCTTGTGCGACCCCAAGCTGCGCAACATGATGGACCTGAAAATCTTTGTGGATGCCGACCCCGACGAACGGCTCATCCGCGTCATCCAACGCGATGTCATAGAACGCGGACGCACCGCAGAGGCGGTAATGGAACGCTACGTGCGTGTGCTCAAACCCATGCACCTGCAGTTCATCGAGCCTTGCAAACGCTATGCCGACCTCATCGTGCCCGAAGGCGGCAACAACCAGATTGCCATAGATATACTGACCATGTACATTAAGAAACACCTGAAATGAAACAGGGCAAGGCCATACCCGTCTTACTCCTGCTGACAGCACTGCTGCTTTGCATGGGGGGATGCAGAAAGCACAAGCCTGCGAAGATAACACCCGCAACCCACGACTTGCAACAGATAAAAGACAGTGGCGAACTGGTGGTGCTGACCCTCTACAGCTCGACCACCTACTTCAACTACCGTGGACAGGAAATGGGATTCCAATACGAACTGAGCCAGCAATTCGCCCAAAGCCTGGGCGTGAAACTGACCGTCAAGGTGGCACGAAGCGTAAAGGAACTCATACAGCAACTCAAAGCCGGCGAAGGCGACCTCATAGCCTACAACCTGCCCATCACCAAAGAACGCAAAGACAGCCTGCTGTATTGCGGCAACGAAGCCATCACCCACCAGGTGCTTGTGCAACGCAGCAACGGGCGCACCAAACCGCTGAAGGACGTGACCGAACTTATCGGCAAAGAAGTGTACGTAAAACCGGGCAAGTATTACGAACGGCTGGTAAACCTCGACCAGGAGTTGGGCGGAGGCATACGCATCCACAGGGTGGGCAACGACAGCATCAGCCTGGAAGACCTCATAGCCGACGTGTCGAGAGGAGACATTGCCTATACGGTGGCCGATGACGACATTGCCAAGTTGAACAAAACCTACTACCCCAACCTCGACATACGTCTGTCGGTCAGCTTTGACCAACGGGCTTCATGGGCAGTAAGGACCGATTGCCCCCAACTGGCAGAAGCCGTAAACCGCTGGGCGAAAGACAACAGCACTTCGCCCGCCTATACCGCCAGCATGAAGCGGTATTTCGAAATTGGAAAATCCATACCCCATTCCCCCATCCTGTCCTTACGCGAAGGTAAAATATCGCATTACGATGACTTGTTTAAAAAGTATGCGAAGCACATCGGCTGGGACTGGCGGATGCTGGCCTCGCTGGCTTATACCGAGTCGAACTTCGACACCACAGCCGTGTCGTGGGCAGGCGCCGAGGGACTGATGCAACTGATGCCCCGCACCGCACGTGCCATGGGATTGCCAGAAGGAAAGGAACAAAACCCGGAAGAAAGCATCAAAGCCGCCGTAAAATACCTGGAGCTCACCGCCCAAAGTTTCAACAACATTCCCGAAGAAGAACGCGTCAACTTCACGCTTGCATCCTACAATTCGGGCATAGGACATGTGCTCGATGCCATGGCACTGGCAGAGAAATATGGCAGCAACAAGTACGTGTGGCGCGACAATGTAGAAAAATACATCCTGCTGAAAAGCAATGAGGAGTACTTCACCGACCCCGTCTGCAAGCATGGGTACTTCCGCGGAAGGGAAACTTACAATTTTGTCCGCGAAATCACTGCACGCTACGAACAGTACAAGAAAAAAATACCGGAGTAAAGGGAGAAATTCAGGGGGGGGAAGAAGAAACAGTGGACGCATAATCTTTCATCCGCAGATGACGCAGATGACGCGGATTTTTTTTCTTTTCTGCAAGTGAATGCGCGGGCGAAGCCCCTTAAAGAATCTGCGTCATCTGCGTCATCTGCGGATGAAAAATAAAACTCCAAGTCATTCTGGCATAACCGCAACCGTCCTCACCCACATTTCAAAAGAAATTCGGCCTATTCGCACGTGCCTCCTCCAAAGAGGTCAAGGCAGAGGTCTTGCCGCCTCTTTCGGCACGGAGGCGGGCATATTTTTCATCCAATTCCTGCTTCAGGGTGGCTTTCATTGCCGGGTTCATCAGTCTGGATGCCACCAACACATTTTGTGAGGCATCTTTCAAGTAAACCACCGGGGCATGGTAGACAGGGGCTATCTTCAATGCGGTGTGCAGTTCGGAAGTAGTGGCACCCCCTATCAGCAAGGGAATGTCGAGTCCGGCCTTCTCCAGTTCGGCGGCCACATGCACCATTTCGTCCAGCGAGGGAGTAATCAGTCCGCTCAGTCCTATGATGTCCACATGCTCCTCACGGGCACGCTGCACAATGGCTTCGGCAGGCACCATGACTCCCATGTCGATGATGTCATAGCCATTGCAGGCCATCACCACCGCAACAATATTTTTGCCAATATCATGCACATCGCCCTTCACCGTGGCCAGCAACACCTTGCCTGCCGCCACGGTTTTCCCCTGCTTCTCCGCCTCGATGTAAGGCTGCAGAATAGTTACCGCCTGCTTCATGGTGCGCGCCGCCTTCACTACTTGCGGCAGAAACATCTTTCCGGCACCAAACAGCTCACCGATGTAGTTCATGCCCGCCATCAGCGGACCTTCTATCACGTCTACCGCACGGGGATAACATTGCAAAGCTTCCGTCAAATCGTTCTCCAAGTATTCGCCGATGCCCTTCACCAAAGCATGCTTCAAACGCTCGTCCACCGAGGCATTGCGCCAAGACTGCTGTGCCGCGGCAGCCGACAGATTATCAGCCCGCCCTTCCTCCCCGGCCTTCAGCTGTCCGGCCTTTTCCACCAGGCGCTCGGCTGCACCGGGATGGCGGTTCAGCACCACGTCCTCCAAGCACTGCAGCACATCGGCAGGGATATCGGTGTACAACACCGACGAGGCCGGATTGACAATGCCCATGTCCATGCCCGCACGGATGGCGTGATACAGAAACACGGCATGCATGGCCTCACGGATATAATTATTGCCCCGGAAAGAGAAAGACAGGTTGCTGATGCCCCCACTGACATGGGCGCCCGGCAAATTGGCACGAATCCAGGCCGTAGCCCGGATGAAGTCGACAGCATAATTGTCGTGCTCCTCCATGCCGGTGGCAATGGCCAGCACATTGGGGTCGAATATAATGTCTTGCGGAGCAAAGCCGGCCTGTTCTACCAGCAGGCGGTAAGCCCGGCCACATACCGCTATCTTGCGCTCGTAGGTATCGGCCTGCCCCTGTTCGTCGAAAGCCATGACCACCACGGCGGCGCCATACCTGCGGATAACCCTTGCATGCTCCAGGAACACAGCCTCCCCCTCTTTCAACGAAATGGAGTTGACTATCCCCTTCCCCTGCAAGCACTTCAATGCCGCCGAGGTAACCTCCCAGCTGGAAGAATCCACCATGACGGGCACACGCGCAATCTCGGGCTCGGAAGCCATGAGGTTGAGGAAATTCACCATCTCCGCCTTCGCATCCAGCAAGCCGTCGTCCATATTGACGTCTATCACTTGCGCCCCGTCCTCCACCTGTCTCCTGGCAATGGAGAGGGCTTCATCGTATTTCTTTTCATTAATCAGGCGCAGGAACTTACGCGAACCTGCCACGTTGCAACGCTCGCCCACATTGACAAAGTTGTTTTCCGGCTTTACCTCCAGCAGCTCCAGGCCAGAGAGCCACAAGTCATCGGGCTTCGGTGCAGGCACATGAGGCTTCCTGCCCTCGGCCAGGCGGGCAAAGGCGGCTATATACTCGTCGGTAGTGCCGCAGCACCCGCCCACGATGTTCACCAACCCCTCGTCGATGTACTCACTGATTTCCTGTGCCATGTCCGCAGCCGTCTGGCTATATTGCCCCAACGTGTCGGGCAGGCCGGCATTGGGGTGGGCACTGATGTAGTAAGGCGCACGGTCGGCAAGCTGCCTGAGGAACGGTTTGAGCTGGCGCGCGCCAAACGAGCAGTTCAAGCCCACAGAGAAAACCTGCGCATGCTGCACCGAAGCCAGGAATGCGTCGAGTGTCTGCCCAGAAAGCGTGCGTCCGCCCACGTCGGACACGGTGACCGACAGCATCAGCGGCACGCGGATGCCCGTAGCCGCCATGGCCTCCTCGGCAGCAAAGAGCGCAGCCTTGGCATTGAGCGTATCGAAAATGGTCTCCATGAGCAGCAGGTCCACCCCGCCCTCCAGCAACGCCGCCATCTGCTCCCGGTAGGCAGCAGCCAGCTCGTCGAAGGTAAGGGAACGGAAAGCAGGATTGTCGACATCAGGGCTCAGCGAGCAAGTCTTGTTGGTAGGCCCCACGGAGCCGGCCACAAAGCGCGGCTTACGCGGAGTAAGTGCCGTGTAGCGGTCGGCAACAGTCCTGGCCAGGCGGGCAGCCTGGAGGTTTATCTCCTGCACAAAGGCTTCCGTGTGGTAGTCGCTCTGGCTCACGCGCGTGGCGTTGAACGTATTGGTCGTAATAATGTCGGCACCCGCCTCCAGGTAGCGACGGTGAATGTCGGTTATCACATCGGGACGCGTCAGGCAAAGGATATCATTGTTTCCCTTCAACTGCCTGTCCACCGTCTTCAAGTCCGTCCTCGTGCCCCTGAAGTCTTCTTCCGCCAGGCCATACTGCTGTATCAAGGTACCCATGGCTCCATCCAGAATGAGGATGCGCTCCTGTACCAGTTGCTTTAATCGTTCCATCATCGTTTAAACATGCGCGCCATGTCACGCTTATCTTCTTTTTCCTTCAGCGACTCGCGCTTGTCATATTGCTTTTTACCCTTGGCCAAGGCAATGACCAACTTCGCCAGGCCCTTCTCGTTGATGAACAAGCGGACGGGCACAATGGTGAAACCCGGGTCTTTGGTGCCACGGGCCAGCTTGTCGAGCTCCTTCTTGTTGAGCAGCAACTTACGGTCGCGCCTTGCCGAGTGATTGTTGTACGAGCCGTAGAAATACTCGGCCACGTGCATGTTTTTCACCCACAGCTCACCATTCGAGAAGTAACAGAAGGTGTCCACCAGGCTCGCCTTGCCCATGCGGATGGATTTTATCTCCGTCCCCGTCAGCACGATGCCTGCGGTGTAGGTGTCAATCAGTTCGTAGTCGAACGTGGCACGCTTGTTCTTTATGTTTACAGGAGCTTGTTTCATAGTTCACAATCTAATCAGTTCAACATCACCGTCAGCCAAGTGAATGCCCGCTCTATGAACCACGGGCACAAGATGAGCGCAAGCGAAGCGAAGACAGTAAAGCGCAAGCGGTAGCGCTCCTTCACCTGCATCACCGGCATGCAACCCTCCCACACCACGTAGAGGGTGTAGAGTTGCAGAGGCAGTGCAATAATCCAGAAGTCGGGCAGAATGCCAAGAATGATTTTCAGCAAGAGCACCACCACCATGGCGTAGCCCGCAAACTGCTGCGCCTGGTAGATGTCGCCTTTTATGCCGCAGAAGCGCATGCCCAGGCTGTTGATGAGATAGGCCGAGAGGAAGCATCCGCCAAACAAAGACACCGCCACTGCGCAACATTGCGTCATGGCGTAGCGGAAACTCTCGGGACCACCCCACCCCATTGTCCACAACGAGCCGATGAAGACCGACAGGCCGCACAGCCCTATCATGGGGTAGACAAAGTCCATCAGCACCCTGCGCTTATCCTCTACAACGCGAATTTCCTCCCAGGCACGTGCCGGGGAGGAAATCAACAAAAAGGCTATATGAAATAAATCTTTGTAGTTCAAAGCTTAATTTGTTGTAGTAGGATACAGTTCTTCCAGTGTCTTATATTCAATTTCATGATCACTATAATTTTCCGGAAGATCAGTGGTAGGTGTCGATGTCAAATATATCTCTTTAGCTTTAATAATAATATTCTTAGGATCATTGCCCGTTACCGAACGGAAGTCTGCAAGGGCATATTCCAAATCAAAGCAATAAGCATTGCCATAATAATTAACTGCTTTATCATCAGTTCCCCGATTATGACATACATACAGCACGAAGTCTGTGCTTTCAGCCGTAATCTCATCCTTCACATAAATCATTCTCAACTGATGCATGTCCAACTGTTCCTTATCATCAGCCATCCAAAAACCAGTAGTCATGGCAATGGTCTTATCATCATATTGCTGAGGAGGGATAGCTAAATAAGAATAAGCACTGACATTATCCCCCAACCGAAGTACAGGAGCTGTTTCATAATCCTCCAGGTTTTCTGCTGATTGCACATACATCACCGGTGCAGAGTCGAACAAAGTTGTAATAGCAGCCAACTCAATAGTATACTGTTGAGAAGTGGAAGAAGTCGTAGACGGCGTTGTAGAAGTTTCATCTTCAACTACATAATTGAACAGGATAGTCGCCATCTTATAATCACTCAAGTCGATACTAGACGACGTTAATTGAGAATTTATATTAGACCACGATGCAGCTGTAGGCATATACCTGTTCCCCAACGCATCCACAAAATAAGGTGTGCCCGAATAAATGCTTTCATATACATACACCGTACGGATGTCGTCATAGGAAGTTGTATCGCCCGAATCAAGGCAAGAAGTCAACGACAAGCCCATCAAGAGGGCGGAGATTAATGTCAGTAATTTCAGTTTTTTCATTTCTTGTTAATATTAGGGGTTGCAAATATAGGTAATTTTCTCAAAGCATTAAAAAACTCATGTTTTTTTAATACTTTTAGTAAATAGAGCCTTTGCCCAAATACTGCAACTCACAACATTATTTAACATATCGAAATAATGCATCCACACTCAGAGAGCAGAAAACTCAATATGCCATATTTAAAGGCCTAAAGTTCCACTTTACACCGCCAAAATCCCTCTTTAGCGCGCTAAAGAGCCACATTAGCACGCTAAAGAGGGACATTAGGATAAGGAAATACCGCCTTTATACTACCTCGGCAAACAGCTCCAAGTGCTCGTCGACATACCGGGCAATGCAAGCGGTAAACTCCTCCTCTTGCTCCAGAAACTTGTCTTCCAAGTCGTCGAAGGCCTCGTATTGCTCGTACATGGCCATAAACTCGTCGTCGGTGCGCTCGCGCCCAAGGTCTTCACGGTGGGCATCGTAGATTTTCCGGGCGGCATAGACCAGCTTGCTCAGCTCGCCCACGCCCCACAGGCGCATGGCCTTTGCAAAGGGGTTGTGGAAGATGTAGGCGCCATAGCCGTTCTGTATAAGCTGGCAGAAGCCGCCTTCCATCACTTCGTCGCGGAAGATGCGGTAGGCCAGCAGCGAGTGCTGCTCGCCCGTGAGCAAGGGCATGGTCTCAGCCGTCAGTTCGCCCCCCACCTCTTGCCGGTAGGCGTCGGTAAACACTTGGATGAAGGCATCCATTCCCTCGCCCGCTGCCTGGCGCAAGGCGTTGTCGGTAATCTGAATCATAATAAATTGATATTTGAGATAATGAGAATTCATTTTTCATCCGCAGATGAAAAATAAAACAAAGAGCCGTTACTCACCCAG
>CALUIF010000025.1 GCA_944320635.1 uncultured Bacteroides sp. | reverse complement strand
CCGATTACTTCGTGCAGGGCGAGCTGCAGTGCCGTGAGCAGGTCGAGGTGGTTGGATGCCTGTAGGAAGTCGACCAGTTGCACCAGCACTTCGGTATCGGTGCTGCTGCGGAAGCCGATGCCTTTTGCTTCCAGCCGTTGCCTCAGGGTGGCGTAGTTTTCGATAATGCCGTTGTGCACCAGGGCAAGGTTGCCCGAAGCCGACACGTGGGGGTGGGCGTTGGCTTGCGAGGGTTCGCCGTGCGTGGCCCAGCGGGTGTGGGCTATGCCGATGCAGCCTGTCCGGTCTTTGTCGGCGGCATAGTGTTCCAAGCCGGCCACTTTGCCTGTGGTTTTGTACACGTTCAGTTTCCCTTGCGGATTGATGAGTGCAACGCCTGCACTATCGTATCCTCTGTACTCCAGTCTTTTCAATCCTTTTACCAAAATGGGATATGCATCCCTTTTACCAATGTATCCTACGATTCCACACATAATGTTTTGTTGTATTTATGGTTACTTGTGTCTTGTTCCGTTCCGGGGGGTGCGGTGCCTACCCTTATGGGGGTAAGGGGGCTTACCCTTACAGGGGTGTGTCCCGATGCTTGGCCCGATGGTAGTCCATCAGCCCCTGCATGGGGCTTTGGGCGATGGTGCCGAGGGTGATGCCCGCTTCCTGTGCGGCTTCCTTGAGCACCTCCCTGTAGTGGTGGGCGATGGAGCCTGTGCAATGCATCGGGTAGCGGTGGTAATCACGGTATTGCATGACATTCCTTTGCAGGAAGGCGGTGAAGGCGTCTTTTACCAGCGTGTGGATGAGGTGGTCATCCAGGTGGGCGGCCAGGAAGGGCGACAGGCTTGCCAGGAAGCGGTTGGGCAGGGGCTGTCGGTACACGCGGTCGATGATGTCGGTCTCCGTCATGCCCAGGTATTGCAGCAGCGCTTCCTTGAGGGAGGCAGGCAGCTGGCCTTTCAGTGCGTCGCCAAGTAAACGTTTGCCCAGGTAGGCTCCGCTGCCTTCATCGCCCAGAATGAAGCCTAAGGGAGGGACGTGCTTTGCAATGCTGCGGCCGTCGTAGTAGCAGGAGTTGCTGCCCGTGCCCAGTATGCAGGCTATGCCGGGTTGCCGGCCGCAGAGGGCACGTGCGGCGGCAAGCAGGTCGGTGCATACCTCCACGTCGCCTTCCACGTACAGGTGACGGCGCAGGGCGCGTGCCACTGCCTGGGAGGTTTGGGGCAGGCAGCCGGCGCCGTAGAAGTGCAGCTCGTCTACCCGGCAGGTGCCCAGGGCGGGGAGCAGTCCGGTGGCAACGATGTGTGCCATGTCGTCTTCCGATTGGAAGAGGGGATGGATGCCTTGAGTGGTTATCCGCTTGCGGGGGGCTGTGCCTGCCGTGTCGAGCAAGACCCAGTCGGTCTTGGTGGCGCCGCTGTCTGCTATCAGTATCATGCCTTTTAAGTGTTAGGTGTTAGTGATTAGTGATTAGGTATTAGTGATTAACGATTAGTGGTCAGCGGTTAATGTGCGCTAACACTTAATCACTAATCACTAATACTTAATACCTAATAATGCTTATATCTTAATGTATATCTTCCGTTTGTAGAGCTGGTAGCCTATCACCCAGTTGATGGCGATGAATACCAGCGCGTAGGCCAGCGAGCCGCCCGTGTCGCCGAAGAGGGGTTGCAGCGTCACGTCGTACAGCAGGCCGTGAATCGACACGCTTCCCTCACCCCAGGGCAGACTGATGGCATCGAACAGGATGCTGAGTACGTTGCCCAGTACGTACATGAACAGGGGGTTCACACCGAAGGCCTCGAAGAACGTGCTCCAGCGCCGGCAGCCCTTTACGTCGATTATCCAGATGAGCAGTGCCAGCAGGCTGGAACCCAGTCCGCAGGTGGTGAGCACGAAGGTAGGCGACCATACCTTCTTGTTGATGGGGCAGCCGTAGCTCAGCAGCAGTCCGGCAAAGGTGAGGATGGTGCCCACGAGGAACAGGGCGATGAGCTTGCTGTCGTGCGTCCGTCCGGCGGGCACATCGGTCTCCGGCTTGCGTGCGAGCATCATGCGTGCCACGCAGAAGCCTATCAGCACGTGGGCGATGGCGGGGATGGTGCTCAGTATGCCTTCCGGCTCGATGCCGTTGTCGCGGTACATGTGGGCAGGGGTCAGTATGGCGCGGTCTACCTTGGAGAGCACGTTGGCCTCGCCGTACACGAAGCCGTTGCCAAGCATCAGCAGCACGGTGTAGCCTGCCAGCAGCGCCACGATGAGCCAGGGGATGCGGCTGTGCTTCATGCCCAGTGCCACGAGGGCGGCGGCGCAGTAGCACAATGCCAGCCGCTGCATGACGCCCAGGATGCGGATATGGTCGAACGTCCACACCGACTCGCCCAGCTGTGCCCAGAAGCCGATGCCTTCGGTGGGCGACGTCCAGTAGAAGCAGAAGCTGCCGAACCAGCCCAGCCCCAGGCCGATGAGGAAGATGACCGCCGTGCGGCGGATAATCTTCAAGGCGGCGGCCCGGCTGAACTCGAAGTTGTACTTACGTAGCGAGATGTAGGTGGATATGCCCATGATGAACATGAAGAACGGGAATACCAGGTCGGTGGGGGTCAGCCCGTTCCATTCGGCGTGGCGCAGGGGCGCGTAGATGTGCCCCCAGCTGCCGGGGTTGTTTACCAGCGTCATGCCGGCAATGGTGATGCCTCGCAGGATGTCGATGGCGAGGATACGCTTGTTGCTTGTCGTTGTTTTAATACTGTTCATGGTTGTATGGATTGTGTGTTAAGTTAATAATGGCATGTTATGTCGCTATTTCCCGCCTCCCCGCTTCGTCAGCAGGCACAGGCCCAGGAAGGTGAAGAGGGCGTTCAGTATCAGCAGCTCGTAGCTGAACTGATAGCCCCCGAACCACGCCTCCGAGTTCCGCTGCAGCACGTAGCACAGCGCGGGCGAGAGGATGGCCACGAGTGGTATGTAGCGGTCGCGCACCTGCCTTCGGGTGAAGATGCCGAAGGCAAACAGCCCCAGTATGGGGCCGTAAGTGTAGCTGGCCAGCGTGTAAACGGCGTCGATGACGCTGGTATTGTTCAGCAGGTTGAATACCACGATAGTCAGCCCCATCACCACGGCCATGGCCACGTGCACGCGCCGGCGCATCGCCGATACCTGCGCTTCGCTCCGGCCACGGGTGCCCAGTATGTCCACGGTAAACGAGGTGGTAAGTGCCGTCAGCGCCGACCCCGCCGCCGAGTAGGCCGACGATATCAGCCCGATGATGAACAGCACGCCCACCACCAGTGGCAGGTATCCGCCCGTGGCCACGCGGGGAAACAGCTCGTCGCCCGTTGCCCCCTCGATGCCCCGGCTGGCGGCAAAGGTGTAGAGCAGCACGCCCAGCATGAGGAACAGCAGGATGACGAAGAACTGCGACACGGTGCTGGCCAGCATGTTCTTCTGCGACTCGCGGGAGTTGCGGCAGCTCAGGTTCCGTTGCATCATGTCCTGGTCCAGCCCCGTCATGGCAATCATGGTGAACATGCCTGCCAGGAACTGCTTGAAGAAGTATTGCTTGTCGTTCACGTCGTCGAAGAAGAACATGCGCGACATGTCGCTCTCGCGTATCAGGCTGGCCATGCCGGCGAAGGACAACCCCATGTCCCGTGCAATGAAGACGATGCAAAGCACCACCGACACGATGAGGCAGAGCGTCTTCAGCGAGTCCGTCCAGATGAGCGACTTCACGCCCCCGCGGAAGGTGTAGAGCCATACCAGTGCCACAGTGGCCGCCACGTTCAGCACGAAGGGCAGGCCCAACGGCTCGAATACCAGCAACTGTAGCGTGAGGCACACCAGGAACAGCCTTACGGCGGCGCCCAGCATCTTGGAGATGAAGAAGAACCATGCCCCCGTGCGGTAGGTGCGCAGGCCGAAACGGTTCTCCAGATACTCGTAGATAGACGTGAGGTTCATGCGGTAGAACAGCGGCACCAGTACGTAAGCTATCACCAGCTGTCCGGCGGTGAAGCCCAGTGCCATCTGCAGGTAGCCGAAGCCGCTGGTGGCCACCATGCCCGGCACCGACACGTAGGTGACGCCCGACATGCTGGCACCTATCATGGCCAGAGCCACCATGTACCACGACGAGCGGCGGTTGCCGGTGAAGAATCCTGCATTGTCGGCCCGCCGCCCCGCAAAGTGGGACACGGTGAACAGTACGGCGAAGTAGGCGGCAATGGTGAGGATGACGGATAGGGGACTCATAGGCAAGGTTTCGTTTTATTCTTCATACAGTAAATAAGGTTTGCGCTGTTGCTTGAACCGTTTTACGTCGTCTTGCCACATCGCCCGGATTGTGTCGGCGTTCTTTCCTTCCACAATCATGCGGCGCACGTAGTCCACGCCTATCAGTTTCTCGAACAGGGAGTTGAAGAAGCGCGCTCCCGTGGGCTTCAAGGCGTGGTAGGCGTCTATCAGGTAAGTCAGGTCGATGCCTTTCTGCCGCAGCGTTTCTTCGTCCAGGCTGCTGAGGTCTTCGCCGTGGCAAAGCTTTCCCTTTAGTGGCGGATTCTTGGCGCCGGGCAGGCTGCGCGGGGTGAAGGTGTAGGGGTACCGGTCGGCTTTCAGCCCCGGGTGCCCGTACACTTGAAAGGGCTTATCCGTGCCGCGCCCCACGCTCACTACCGTTCCTTCGAAGTAGCAAAGGGAGGGGTAGAGGTAGATGGCCGTCATGTTGGGCAGGTTGGGCGAGGGGGCTATGGGCAGTCTGTAGGGGGTGGCGTGCGTGTAGTTCAGGCAGGGGACGACCGTCAGCCTGCACTTCCTGCCTTGGGGCAGCCAGCCTTCACCGTTCACCATGCGGGCCAGTTCGCCCAATGTCATGCCGTGCACCACGGGGATGGGCAGCCAGCCTACGCCGGACTTGTGCTTCATGTCGAGCACGGGGCCGTCCACATAGTGCCCGTTGGGGTTGGGGCGGTCCAGCAGGATGACGGGCTTGCCGTGCTCCGCGCAGGCATCCATCAGTCGGCACAGGGTGATGTAGTAGGTGTAGTAGCGCAGCCCCACGTCTTGTATGTCCACCAGCAGCACGTCAAACTTCTGCATGGATTCCCTTGAGGGGCGTTGTTCCCTGCCGTCGTACAGCGAGAGGATGGGTACGCCCGTCTGCGCGTCTACCGAGTTGGATACATGTTCGCCTGCATCGGCCTGCCCGCGGAAGCCGTGTTCGGGCGAGAAGATGGCTGTGACGTCGAGGTCATTCTCCAGCAGGATGTCGAGCAGATGTTTGTCGCCCACCATGCCCGTGTGGTTGGAGAAGAGGGCGATGCGCCGTCCCTCCAGCAGGGGGAAGTAGAGGTCGGTGCGCTCGTCGCCGGGGATGACGCGCTGTGCCCGGACGTGTGTGCCCAGTGTGGCGCAGAGCAACAGGGCGATGGATATCAGTAGTTTGCTTGTCCTCATTTTAAGGTAAATATTTGTCGGTTACCTTCGCAAAGGTATGTTTTTTTTTCGTGCTTCGGCCATTTCTGCCAGCCTTTTTGCATCTGCCTGTCGGAAAAAAGGGGGTATAGGGGGTAAGTTGGCTGGATGGTTCTGGTAGGGTGGTGACAGTGCCCCAATGCTGTCTTCATAGCGCTCCGTCGCTAACGCGATAGCGTTCCATCGCTGACGTGATAGCACTCCGTCGCTAACAAGATGGTGTTACGTCGCTGTTTTTCAAGAACTACCCTCAGCGGGCGGGTGACTCCAGGGCTTTATGTATTCTCCGGTCAAACCGGCTTATTCTGCGCAGCGAGCCAAAAACTCAGTCGGAGTCATTACGGGCAGGTCGAATTGCTGGAATCCGTCAGCATCGCGGGTGATGATGAGGCCGGCTTCCGCCTGTTGGGCAGAGAAGTATTGCACCGCATCTTCGAAATCGGAAGGATAGAAGGCAATGGCTTTTTTAATGCTTTCCCGATTGATGGGAGAGACTTCAAACCTGTTAGTCAGCCAACTTATTTTGAGCAACAAGGAATCTTTGGTATAAGCCTTGCGCATAATATAGGCAGTATTTATTACTGAAAGGGAAGATACTACGCCGGTGATATCATTCCTTTTACAAATACTTTCATTTGGCCCACTCCTCCCACATTCTTTCCGTTTCACGCTCAATGTCGATATCCACAGGCAGGCGGTCTGCCACCATATTCTTTACCTCCGGCGACAGTTCTCTGTTTGCTGGGATATGCGGAAACACCAGTTCCTTGCCGGGTTTCTTTTGGCCGATTTCTTCGTATACCTTGTCAGCCAGCCATTTTTGGTCGTCTTTGCTGAGCGACTGTATCAGGTTCCAAATGCTGTCTAAAGATACGGTTACATTCATATGCTTGTTGTTTAATGGGTTAGGATAGCACAAAGATAGCGATTATTTTCGTACACCGTAGTTTCGCGGCTGTTTTTCCTTTGTCAGATGTTTGTCGTTCCTAAATCATCTGTAACTGGGCGGCGATGCCGACGGCCTCGGTGATGTTGTCGGCCTGCAGCGGATAAAACAATGCCGGTAAGCCCCCCTCATCTTGTCTTGAAGGTACTTACCAGCATAAGCTATGGTGAAAAATCGAATAAGTGCTTGGTTACAGTGCCTTTTCCTTGATAAGCCATTCAGCAATCTGCACGGCATTCAGCGCGGCGCCTTTCTTTATCTGGTCGCCTACAATCCAGAACGCCAGCCCGCAGTCATTGGTCAGGTCCTTGCGTATACGGCCCACGTACACCGGGTCTTTGCCTGCCAGGAACAGTGGCATGGGGTATTCCTTCTCGGCCGGATTGTCCATCAGCACCAGTCCTTCGCCTTTGGCAAAGGCTTCGCGGGCTTCCTGCACCGAGATGGGGCGTTCGGTCTCCACCCAGATGCTTTCCGAGTGCGAACGCAAGGCAGGCACGCGCACACAGGTGGCGCTCACCTTCACGTCGCTGTGCATTATTTTGCGCGTCTCGTTGTACATCTTCATCTCCTCCTTGGTGTAGCCGTTGTCGGTGAACACGTCTATCTGGGGAATGAGGTTGAAGGCCAGCTGGTAGGCAAACTTCTCCACAGTGACGGGCTCTCCGGCCAGCACTTGGCGGTATTGCTCGTACAGTTCGTCCATGGCGGCTGCACCGGCGCCGCTGGCAGCCTGGTAGGTAGACACATGTACGGTCTTGATGTGGCTCAGTTGCTCAATGGCCTTCAGGGCCACTACCATCTGGATGGTGGTGCAGTTGGGGTTGGCAATGATACCGCGCGGGCGTATCTTCGCGTCGGTGGGGTTGACTTCGGGCACTACCAAGGGCACGTCATCGTCCATGCGGAAGGCACTGGAGTTGTCTATCATCACGGCACCATATTTCGTGATAGTCTCTGCAAATTCCTTCGAGGTGCCGGCGCCTGCCGAGGTAAAGGCAATGTCCACACCCTTGAAGTCGTCATTGTGTTGGAGGAGCTTCACTTCGATTTCTTTACCGCGGAACGTGTATTTGCGTCCCGCACTGCGTTTGGAACCAAACAATACCAGTTCGTCCAACGGGAAATTTCTTTCATCGAGCACACGCAGGAATTCTTGTCCTACGGCTCCGCTTGCTCCAACAATTGCTACTTTCATTTTCTTCTATGGTTTTTAGTGTTAATGTTATCTGTGGCTAAACGACAGAATTTCTTTGCAAAAATACTACAAAATGCTGTATGACCTCCGTTTAGTGGAAAATTTTTCGTTATTTTGCAAAGTAAATGAATAAAACTACAGCTTATGGACTGGTTTGACTTCAGTTTAGAACTGCCTATCACCGACCCTACTTGGATTTTCCTCCTTGTACTTCTCATCATACTTTTTGCTCCGTTGCTGCTTACCAAACTGCGCATTCCGCACATCATTGGCATGATTCTGGCCGGGCTTGCCGTGGGCGAGCATGGCTTCAACATCCTGGTGCGCGACAGCAGTTTCGAGTTGTTCAGCCAGGTAGGATTGTTCTACATCATGTTTCTAGCCGGGCTCGAAATGAATATGGCCGACTTCAAGAAAAACCGCTCGAAGGCCATCGCTTTAGGTTTGCTGGCTTTCATCATCCCTATCAGCATTGGCATGGTGACCAACATGATGCTCCTGAAGTACAGCCTTCTTACCTCCATCCTATTGGCCAGTATGTATGCTTCGCACACGCTGGTGGCTTACCCCATTGTGATACGTTACGGCATTTCGCGCCAACGCAGTGTCAGCATTGCGGTGGGCGGTACAGCTGTTACCGACACGCTGACTTTGCTGGTGCTGGCTGTTATCAGCGGCTTGTTTAAGGGCGAGTCGGGCAGCCTGTTTTGGGTGTGGCTCATCATTAAGTTCGTGGTGCTGGGCGGGCTGATGATGTGGATTTTCCCATACATCGGTCGGTGGTTCTTCCGTCGTTACGACGATGGGGTGATGCAGTTCATCTTTGTGCTCGCCATGGTGTTTCTCGGTGCCGGACTGATGGAACTGATAGGCATGGAAGGCATTCTGGGCGCATTCCTGGTAGGCTTGCTGCTGAACCGGCTCATTCCCCACGTATCTCCCTTGATGAACCACCTGGAGTTTGTGGGCAATGCACTGTTCATCCCCTATTTCCTGATAAGTGTGGGCATGCTGATAGACTTGCACGTCATCTTCGGCGAGGGCGATGCCCTGAAGGTAGCTGCGGTGATGATTGTCGTGGCTCTCCTTGGCAAGTGGATTGCCTCGTGGCTGACTCAGAAAATCTATCGTATGACTTCGTTGGAACGCGAACTGATGTTTGGCCTGAGCAACGCCCAGGCTGCCGCCACGCTGGCCGCCGTGCTGGTGGGTTACAATATTATCCTGCCCTCGGGCGAGCGCCTGCTGAACGAGGATGTGCTCAATGGCACAGTGCTGCTCATCCTCGTCACCTGCATCGTCAGCTCGTTTACCACCGAGCGTGCCGCCCGCAAGATAGCCATGGGCGAGGCCCATCCCGAGGAAGAAGACCGTTCGCGTGAACCCGAAAAAATCCTGATTCCTATTGCCAACCCCGCCACGATAGATTATCTGATGAACCTCTCGCTTGTGATACGCGACCCCAAGCAGAAAGACAACCTCGTGGCCTTGAATGTGCTGAACGACAGCATCGGTTCCGACCGCCTGGAACTGCAAGGGAAACGCTACCTGGAGCGTGCCGCCAAGATAGCCGCCGCTGCGGGCGTGGGCGTGAAGTGCATCAGTCGCTACGACCTGAATATCGCTTCGGGCATTATCCACTCGGCCAAGGAGCATGGTGCCACCGATGTCATTATCGGTCTGCACTATAAGGTGAACATCGTAGACTCCTTCTTCGGTATGCTTACCGAGAGCCTGCTGAAGGGCTTGCACCGCGAGGTGATGGTGGCGCGTTTCCTGATGCCTATCAATACCCTGCGCCGCATAGTAGTGGCTGTGCCGCCCAAGGCGGAATACGAGGCCGGCTTTCAGAAGTGGGTGGAACACTTTTGCCGCATGGGCAACACCTTGGGCTGCCGGGTGCATTTCTTTGCCAACGAAAAGACCGGTAACCTGCTGCAGGCCTTGGTGCGTAAACGGTATGGCGAAACCATGACCGAGTTCTCGCGGCTGGACGACTGGGACGACCTGCTTATCCTGACCGGGCAAGTGAACTACGACCACCTGCTTGTGGTCATCAGTGCCCGCAAAGGCTCCATTTCCTACGACAGTTCGTTCGAGAAGCTGCCCGGACAATTGGGTAAATACTTTACCAACAACAGCCTCATAGTGCTCTATCCCGACCAGCTTGGCGACCCGCAGGAAGCGCTTTCCTTCTCCAACCCTCAGGGCAGCAACGAGCATTACGAAAAGGTAGGCCGATGGTTCTACAAATGGTTTAAGAAAAATTGAAGGAAGGAATGATGGATGAAATGAGTATCCTTTGCCCCGATTGGCAACAGCGCACCCGCCTTATACTTGGCGATGACAAGATGCGAAGTCTGCACGAGGCACATGTGCTGGTGGTAGGATTGGGCGGTGTGGGCGCCTATGCAGCCGAGATGCTGTGCCGTACCGGGGTAGGCAGCCTGACGCTGGTCGATGCCGACACCGTGCAACCCACCAACCTGAACCGCCAGCTTCCGGCCCTGCACTCCACACTGGGCAGGCGGAAGGCCGATGTGCTGGCCGAACGTTTCCGCGACATCAATCCCGATATCCGGCTTACGGTGCTGCCCGTTTTCCTGGATGAAGGGCAAATTCCTCCTTTGCTCGATGCCGCTCCTTACGACTTCATCGTGGATGCCATCGATACCCTCGCCCCGAAATGTTGCCTGATAGCCGAAGCCCTGAAACGCCGCATCCGGATAGTGTGCAGCATGGGGGCCGGTGCCAAGACCGACATTACGCAAGTGCGCTTTGCCGACATTTGGGATACTTACCACTGCGGCCTGAGCAAGGCAGTGCGCAAGCGGCTGCAGAAGCTGGGCATCCGCCATAAGGTGCCGGTAGTGTTTAGCACCGAGCAGGCCGACCTCTCGGCAGTCTGCCGGGTGGACGACGAGCGGAACAAAAAGTCTACCTGTGGCACCGTCAGCTACCTGCCTGCCGTGTTTGGGTGCTACCTGGCTGAATATGTAATAAGGAGACTCTGAAAGTGAACCGTTCAATCCGCCTCATCCGCGTCTAAAGAATCAATGATCGGCATAGTATAAACTAAATATGAACAACTACTTATAACATATGATACATCTCGAAAATATCACTAAGTCCTTCGGCAACCTGCAAGTGTTGCGGGGCATCAGTTTGGACATAGCCAAAGGCGAAGTTGTGAGTATCGTCGGTCCGAGCGGTGCCGGTAAAACCACCCTGCTGCAGATCATGGGGACACTGGACAAGCCCGACAGTGGCCTGGTCGTGATAGACGGTACGCCGGTCGGCGGACTGAAAGAACGTCGGCTGTCCGACTTCCGCAACCGCCGCATAGGCTTCGTGTTCCAGTTCCACCAGCTGTTGCCCGAGTTTACGGCGTTGGAGAACGTCATGATTCCCGCCCTCATTGCCGGTACAGGCCGCGCGGAAGCGAAGGACTCGGCAATGGACATGCTGCAATTCATGGGCCTGGCCGACCGTGCCTCGCATAAGCCTGCCGAACTTTCGGGAGGCGAGCAACAGCGGATAGCCGTGGCGCGTGCCCTCATCAACCGTCCGGCTGTCGTGCTGGCCGATGAACCTTCGGGTAGCCTGGACACGCACAACAAGGAAGAACTGCACCGCCTGTTCTTTGACTTGCGGGATCGCTTGGGCCAGACGTTTGTCATCGTGACCCACGACGAAAGCCTGGCCCGCATCACCGACCGCACCATCCATTTGGTAGATGGGAGGATTTTTGCTTAGCTACGGGCTATTTATCAGCTACGAGCTACAAGCTACGAGTGGCGTGCGGTTAGGCTGTAAGTTGTGAGTCGGATGCAGGGACATGACAGAGAGTGCCCCTACTTGCAACTCGTAGCTATTCAAAACACACGTAGTGGCCTATCCGCTCCAGGTCGTCGGCGGTAAAGTCTTCGTGCAGGGCAAATACCTTCAGGTTTTTCAGTTTGCCGTGCCGCTTGCGGTATTCTATGAACGCCTTTGCCTGGTAAAAGTTGATGTAAGGATGATGGCGCAGCTGTCCTATGCCTGCCCGGTTCAGGTCTATGCGCCGTATGCTGTCTGTCCGTATGCTGAACCACGGGCGCAGTTGTTCGTAGTCCAGGTTTATCTCTGCCAGCTGTTCAATGCGGTAGAATCCGCCGAGCCGTTGGCGGTAGCCTGTTATCATCCGCGCAATGCCGCTGCCTATGCCCGGTATCTTTTTCAGTTCCGTAGTGTCGGCACTGTTCAGCTCCACTACGGTGCCTTCGGAATATTTGAACTGCCGCTCCGTGCTGTCCCTCCGTACGGGTGGCCGGTACAGTTGCACCACCCTTTGCTGGGTGTCTTCGGGTGCGATGTACAGGTAGGGGAGCAGCGTTTCATATTGCTCCTGTGTCAGTCCGTAAATCTTCTTGAAGTCTTCTGCCCGACGGAATTTGCCGCCTTTCTCCCGGTAGCGCACCACATTCCTGGCCATCCATCCGGGCAGTCCCAGCCTGCGCAGGGTGGCCGAGTCTGCCGTATTGGGATTGAAGGGTGCCAATGTCGGCGGAATGCGGTCGTAGGTCGCTGTCCGCCGTTGCCATTCCTGTTCCTTTCTTTGCAAAGATGCGGCAAAGGCTTCATACTCCTGCCGCGTCCGGAGGACTTCTGCCTGGCTTTCCGGAGCCTCATCCCGGCTATCCCTGTGCAGCAGGTACACCTCGCTGCCCCCGGCAATGCCGAGTATGAGCGCCAGCAGCATCAGTACGCCCCGTCTTTCCCAGCGGGAGAAGTAAAAGAACTCCTTCATGCCGTTCTTCGCTTACAGCCAGCCCAGTTCGTTGATGAAGATAAAGGCAATGCCGATGGGTGCAATGAACTTCAGCAGGAACACCAGCAGCCTGTAAATCTGCACCTTCAGCGTGCCCCGGTTGCTGATTTCCTCCCGCAAGATGCGTTTGTCCAAATACCAGCCCGTAAAGAGGGCGATGAAGAACCCGCCGAGCGGAAGCATAATCTTGGCCGTAACGAAGTCAAACAGGTCGAACAGCGTCATGCCCGCAATGGTGTACTCCTTGCCTACGCCGAGCGACAGCGAGCAAAGCACGCCCAGCACAATGCATCCCGCCGTCACTACCCGGGCCGCCTTGCCGCGCGTCAGCTTGAACTCCTCGTGCAGGTAGGCCGTAGCCACTTCGTGCAGGGAGATGGTGGAAGTCAGTGCCGCCAGTGCCAGCAGCACGTAGAACATCACCGACAAAATCACCGCCAGCCAAGGCAGGTTGCCGAAAGCCTGTTGGAACACGTTGGGCAGGGTGACGAATACTAAGCCGGGACCCGTGTCCGGCAAAATGCCTACCGAAAACGCAGCCGGGAAAATGATGAATCCCGACAGCACGGCCACCGAAGTGTCGATAATGGCCACGTTGAAAGCCGTCTTAGGCAGATTGGTGTCGTCGCGGAAGTAAGACGCATACGTGCACAGGCACCCCATGCCGATGCTCAGCGAGAAGAACGCCTGCCCCATGGCGCCCAGCAGCACGCTGCCGTTCACCTTGCTGAAGTCGGGCTTCAGCAGAAACTCCAGCCCCTCGCCGCCGCCCGGCAGCGACACTGCGCAACCGGCCAGTATAAGCAGCAGGATAAACAGGGCGGGCATCATAATCTTTGCCGACTTCTCAATACCTTTTTCCACCCCCTTCACCACAATGAAGTGCGTGGCCAGCAGAAACGCCGCCATCCACACGATGGGCCTCCACGGGTGTGCCGTAAACTGGCTGAACGACGCAATGAAATCGTCCGCCCCCTTCCCCGCGAAGCTGTTGGTAGCCGCCTCGACAATGTACTCCAGCGTCCAGCCCGCCACCACCGAGTAGTAGCCCAGTATCAGGAAACCCGTCAGCACCCCCATGCGGCCTACCCACCGCCACGGTGTGCCCGGCGCCAGCTTCTGGAACGCCCGGGCCGTGTTGGCATGCGAGCGCCGCCCTATGGAAAACTCCGCAATCATGATGGGCACGCCAAACAGCAGCACGCACCCTATGTAGACCAGTATGAAGGCTGCCCCGCCATGCTCCCCCGTTTCGTACGGAAAACGCCAGATGTTGCCCAGCCCCACTGCCGAGCCGGCTGCGGCCAGTATCGCGCCAAGCTTGCTGCCAAAATTCCCTCTATGGTTTGGTGTCATAAAATGATGATTTTTGCTTTCAATTTGTTATAAAACTGAGTTTGAAAGCACAAAAGTAGAAAATATTCTGTATTTTCCGAAACGTATTGAAATTTATTTCTGCTAAGTAGTTGTTCATATTTAGTTTATACTATGCCTGTCATTGATTTTTTAGACGCGGATGAGGCGGATTGAGCGGATTTGTAATTTATAGGATTCAGTATTTTATGCTAAGAATAATCCGCGTCATC
>CALUIF010000024.1 GCA_944320635.1 uncultured Bacteroides sp. | reverse complement strand
GATGTAATCAATCTTCGTTACTAATTTCATCTTGTCAAATTTGAGCATTTAAATAGGTATATACATATTATTCAGTCTTGCAGAAATGCAAGTTTTGTCACCTTGAGAAGTGGTGATATTTTAAGGTAGGTTCTTAGCCTACCTTATTATCAGTTGTCGGTTTATTGGGTATGGTTTTCCAATAATCTTTAAGACTGTTTGAAATAGCCTCTTTATGGGTGAAAGATTTGCTCTTTCCTCTCATACTTTGGCTAATTTTAGCTTTTGTTTCATCTGATAATTCTCTGTACTGTCTTTTGTTTGTATTCATATTCGTGATTTTAAGATTGTTATATCTATCATCTATAAATATAGGTTAGAATGGAAAGTTTTTCAAGAGTAATAAGTTTATCTACATATTTTCTGTAGATCATTTTGAAATACATGCACAAGCCTTGTATAGCCTACCCTACTTATCTCTAATAACCCTACTAAGTAATGAGTTACACAGTTAACACGTACACCTTCAAGGATATACGCCTAAAAGAGCCGCCAATTAAGGCACTTAAAGTAATAAAAGGGTTTAGAGGTGGGCTAAATCGAGTCTATCAATTTAGTAATTCCTTCCACACATTTTAGATATTCTACGATGAGGCGAAAGTCGTTCCAAAGGTTCAATATTTCCTTGTTTAAGGGTACCCTAAGGGACGAATCGTTAAAATGCGATTTGCCCCTTTTTTATTTTGATTTTTAACTATTTTTTCAACTATAAATTCAGGCAGAGCCATGAAAAAGAACTTATTATTTTGTTTATGTTGCCTTTTCCCTATCATACTCTCGGCACAACAACGTACGGAAACCACATTGGAAAAGAACTGGAAATTCACAAAGGGGGATGTACCTGACGCTATGCAGGAGGCTTTCGATGATACGAACTGGGAGGAGGTCGCCATCCCGCACGATTGGGCTATCTACGGACCTTTCGACCGCAACCACGACCTGCAGGAAGTGGCCGTCACACAGAATTTCGAAAAGCAGGCTTCAGTAAAAACCGGACGGACAGGCGGACTGCCTTACGTAGGTGTGGGCTGGTACCGCACCACGTTCAATGCTCCAGCCGACAAGCAGGCGACCTTGGTGTTCGATGGAGCCATGAGCGAAGCTTGTGTATATGTAAACGGACAAAAGGCTGGATTCTGGCCGCTGGGATATAATTCTTTTTATCTTGATGTTACCCCCTATATCCATAAAGATGGGCGGACCAACACTTTGGCTGTAAGGCTGGAAAATCGTCCGCAGTCTTCCCGCTGGTATCCGGGGGCAGGATTGTATAGGAATGTACATTTGGTAGTAACGGAAAAGATACATGTACCTGTATGGGGCACCCAACTGACCACTCCGCATGTAGAAGCCGACTATGCTTCCGTGAAATTGCGGACTACCCTATCGGGAGCCGGCGACAAAGACATCCGCATCATAACCGATATTATTTCGCCCGACGGCAAGGTGGTTGCGAAAAAAGACAATACTCGGAAAATACATTATGGAGAACCGTTTGAACAAAACTTTCTGGTGGATGAACCAATGCTGTGGTCACCCGAGAGCCCTTCACTTTACAAAGCGGTTTCAAAAATTTATGCGGACGGTATATTGGTAGATGAATATACCACCCGTTTTGGCATCCGCAGTATAGAGATTGTAGCAGATAAAGGCTTCTTTCTAAATGGGAAACATCGCAAATTTCAAGGCGTATGCAACCACCACGACTTGGGACCGTTGGGGGCAACTGTCAACGTGGCAGCCTTGCGCCGCCAGCTTACCCTGCTGAAAGATATGGGTTGCGATGCCATCCGCACCAGTCACAACATGCCTGCGCCCGAACTGGTGGAACTGTGTGACGAAATGGGCTTTATGATGATGATTGAGCCGTTTGACGAATGGGACATGGCCAAATGCGACAACGGCTATCACCGTTTCTTCAACGAATGGGCAGAGAAAGATATGGTAAACATGCTCCACCATTACCGCAACAACCCTTGTGTGGTGATGTGGAGCGTTGGCAACGAAGTGCCCACCCAGGTGAATCCGGAAGGCTACAAGGTGGCATCATTCTTGCAAGACATCTGCCATAGGGAAGACCCCACAAGGCCTGTGACTTGCGGAATGGACCAGGTTTCGAGCGTATTGGATAATGGCTTTGCAGCATTGCTGGACGTACCCGGGCTCAACTACCGTGCCCACCGCTATGTAGAGGCTTACAACCGCTTACCGCAGAACATTGTGCTGGGTTCGGAAACCGCATCGACGGTCAGTTCACGTGGAATCTACAAATTTCCGGTGGAGAAGCGTGCCAATGCCATGTACGATGACCATCAGTCAACGGGATACGATGTAGAATATTGTCCATGGAGCAACTTGCCAGACGATGATTTTGCCTTGGCAGAAGATTACCCGTGGACCATCGGACAGTTTGTATGGACAGGTTTCGATTATCTTGGCGAACCCACTCCCTATCATACAGATGCTTGGCCAAGCCATAGCTCACTGTTCGGCATTATAGATTTAGCCAGCCTACCTAAAGACCGCTACTATTTATACCGCAGTGTTTGGAACAAGAAATCGCCTACACTGCATATCTTGCCCCATTGGACTTGGAAAGGGCGGGAAGGAGAAAACACCCCAGTCTTTGTCTATACCAGTTATCCGGAAGCCGAGCTTTTCGTCAACGGCAAAAGCTATGGCAGGCAACGCAAGCTTACCCGTGAAGAAAGCCTGGCACTACAAGGCAAAGATTCCCTTTGGCTGCAACGCAGGTATCGACTTATGTGGCTGGATGTACCTTATGAGCCGGGAGAAGTAAAAGTCGTGGCTTATGATGCTAATGGAAAAGCCGCTGATGAGAAAACAATGCGCACGGCAGGCAAGCCCCATCACATTGAATTGGTTGCCGACCGTACAGACCTTTTTGCCGATGGTAAGGATTTGGCGTACGTGACGGTACGTATTGTGGACAAAGACGGCAACCTTTGCCCGACAGATACCCGTCTGGTGCAATTTGCCGTGACAGGCGCAGGTTCCTACCGGGCTTCTGCCAACGGCGATGCCACCTGCCTCTATTTATTCCACGAAAACAAAATGCCAGCCTTCAGCGGGCAGCTCACGGCCATTGTACAGGCAGGAGAGACGGCAGGCAAAATTGTCTTGGAAGCTAAGGCGAAAGGGGTAAAGACCGGGAAACTGCACCTGACAGTAGTGAAAAAATAAACTGTAGTTTTGACCAATAAACAACACTGAAGAACAGCCTTTACAACACCCCCAGCAACCTCAATATGCTGGGGGTGAGTAGTGCTGTAAAGATGCCGTTCAGCGTAAGTCCCAAGCTGGCAAAGGCACCATATTTCCGACTGACATCCATAGCGGCTGAGGTGCCCACGGCATGGGCGGCTGTACCCATGGAAAGCCCTTGTGCCATGGGGCTATGCACATGCCCCACCCGAAGTGCCCTGAAGCCAAGCATTCCGCCAAGCAGCCCCACGCATACCACCACGGCAGCCGTAAGCGACGAGATGCCACCCACCGATTTGGCCACCTCCATAGCTATGGGCGTGGTGACCGACTTGGGTGCCAAGGAATAGATAATCTCATCCGAAGCACCCATCCACTTGGCTATCAGCACCACAGAAGCCACCCCGACAATGCAACCGGCCAACTGGGAAAGAATGATAGGCAACAACTGCTTTTTGATGGTTTCCAATTGCAAGTAAAGGGGAACGCCCAAAGCCACCACCGCAGGTTTCAGCCAAAACTCTATCAAGTGTCCGCCCTCATTGTAAGTGTCATAGCTGATGTGCGCCATTTTCAAGAAAATGATAAGCACGGCAATCGTCAGCAAAATAGGGTTAAGCAGCATCAGGCCGGTACGCTTTTGCAACAGCTTGGCCAAGAAAAACACACCGAAGGTAACGGCGAGCAAGAAGAACTCGTTCTCAAGAAAATTCATTTCAGTTTACGTGTTAATTGGTGAACCCAGCCCGTGACGACAAGCACCAGCAAGGTGCTGACAACCGTAGCTACAACTATGGGGATAAATTCGGCGGCAATGACATCAAAATACAGCATCAGAGCCACGCCGGGCGGCACGAAAAAGAATCCGAGATTGGCAACCAGGAAGTCGGACATGCCCTGCACCCAGTGCAGCTTTATCCAACCCAACTTCAAGAACAACGTCAGCAACAGCATGCCTATGATGCTGGAGGGTAACTTGATACCCGTAAGATAAACTACCAGCTCGCCCAAAGCAAGACATCCGAAGAGGATGGCACATTGACGAATCATAACTTATAAATTAATACCTATTGAAAACGGGCGCAAAGTTAATGAATATTCCGCTTTCGGAAACACAACTGACACCGACCATGGAGACGTTGTGTTAAATAATCCAATAATTACCACCCGGCACATTTTTACGTTGTTAATTGCTATATAGATGTTGCAAAATTATGTATTTTTGCGAGTGACTTAAAGAAGTGAATTCAACACACACAAATATATCATCATGCAAAGATTAATTAACCAAATCGTTGAGCGCGCTAAAGCCAACCGCCAACGCATTGTTCTTCCCGAAGGCACGGAAGAACGCACCTTGAAAGCCGCCAATCAAGCCTTGACCGATGAAACGGCCGACCTTATCTTGCTGGGCAACCCCGACGAAATTGACGAATGTGCAAAGAAATGGGGGCTGGGAAACATTGGAAAAGCCACCATCATCGACCCGGAAAACAACCCGAGAAAAGAGGAATATGCACAACTGCTCTACGAACTGCGCAAAGGGAAAGGCATGACCCTCGAAGAAGCCGAAAAGAAAGTGCTCGCCCCACTCTATCTGGGCTGCCTCATGATAAAGAACGGCGATGCCGACGGCCAACTGGCCGGCGCACGAAATACCACCGGCAACGTGCTGCGACCGGCTTTGCAGATTATTAAGACCGCACCGGGAATAACTTGCGTGTCCGGCGCTATGCTGCTGCTGACCCATGCCCCGGAATACGGCAACAACGGCATTTTGGTGATGGGCGATGTAGCCGTTACTCCGGTGCCCGACGCCTCACAACTGGCACAGATAGCCGTATGCACCGCGCGCACCGCACGTGCCGTAGCCGGCCTCGACCCCAAAGTAGCCCTGCTGAGTTTCTCCACAAAAGGCTCTGCCAAGCATGAAGTGGTAGACAAAGTGGTAGAAGCCCTGAAACTGGCCAAGGAAATGGCTCCTGACATCGCCATCGACGGCGAGCTGCAGGCCGATGCCGCCCTGGTGCCCGAAGTAGGTGCCAGCAAGGCTCCTGGTTCAGCCATTGCCGGCCATGCCAATGTACTGGTAGTGCCCAACCTGGAGGTAGGCAACATCTCCTACAAACTGGTACAACGCCTGGGACACGCCGATGCCATCGGCCCCATTCTGCAAGGCATTGCACGCCCGGTAAACGACCTGTCGCGCGGCTGCTCCGTGGAAGACGTCTACCGCATGATTGCCATCACCGCCAACCAAGCCATCGCTGCCAAAAGCAACGCTTAAAGTCTAATCCATAAATAGAACCAAGAAATGAAAGTATTAGTATTAAACTGCGGCAGTTCGTCCATCAAGTACAAGCTGTTCGACATGGATCATAAACAAGTCATTGCCCAAGGCGGCGTAGAAAAAATCGGCCTGAAAGACTCCTTCTTGAAGTTCACCCTGCCAAGCGGCGAAAAAAAAATCGTGGAGAAAGACATCCCCGAACACACCGTGGGAGTGGAATTCATCCTGCACACACTGACCGACCCAGAATATGGCGCCATCAGCTCGCTCACGGAAATAGATGCCGTAGGCCACCGCATGGTGCATGCCGGCGAAAAGTTCAGCAAGTCGGTGTTGCTCACCCCCGAAGTACTCGAAGCTTTCACCGCCTGCAACGATCTCGCCCCACTGCACAACCCCGCCAACTTGAAGGGCGTGAACGCCATCAAGGCCATCCTGCCGGACGTGCCCCAGGTAGGTGTGTTCGACACCGCCTTCCACCAGACTATGCCCGACTATGCCTACATGTATGCCGTGCCCTACGAGCTGTACCAGAAATACGGCGTACGCCGCTACGGCTTCCACGGCACATCGCACCGCTACGTGTCGCAGCGAGTATGCGAGTTCCTCGGCATCAAGCCTGAAGGCACGCGCATCATCACCTGCCACATAGGCAACGGCGGCTCCATCAGCGCTATCAAGGACGGCAAGTGCATGGACACAAGCATGGGGCTCACCCCACTCGAAGGCCTGATGATGGGCACCCGCAGCGGTGACATCGACGCAGGTGCCGTGACCTACATCATGGAAAAGGAAGGTCTGGACGCTGCCGGCATCTCGAACCTGTTGAACAAGAAGAGCGGCGTGCTGGGCATCTTCGGCGAATCGAGCGACATGCGCGACCTGGAGGCTGCCGTAGCCGCAGGCAATCCCAAAGCCCAATTGGCAGAGAACATGTACTTCTACCGTATCAAGAAATACATCGGTGCATACGCGGCAGCTCTTGGCGGCGTGGACATCATTGTCTTCACCGGCGGTGTGGGCGAGAACCAGGCCACTGCCCGATGGGGAGCCTGCCAAGGACTGGAATTCATGGGCGTGAAGCTCGATGCCGAAAAGAACCGAGTGCGCGGCGAGGAGAAGGTCATTTCCACCGACGACTCGCGGGTGAAGGTAGTAGTCATCCCCACTGATGAAGAGCTGATGATTGCCACCGACACGCTGGCCATACTGGAGCACGGAGAGGCGTGACATCTACCAATCCCTTCTCCACCTCCCATCCTTACGACCCCCATGCAGCCGCGTGGGGGTCTTTCATGCCCAACCAGACTTAATCTGCATCGTTTGCTGGCAGAAATCCCGCACATTTTAGCAGGAATGTAACGGGCAAAGTCGTGCGCGAACCGTATCTTTGCCCAGTTTTTCAGTTATGCATACCATATAAGCTATTACATCATAAAATAAAAACAAAAGATGAAACGACTGACAAGCTTTCTCCTTCTGGCGCTCTTCGTCATAGTTGCCGCACAGGCACAACGCGCCAAGTATGTGTTCTACTTCATCGGTGACGGAATGGGGTTGAACCAAGTGAATACCACCGAAATGTACCAAGCCGAGCAGCAGGGGCGCATCGGCACCGCACCCCTGCAGTTTGCCTCCTTCCCCGTGGCAGGCATGGCCACCACTTACTCCGCCACCAACTCCATCACCGACTCCGCCGCCGGGGGCACGGCGCTGGCCACAGGACATAAGACGTACAACGGCGCCCTCGGCGTGGATGCCGATAAGGAGGCTGTGTACAGCGTAGCCGTCCGTGCCAAGGAAGCCGGGAGGAAGGTAGGCATCACCACCAGCGTAGGTGTGGACCACGCCACTCCGGCCTCGTTCTATGCCCACCAGCCGGACCGTGGCATGTATGACAACATCGTCGACGACCTCATCGCCACGGGCTTCGACTTCTACGCCGGAAGCGGATTCAATACGAAAGACAAGGGCGTGAAGGCCATCGCTTCCATCGCACAGGCCGGATACACCGTGGCGCGCGGTATCGATGAATACCAAAGCAAAGCGAAGGACGCAGAAAAGATGCTCCTCATCCAGCAGGAAGGCAGCGTGCCCTGGTGCCTGCCCTACGCCATCGACCGCCAGGCGGACGACATGACCCTGGCACAGATTACGGAAAGCGCAATAGACTTCCTGAGCAAGGACAACCGCAAGGGCTTCTTCCTCATGGTGGAAGGCGGAAAGATTGACTGGGCTTGCCACGACAACGATGCAGCCACCGTGCTCCGCGAAGTCATTGACATGGACAACGCCATCAAGGTAGCCTATGCCTTCTACCAGCAGCACCCCAAGGAGACGCTCATCGTCGTCACCGCCGACCACGAGACGGGAGGGCTCGGCCTGGGTCATCAGGGCTATACGCTGAACCTCAAAGCGCTCGATGGCCAGCAGCAATCGGCCGAAGCCTTGTCGCGCGCCATCACCGACCTGCGCAAGAGCGGCAATGCCACGTGGGAAGACATGAAGGTCCTGCTGACGAAACAGATGGGCTTCTGGGACACCGTGCCCCTGACGTGGGAACAGGAACGCCTGCTGCACGATGCCTTCGACGAGTCGTTCACCAAGCGTCACGTGGTCTTCACCGAAAGCCTCTATTCCAGAACCGAACCCGTGGCCGTAGCCGCGCGCAAGGTCATGAGCCAGGCAGCTAAGGTGGGCTGGACCACGGGCGACCACAGTGCTGAGTATGTGCCGGTCTTTGCCATCGGGGCAGGTGCTACGCTGTTCAGCGGCAAGATGGACAACACTGACATCCCCAAACGCATAGCCCGCGCAGCCGGATATAAATGGTAAAATCCTGCCATAAGACAGCGGAGCAGTAACAAAGAAAGAGCGCGTAAACCTCGCACATTCCCAGGTTTACGCGCTCCTTTTTTTATGCCAGCCTCCCGGCCGATGCTACAGCGCAGGCAGCAGGTACTTCCAGATGAGGTTCAGCTCGGCCTGCATGTCCGGTATGTGGGCAGTAACGGCTATCACGGCATCCTTTTCCGGCAGTACCAGGATATACTGTCCATTGGCCCCGTCGGCGCGGTAAGCATTGTGACGGCAACGCCACATCTGGTAGCCATAGCCTTGCACCCAGTCACTGTTCTTCACCGTCAACTTCAGCTTCTTCGCCATCTCGGGCTTCACTCCGGCAGGCACCGAAGGCACTTGGGCTGCCGAAGCCTCCTCCACCCATCCTTCGGGCAGAATCTGCCGCCCCTGCCACATGCCATCCTGCAAGAACAGCTGTCCCATCTTGGCCAGGTCTTCCGTCTTAAGGTAAAGCCCCCAACCGCCGGTATTGATGCCTTGCGGACTCTCTTCCCACCGCACGTTCACAATGCCCAACGGACGGAACAGACGGGGCCACAGGTAGTCCACCACCTTCTGTCCCGTCACCTTCTGCACGATGGCGGAGAGCATGTAGGTGCCCAGGCTGTTGTAGGTATAAAACGTTCCCGGCTCATGCTCCACGGGCCAGGCCAGGAACTCCTTCACCCAGTCGGCTCCCTCCGTGCCACGAATCTTGCCTGTAGGGTCGGTGTCGTGCCCGCAGTTCATGGTCAGCAGGTGGCGCACGGTGATGGATTTCAGGTTGCCGCTTGCCTCTGCAGGCACCTTGTCGGGGAAGAAAGACACCAGCTTGTCGTCCAGCCTCAGCTTGCCCTCGGCGATGGCAAATCCTACTGCCGTGGCAGTGAACGTTTTGCTGACGGAGTTCAGTATGTGAGGCTCGTCCTCGCGCCCTTCGCTCATCCAGTGGGCGGCCAGCACTTCACCGTGCTGCACCACCATGAGGCTATGCAGGTCTTGCCCGGCCTTCCCGGCTGCGGCCAGATACCTTTGCACGGCTTTATCCAGTTTCTTTGAGGCAGTTCCCCTGGGCAATCCCTTGGTCAGCTGGTCGATGGTAATCAGGCGGATGCCCTTGGCTTCAATGGCCTGCTTCACACGCTCGCTGGTCAGCAGGTCGGTCACCCCCTGCCGGTCGGCTGCCACGTTCTCATAGCCGATGTGGAACACGGTCTCCATCTCATCATCGTCATAGGCCGGATGGTCGAGAAACAGGTAACGCTTGCCCGGCTCCAGCTTGTCCAGCGAAGCAAGGAAACTGGCCTCCTTCTCTTGCGGTGTCTTGCTGGCGCCCGTGTAACCTATGTATTGAAAATTGTACTCCTTGTCCGAATCCATGCGGTCTATGCAGGCAAGGTCATACTCTTTGGCCAGGCGCAAAGTCAGTTCATTGACCTCCTTGCTGAAGGCCGTAGAGGCCATGTGCCCCGTCAGGTGGCTCAATTGGGGAATACATTGCAAAGCCGTCTCAATCTGCGCACGGAATTCTTGCTCAATCTCGCGGATGTCCCAATCGTGCTCGGTCAATGCCTGCCCCGGATAATTGGGGTTAGGGCTGAGCATCGGATAGAAATAGCCGTTCTCGTCCGTCAGGCTGGGACAATCGGTCAGCGGACGCCACTTCACGTTTTCCCACTCACTGGTCAGCGTCAGGTGCAGCCCCACGTCCAGCCCCGGGTTCTCCTTCAGCATCTTTACCGCTTCCGGAAACCAGGCCGCCACCGGCATCACCTCCACGCTCCGGGCAATGCCCTGCCGGTAGGTTTCCACGCAAGCCTCGTTCACCGAGTGGAAAGCACCCATATCGTCAATACGTATCACCAACTCCGGGGGAGTGTCCTGCCCCCATACAGAAACCGTGCCAGCCGCCAGTAGGCATCCGGCTAAAACAGATAGATAGTTTTTCATGCTCTTATAATCAAATGATAGTTTATAAGTAACTGTTTATATTTAGTTTATACTATCTGTCATGCCGAGCATCGTCGAGGCATCTCGCTTCATGCAGAATAATCGCTGGGATTCTTCGACTACACCCTTCGGGTTCCGCTCAGAATGACAGATACATCCATCCTCATTTATAATATAAACTAATTTCCAACATCTACTTAGCATTACGTTCAAGGCTGCGTCTCTCCTTCGATATAGTTCTCCAGGAAAAGGTGCTCGCCATCAAACACGGCGTATGAAAAGAAGTTTATCCAATCGCCCAATATCACCACCCGTGCCGTGCTGCTCAACATCAGGTCGAGCTCGATATGCCTGTGCCCGTAGACAAAGTAATTGATGTCCGGATGACTTTTCAGGTACTCCTTGGAGTAAACCACCAGGTTTTCCTTATCCTCGCCCAGGTAGTCGGGGTCCTTGCCCCCCTCCCGTTTCAGGCGGCTGTGCTTTGCCCAGCGCAGGCCAAACTCCACGCTCCAACGGGGGTGTAAGGCCGAGAACAACCGTTGCAAAGTATGGCTGTGAAACATGGCACGCAGCACCTTGAAGTTCTTGTCCGGATCGCCCAACCCATCGCCATGCGCCAAGTAGAACTCCCGGCCGTAAATCTCCGTGGTAAGCGGCTCGCGGTGCAAAGTCACCCCGCACTCCGTAGTCAGGTAGTCGCCACACCATATGTCGTGGTTGCCCGTAAAGAAATGCACCTCCACGCCCATGTCCGTCAGCTCGGAGAGTTTGCCAAGGAAACGCGTGTATCCCCGTGGCACCACCGTGCGGAATTCATACCAGAAGTCGAACATGTCGCCAAGTAGGTACACCGCCGCGGCCTTGTGCTTGATGCTCTCCAGGAAGTTCACCAAGCGCCGCTCCTGTGTCCGCCCGTGTGCTATGGCACGGCAACCCAAGTGTGCATCCGAAAGGAAATATACATTCTTCATCAGTACCAACCACTTATCACCTACTTAAAAAGTTCATCCAGATACGTGTAGAAAGCAGGATCTTCGCCCACCACTATCTTGGCAATCTTCCCTTTGGGGTCCACCACTATCTTGGTAGGATAGCCGGGCACGCCGTAAAGCTTACTCACATCCAGATTGCCCGCATTGCGCACATGCAGCCACGGCAGTTCATACTTCTCCACAGCAGCTTTCCACTTGGCCTCCGTGTCGCGGCAATCAATGCCCAATATCTCCATCCGATCCTTATACTTGGCATAATACTTCTTCATGTCCGGAATGCCCTTGATGCACCAGCCGCACCAGCTGCCCCAAAAGTCCAGCACCACATACTTGCCCCGCAGGGAAGACAAAGCCAGGTCATTGCCTTGCAGGTCTTTCAGCGTAAAGTCAGGAGCCATCTGCCCTTCGGCAATGTCCTGGTTCACCACCGTTACCTCCCGATTTCCGGCCACTGGCAGCGGAGAAGCCTTCAGGCCACCCGTGCAACCCATTGTTGCCACCACCAAAGCCACCCATAAGTTCACTTTCATTCGTTTCATCACACTTGCTTTTTCGGTTAAACAATCAAACTCATCCTCTATACCCAATTCAAAGGAAGCCAAGCTCCAACTTGGCCTCCTCGCTCATCATGTCTTTATCCCATTCCGGCTCAAACACCAGGTTCACCACAGCCGACGTCACGCCCTCAATCGACTCAATCTTCTGCCGCACATCCTCCATTATGAAATCTGCTGCCGGGCAATTGGGAGCAGTCAGCGTCATGTCGATAATGGCCTCGCCATCGTCCGACACATCTATCTTGTATATCAACCCCAAGTCGTACACATTCACCGGAATCTCCGGGTCGTACACCGTTTTGAGCATGGCCACTATTTTTTCTTCTATCTCATACTTTGTCATATACCAGAATCATACTTTTGGTTCAACGGACAAAGCTAAACAAAAATGGCGAAACAGCCAAAATCATTTCCGAAATGTCAGCATGTATTTTTTTACGCTATTCAATCTGTTATCTGAGTTTTTTATATTCTTCTCCACCTCGCAAAAAAGGGATATCAACTTTCCCAAGTGACCCTTTAGCTCACTGACTACCCTCCATCGCGTCACAGCGCGCCTTCGTCATTGAAACTGTAATACCGACCGTCCGTCACCACCAGGTGGTCCAGCACCCGAATGTTCATCACCCGGGCTGCCTGCTGCACCTGTTGCGTCAGGCGGCGGTCCTCGCTGCTTGGCATCACGTTGCCCGAAGGATGGTTGTGCACCAAGGCAATCTGCGTGGCCCTTTGCAGCAACGCTTCGCGAAGAATGGCCCGCACGTCGGCCGTAGTCTGGTCAATGCCCCCGCGGCTGATGCGCACCCTGTCTATGACACGCGCCGCCTGGTTGAGCAAGAGAATCCAGAACTCCTCGGTAGGCAAGTCGCAAAGCAACGGGTGGAACAGCTCGTAAATGTCCTGCGACGAACGGATGACGGCACGCTCGCCTCGCTCCTGCAGCTTGCGCCGCTTGCCCAGCTCCAAGGCAGCCATCACCGTGATGCTCTTGGCAGGCCCCATGCCCTTGAAGCGGGCAAAGTCGCGTACCTCCCACTTTCCCAATTGGTTCAGGTCGTTGCCGGCCGCAGCCAGCACCCTTTGCATCAAGGCCACGGCACTCTCGTCCGTATTGCCCGAACCTATCAAGATGCCCAGCAACTCGGCATCGCTCAATGCCTCCGCCCCTTTCAGCATCATCTTCTCCCGCGGGCGGTCGGCCTCCGACCACTGGGGAATGGTGAGGCGGGCGGGGGTGCCTTTATCGGATGTATCCATAGTTATACAAAATTCATAGTCAGCGTATCTCCGAGGGACGGGCAGCCCCTACTTATAAAACGTTTTCCTGAACGCCTCCATCTCCCCGCGGCCCTGCACGCAGCGATGCCACCAGGCACGCAGGAACCCTGTGCCATAGCCCGCCAGCTGGATGAAGGCGGCGGCAATAGAGTAAAGGCCGATGCGCAGGCTGCCGTTCCGACACGCGGAGTCGATGCACACCAGCAGGGCAAAGACTACCAGCGGCAACAGGCTCCACAGACACCACGGGGCCGCCAGCAGCAACACCGCCACCCCGAGCGTAAAGACGGCCGGCAGCAGGTGCACCACTTTCAACGATTCGGGATACTTCTTATACAGGTTGATGCGCGCGATGCCCGAATTATGCACCTGCCTGAAGAATTTGCGGAAATCCGTGCGCCGCTTGTGCCACACCCACGCGTCGGGAAACAGGCGGCAACGGTAGCCGCCCTTGAAGATGCGTATGCTCAGGTCGATGTCCTCACCGAAACGCATGGCGGGGAAACCACCCAACGCGAAGAATACCTCGCGCCGGATGCCCATGTTGAAACTGCGCGGATAGAATTTGTCCATCTTCTTCTTTCCACCCCGTATGCCGCCCGTGGTGAAAAAGGAGGTCATGGAGTAGTTGATGGCCTTCTGCAAGGGCGTGAACGAAGGGTGCGCACGGTCGGGACCCCCAAAGGCATCGGCCGGCTCGCGCCGCAATTCCTGCTCCACAGCCTCCAGATAGCCCGGTGGCAGGATGCAGTCGGAATCCAGTATAATAAGATATTCCCCCCGGCTGCGCTCCGCCCCATAGTTGCGCGTCTGCCCCGGGCCGGAATTGGGCTTACAGAAATAATGCAGGGGCAGCCGCCCGGCATACCGTTCCACCACCTCCCGGCAAGGTATGGTCGAGCCATCTTCCACCACAATCACCTCAAAGTCATGGAAAGTCTGCGAAGCGAGGCTTTGCAAAAGTTCATCCACCTCATCCGGGCGGTTGAACACGGGGATGACGACCGAGTATTTCATGCTGTTCTCTTTTTGTTATCTTCGCAAATGTAGAAAAAACCATGCAAATACACCGCAAGCAGCAAGTTTTTTCTTCAACGACACGTTTTGCCGCCCGTTACGACTATCTTTGCGAAGCAAACCTGAAATTCTCTTTCCAGTACGCGCAATCGGGCAGGACGGGGGTCCCCTCAAAATCTATCGGATATTGCGCGCCCTGCTCTTTCAAGGAAGCAGCCATTTCCTCCAACAACTCGATTGTCTTCTGAGGATATATCCCGGATACCTCCCGACGTTCTTCCGGATCCTCCCGCAAATTATACAACACGCAATCCGGACGTTCCGGATGCTCTGGATTATAATAGTACACTAATTTCCAGTCGTCTTTGCGATACACGGTAAAATAACTTCCCCGGTGTGTATGAGGGAAATGCATCAGGAACGTATTCTTGCGATGCCCATCTTGCCTGCCCGAAAGCAAAATGCTCAAATCTTGCCCGTCGACCGCATAACCGGCCGGAACGGCTGCGCCGGCCAGTCTGGCCAACGTGGGATAAATATCCATCACCGTCCCGAATTGCAGCTGCACCGCATTCTCGGCTATCGGCAACGCCTTCTGGAACTTATTATCCGGATCGGTTCTTCCCCATGCCGCAATGAACGGCACGCACATCCCCCCTTCGAATTCCGAGCCTTTTTTCCCGCGCAAGGGAGCCGAAGAAGAATACGAGCGCGCAGGCCCCAGCGGCGCATCCGAGCCATTGTCGCCCAAGAAAATGATGAGTGTATTCTCTGCCACGCCCAATTCCTCCAGATGATTCATTATGTCTCCCAACGACTTGTCCATGCCTTCCACCAAGGTGGCGAAAGCCTTGACGGCATCCGACTTACCGGCATCTTCGTAATGGGACCAGAAACGGGAATCCCTTTCAAACGGTGCGTGCAAAGCGTAATGGGCCATGTAGAGGAAGAACGGCCTTTTCTGCGCTACCGCTGTATCAATCTGTGCATTGGCCTCCATTGTCAATGCTTCTGTCAGGAAAGTGGACGTACCGTGATATTTTTGCAGTCCGGGCACGGCACGAGGTCTGTATCCCTTGATGAAGCCATACCCGTTTTCGCCATAATAACTACCCGGCTGCCCGATGGAAGAGCCTGCGATGTTTACTTCAAAACCTATATTCTGCGGAAACTCCCCTTCGCTGCCCTGGCTTCCGAAATGCGCCTTCCCCACATGGATGGTCTTGTAACCTTGGCGGGCAAGCAGGCGGGGCAAGGTCATGTCTTCTTTTCTCAGACCTTCCCAATTCCATTCATAAGGTCCGTAGTAATCCCGGTTATTGCTCTCCGAATTAATCCAGTTTGTCGTATGATGGCGCGCCGAAGTCTGTCCGGTCATAATGGAAGCACGCGACGGCGAACTCACGCTGTTGGCGTAAAACGTGGAGAAACGAATGCCCTGACTTGCCAGACGTTCCATGTTCGGGGTACGATACCACTCATTCAACGGGTATCTCCGAGGATTCCCGTCGGCATCCGTCAGAAAAGGACAGGAGGTATCCATCAGTCCCATATCGTCTACCAGAAAAATCAGGATATTCGGCCTTTCCTGCGCAGACAAAAAAGCACCGGATGCCAATAAACCGCAAGCAACTAAACTTCTCATAAGCCAAGACGTATCAAGATTATCGAATTGCATACAAATATACGCAATATCCCCTTTCATGCGCTAATATTTCAACCAAAATTCGCATCTTTGCCATCGCCAACCACAATTCTATTAACTCCTATCGAACAAATCATGTATAAAGAACTGATAGCCGTATTCCTGGGCGGAGGAGCAGGCAGCTTGCTGCGCTACCTTGTCCAGATGGCGTTGCACGAACGCATACACCCGTACTCCTTCCCCTGGGCCACCCTGACGGTGAACCTTGCGGGCTGCTTCCTCATTGGCTTGTTTTACGCCTGGTCGGCACGCTTCAACCTCCCGCCCGACGTCAGGCTGCTGCTCACCACGGGCCTGTGCGGAGGGTTCACTACGTTTTCCACCTTCGGCAACGACTGCCTGCAAATGGTGCGGCAGGGCTGCTACGCACCGTTGCTGCTCTATGCCGGCATCAGCGTGGTGCTGGGCATTGCAGCCGTATGGGCCGGAAGCAACGTAGGGAGGCTGCACTCATTGTTCTGAGCCGGGCGCCTCAATGGCCGGAATCTTGTCCACATCCACCAGCTGGGGCAATGGGTTCTTATCGCTCTGCCTGGCTCCCAGCTTCACCAGTTTGCCGCAGGTCTGCAAGATGCTTTGCCCGCCCGGCAGCAGTTTCTTCTCGCCATCCTCGTAGGCCTTGGCGGCACTGTCGAGGGCTTTGCCTATGGCCTGGTATTTCTTCATGAACTGCCCCACACGGTCTATCATCTCGTTGGCCAAGGCATACACCTTCTCATGGTTCTGCGCCTGGGCTATCTGTGTCCAGGTGAGGTTGATGATGCGCAGGGCGGCAAAGAGGGTCTGTTCGTCGGCAATAAACACGTTTTTGTCCATGGCACGCCGCCATAGGTCGGGCTGGGCATTCAGTGCTGTCCACAAGGCACCCGTATGGGGCACGAACATGATGACGTAGTCCATCCGGACCTTCGGGGGCTGGATGTACGAGGAATAGTCTTTCACCGACAGCTCCTTGACATGCTTTTGCAGGCTCTCCACATGCGCCTTCAGGTACTGCAGGCGTGCTTCCTCGGTATCGGCATTCACATAGTCGATAAAGGCCGTGAGCGATACCTTGGAGTCGATAATCACCTCACGCCGCTGGTCGAGGTGCAGGATGACGTCGGGGCGCATCAGTCCGCCTTCCTCTGTCTTCACCACCCGGCCACCCGCATCGCGTATGACGGCCTGCGTGTCGTAATGTATGCCCCGGGTAAGCCCCTGTGCCTCCAGAAGCTCGTCGAGCACCGTCTCCCCCCAATCGCCCTGCACCTTGGTGCCATGCTTGAACACGCGGGTCAGCTCCTCGGCACTGCGCTGTGCAGCGGCACTCTGGCGCATCATGTGCTCAATGTTGGTGCGCATTTCCGTGCTCATGGAGGTCTGTTTCAAGGTGTTCTCGTTCATGGCCTGCTTCATCTTCTCGATGGTTTCGCGCAGGGGGGTGACGATCTGCCCCAGGTTGGCGTTGCTGGCCTCGGCAAACTCGCGCTGGCGCTGTTTCAGCATGTCGTCGGTAGCCGATTTCACCTGGGCGGACACTTTGGCCATAACCTCGTCAAAACGTTGCTGCTGTGCCGCCATTGCCTCGGCATGCCTTTTTTCTTGTGCCGCCAGCACCTCCCTACATGCTGTTTCCTTGGCATCGAGGGCATCGTGGCAAGCCTCGTCTTTGGCTGCCAGAGCGGCCTGGCAGGCTTTCTCTTTCTCCTGCAACGCCTGGCGGGTGTGGTTTTCGGCATCCTGCCTGGCCTGTGCCATCTGTGCGGCCCATTCCTCTTTCGCCTCCTTGAGCACGCGCTGGACTTCGGCCCGCTGTACCTCGGCCTGTGCCTTTACATTGTCCAACTGCGTGCGGAGCACTTCGTTGCCCGTGACCAACGCCTGCCGCTTGCCGCGCGACACCAATATGCCTATCGCCACGCCGGCCACTATGCCCAAAATGACTGCTGCTATGAGTTCCATGTACTGTTATAACTGATAATTTATCGGAGTAATTTTTCATCCGCAGATGACGCGGATTACTATGCACCGAAGGTGCAGGGAAGACTTCGCCCACGTACGCCTTTTGCGAAGAAAAAAATAAAATCTGCGCAATCTGCGTCATCTGCGGATGAAAAATAAATTCCCATTTATCTATTTATTATTTAATACCAACTAAGTAAGTCTCAAGAATTAAATGAATATATCCTGTTATTTTTTAGACGCGGATTGAGCGGGTTGAGCGGATTTGTAATTTATAGGATTCAGCCGGATTCAGCATTTTATGCTAAAAAAATAATCCGCATCATCCGCTTCATCCGCGTCTAAAAAATCAATGACCGGCATAGTATAAACTAAATATGAAAAGTTACTTAAGAGCCTGTTTTGATTTTATTTCTAAATCGTTTTATCCGGCTTTTCTAAATCTGTTTTCGGTCTTTTTGCCTGTTCCCATTCGTCACATAGCCCGCTATGCAAAGGAAAGAACAGGCAAAAATCCTCAAAAACACCCTTTAGAAAAATGCCGGAATAAAATCAAAACAGCTTCTAAGAAAAAGAAAAAATCCCCGAAGCAAGCGGCTCCGGGGATTTCCCTATTGCGCAATAACCGGAGTTATGCCTTTACGCGGCCCACGTAAGAGCCGTCGCGCGTATCGATTTCAATCGTCTCGCCTTCGTTGATGAAGAGGGGCACGCGCACCGTGGCACCCGACTCTACAGTAGCCGGCTTCAGCGTGTTGGTAGCGGTATCGCCTTTCAGGCCCGGCTCGGTGTAAGTCACCTTCTGCTGCACCTTGATGGGCATGTCGGCATAGAGCACCGTTTCGGTAGAAGCGTCCGAAACCACATCCACCACCTGCCCTTCCAGCAGGAAGTCCACACCGTTGATGAGGTCGTGGGCAATGGGAATCTGGTCGAAAGTCTCCTGATTCATGAACTGGTAGTTATCGCCGTCGTGGTAGAGGTACTGGTAGGGACGGCGTTCCACACGCACGTCTTCCAGCTTCTCGCCGATATTGAAGCGGCGCTCCAGCACGTAGCCGTTCACCACGTCTTTCAGCTTGGTACGCATAAAAGTGTTTCCCTTTCCCGGCTTTACATGCAGGAAGTCGATGCAAAAGTACAACTTGCCATCCATGCGGATGCAAGTCCCGATTTTAATGTCTTGGGCATTAATCATATTCGTATAATATTAAGATGAATAAACCTTCTTTGCGGCTGCAAAAGTAATGGAATTCAGCAAAAATCGCAAAAAGTTTTGTGATAAAATGACTTATCTCTTGGTTTATTGGGGAAAAGTACCTAATTTTGCAGCCCGAATTCGCGAGAATAATAACATAAAAAAGATACAGCAATGAAAAGAACATTTCAACCCTCGAACAGAAAGAGAAAAAACAAACACGGTTTCCGTGAGAGAATGGCCACTGCAAACGGCCGCCGAGTATTGGCTGCACGTCGTGCCAAAGGCCGCAAGAAACTGACCGTTTCCGACGAATACAACGGCGTGAAGGCATAAGACGCCAACACGCGGAAAGAGACAAGGAAACCGCCAGGACCGGCAAACCGGTGCTGGCGGTTTTTTTATGCCCCGACGGACTTCTGCGGGGCAAGCGGTGAAAAACTTGCCCCGCAGTCCGTATTTCATTCTAAAAATCGTATCTTTGCCCCCGATAAAAGACGTGACTTATGACATTCAAGGAGTTCTTCTCGCTTAAACGGAACAAGCTGTTCTGGGGAAACATCGTTGCCATGGTGGTGGTAGTGGTGGCGCTGGTATTCGGCACGCTGAAGTGGCTGGACGCCTACACACATCACGGTGAGGCAGTGGTAGTTCCCGACGTGAAAGGCATGCGGGTGGCCGAAGCACAAAAGATATTCCAAGGCAAAGGGCTTGCATGCACGGTGGCCGACTCCACTTACGTTAAGACGCTTCCCGCCGGCAGCATATTGGACTATACGCCTACGGCAGGACAACGGGTAAAAAAAGGACGCATTGTTTATCTCACCATCAATACACTGAACATTCCCCTATGCAACGTGCCCGACGTGGCTGACAACAGCTCCGTGCGCGAAGCGCAGGCACGCCTGCTGGCAGCGGGCTTCAAGCTGACGCCCAACGACTCTGTGCCGGGCGAACAGGACTGGGTGTACTACGTGCGCCACGGGGAAGACACCCTTGATGTGGATGACCAGGTGCCCACCGGCGCCACACTGACCCTGATAATAGGCAACGGCGAACCCATCCCCGCACCGGCTGACTCGCTAAGCACCGACTCCCTCGGGCTGATGCGCGACAGCATCCCCGCCGACCTGCCCGAAGACGAATCGTGGTTCTGATACAAACATTCATCCTGCAAACTTTTCCTTATGACGAACGAGTTACCGGAAGACATCAACGAAATTTCCGACGACCTGCTGGACGACATCGAGCCCGTGGGCGACGAGGCACAGCTGTATGAGCACTTCCGCGTAGTGGTGGACAAGGGGCAGGAGATGATACGGGTGGACAAATACCTGTTTGACCGCCTGACCAACGCCTCACGCAACCGCATACAGAAAGCTGCCGAAGCGGGATTCGTCATGGCCAACGGCAAACCGGTGAAAAGCAGTTACAAGGTGAAGCCGCTGGACGTCATCACGGTCATGATGGACCGGCCACGCTATGAGAACGAGGTCATCCCAGAAGACATACCCTTGGATATCGTGTACGAAGACCCCTACCTCTTAGTGGTAAACAAGCCTGCCGGGCTGGTGGTGCACCCCGGACACGGCAACTACCGGGGTACACTGGTCAATGCCTTGGCCTGGCACATGAAAGACGTGCCCGACTATGATGCCAACGACCCGCACGTGGGACTGGTGCACCGCATAGACAAAGACACCTCCGGCCTGCTGGTCGTAGCCAAAACCCCCGATGCCAAGACCAACCTGGGCAACCAGTTTTTCCACAAGACCACCAAACGCCGCTACCGGGCACTGGTGTGGGGCAACGTGGAGCAGGACGAAGGGACCGTTACAGGCAACATTGGCCGCAATCCGCGCGACCGCATGCAAATGACCGTACTGCCCGAAGGCGAAGGCAAACACGCCGTGACCCACTACCGGGTACTGGAACGCTTCGGCTATGTCACCCTTGTGGAATGCGTACTGGAAACGGGGCGCACGCACCAGATACGGGTACACATGAAGCACATCGGGCACATCCTGTTCAACGATGAACGCTACGGGGGGCACGAGATTCTGAAAGGGACCCATTTTGCAAAGTATAAACAATTCATAAACAACTGCTTCGACATTTGCCCGCGCCAGGCATTGCACGCCATGACACTGGGTTTCGTGCATCCGGTTACCGGCGAGGAGATGCACTTCACCTCCCCCTTGCCCGATGACATGGCACAACTGCTGGACAAATGGCGGAACTACATCAGTAACAGAGAACTACAATGAAACGCACCATTGCCATAGCAGCCGGAGGAGATACCTCCGAATATGAAGTTTCCCTGCGCAGCGCGCAAGGTATTTACTCGTTCTTGGACAAGGAAAAGTACACGGCCTACATCGTGCAGATGCGGGGTACGGACTGGCACGTGCAGCTGGAAGACGGCACACTGGCTGCCATAGACCGTAACGACTTCAGTTTCCGCCTGCCGGACGGGAGCAAAATAAACTTCGACTTTGTGTACATCACCATACACGGCACACCCGGCGAGGACGGGTTGCTGCAAGGTTACCTGGACATGCTGCACCTGCCTTATTCGTGTTGCGGAGTGCTACCCGCATCACTCACCTACAACAAGTTTGCCTGCAACCAGTACCTGCATGCTTTCGGGGTACGCATTGCCGACTCACTGTTGCTGCGCCGGGGACAAGCCATAACCGACAACGAGGTAGTGGAGAAAATCGGATTGCCCTGCTTCATCAAGCCCAACCTGGGCGGTTCCAGCTTCGGCGTTACCAAGGTAAAGACCCCCGGAGAGATTCAACCGGCCATCGCCAAAGCCAAAGAGGAATCGCCGGAAACCGTCATCGAAGCTTTCATGGACGGCACGGAAATTACCTGCGGCTGCTACAAGACAAGGCAACGCAGCGTGGTACTGCCCATCACCGAGGTGGTTTCACACCACGAATACTTTGACTACGATGCCAAGTATTGCGGAGATTCTGATGAGATTACCCCGGCACGCATCCCCGACGAGCTCGCCGACCGCGTGAAACAGCTTACCTCTGCCATCTACGACATTCTGGGAGCAACGGGCATCATCCGCGTGGATTACATCATTACCGAAAGCAACAAGATAAACCTGCTGGAAGTAAACACCACACCGGGCATGACCGCCACCAGCTTCATTCCCCAACAGGTGCGTGCCGCAGGCATGACCATGCAAGAGGTAATGACGGACATCATAGAAAACGCCTTTGCCTGAACAGCTAACATTTAATACCTTTGGATTATGAATACGGAATTTGATGAGATTCGCCCTTACCACGATGAAGAGCTTCCCCAGGTGTTTGAGGAGCTGATTGCCGATCCGGCCTTCCGGAAAGTAGCAGCCATCGCCATGCCGGGCGTGCCCGTAGAAGCATGGGCGCAGCAGATGCGTGCCTGCAAAACCAAATTGGAGTTCCAAATAGCCTTCTGCTACAACATTCTGAAACGGATCATCAAGGAAAAGACCGACGGGTTAACCATGGACTACAGTGCCTTGGAAGCCGAGCCCAACCGGGCATACACCTACATATCCAACCACCGGGACATTGTCCTGGACTCCGGACTGCTGTCCATGCTCTTGGTGGAACGCGGATTGGACACGGTGGAAATCGCCATTGGAGACAACCTGCTCATCTATCCGTGGATTAAGAAGCTGGTGCGGGTAAACAAGTCGTTCATCGTACAGCGCGCCCTCACCATGCGCCAGATGCTGGAGTCGTCTGCCCGCATGTCGCGCTACATGCACTACACCATCGGCGAGAAACACCAGTCCATCTGGATTGCCCAGCGTGAAGGACGCGCCAAGGATTCGGACGACCGCACCCAGGAAAGCGTACTGAAGATGCTTGCCATGGGCGGCGAAGGCGGCATCATCGACCGCCTGACGCAAATGAACATTGCGCCGTTGTCCATTTCTTATGAGTTTGACCCGTGCGACTTCCTCAAAGCCAAAGAATTCCAGCTGAAACGGGACATGCCCGACTATCACAAGACCACAGCCGACGACCTGCTGAACATGCAGACGGGACTGACGGGTTATAAAGGGCACGTACACTTCCAACCCGCGCCGTGCATCAACGACAAGTTGGCAAAGATGGACCGCTCGCTGTCCAAGCAAGAACTGTTTACCCGCATTGCCGCCCTCATAGACGACGGCATCCACGCCAACTACCGCATTTACCCCAACAACTACGTTGCCTCGGACTTACTGGAAGGCAACACGCGCCATGCCGCACACTACACAGAAGCCGACCGTAACCGTTTCACCACCTATATAGACAAGCAGATAGGCCGCATCGACCTGCCGCAGAAAGACGTTCCTTTCCTCCGCGAAAAGATGCTGCTGATGTACGCCAATCCGCTGAAAAACCAGGAAAGGAGAATGGAAGCATGAAGAAATGCCTCTTCCTGCTGATGCTGGCGGCCTTGGCGGCATGTGGTGAAGATGAATACCACTACCCTCCCGTCAAGCTGGAATACCTGACAGGATATAGCGACGGTAATGCCACCCTGCAATCCATCCGGACAGACCAAGGGGAAGTGCTGCCCGTCTGGCGCGACGGCACAGGACTGTCCTTTACGCCCGACTCGCTGATGCGCATGGTCACCAACTACGAAATGGCGGAGGAAGGAGCCATTCTCTACGCCGCAGTAGCCGCAATAGCCCCTGTACCACTCACGGAAGACAAGTTTACGGACGGCATAAAAACCGACCCGGCAGAAATACTATCCATCTGGATGGGACAGGATTACCTGAACATCGTGCTGAACATCAAAAGGCAAAACGGCACCCACCTGTTACACTTCATCGAAGACAAAGTAGAGGAGGACGGCAACCGCACCGATGTCCACCTGCGCCTGTATCACGACGCGGGCGGCGACGTACCCGCCTACACCAGCCGCGCCTACCTCTCCGTCCCGTTACAGCCCTATGCCCGCAAGGACGGCGGGATAACCCGCGTGTACTTCTCCTTAAACACTTATGAGGGAGCGACAGAAACTTACAAGTTCGATTACACTCCCCAATCTTGAATGCAACTATAATTTTTACATGAAGCAATGAAAAGAATCTATGCAGGCATCTGCCTGTCCATCAGCTTGCTGTTCTCCTGCCAGCAGAAAGCGGGGGACTTCCAGTCGCTGCCCGCCGACGAGTTTGCCACATTGATAGCCTCACCCGAGGTACAACGCCTGGATGTACGCACCTTGGCAGAATATTCGGACGGACACATCCCTGGCAGCCTCAACATCAATATGCTCGATGAGCAATTTGAATCCGTGGCCGACTCGCTCTTGCAGAAAGACCGCCCCGTAGCCCTGTATTGCCGCAGCGGAAAGCGCAGCAAGAAAGCCGCCCGCCTGCTCAGCAGCAAAGGTTACAAAGTCTACGAACTGGACAAAGGCTTCCAGTCGTGGCAACAAGAAAAGTTTGAAATAGAGAAATAACGCCATGCCAACAAATATCGAATCATTATACCGCATATTCCGTTCCTGCAAAGGTGTGACAACCGACAGCCGCAACTGCCCCGCAGGTTCCCTGTTCATTGCCCTGAAAGGCGAAAACTTCAATGGCAATGCCTTTGCCGCCAAAGCGCTGGAGGCAGGCTGCGCATACGCCGTGGTTGACGACGCCCAATACATTCCCGCCGGCGACACGCGCTACCTGCCCGCCGACGACTGCCTGCAAACCCTGCAACAACTGGCAAAGATGCACCGCCGCACCCTCGGCATACCCGTCATAGGCATCACCGGGACCAACGGAAAGACTACCACCAAGGAATTGATTGCCGCCGTCTTGTCCGAGCACCTCTGCGTACATTATACCCAAGGCAACCTGAACAACCACATCGGCGTGCCTCTCACCCTCTTGTCACTAAAGCCCGAACACCAGCTGGCAGTGGTGGAAATGGGCGCCAGCCATCCCGGCGACATCAAAGAACTGGTGGAAATAGCCGAACCCGACTACGGCCTCATCACCAACGTAGGCAAAGCACACCTGCAGGGCTTCGGGTCTTTCGAGGGCGTAGTACGTACCAAGGGCGAGCTGTACGATTACCTGCGCCGGAAAGGCGGATGCACCGTCTTCCTGAACGACGATGACCCGCACCTGAAAGCCATCGCCACCGGTTTGCAGACGGTGTGCTACGGCAACCGCCCGGGACTGTACGTCAGCGGGCATGCCACAGGATGTTCGCCGTTCTTGGCCTTCGAGTGGCAGGCGGCAGGCCAGCCTACCCTACACCAGGTGCAGACACAACTGATAGGCGAATACAACCTGCCCAACGCACTGGCAGCCGTCACCCTCGGACGCTACTTCGGCATCGGGCCGGCACGCATCAACCACGCACTGGAAAACTACGTGCCCCGCAACAACCGCTCGCAACTGAAGCGCACGGCAGCCAACACCCTCATCGTCGACGCCTACAACGCCAACCCCACCAGCATGAAAGCAGCCTTGGACAACTTCAAGGATATGCAGGCGGAAAACAAAATGCTGATACTGGGAGATATGCGCGAACTGGGCGAAGACAGCCACGCCGAGCACTGCCGGATTGTGGACTACTTGAAAGACTGCGGATTCACCAAAGTAAGGCTGGTAGGCAGCGAGTTTGCCGCCACAGGCACCCACTACCCTTGCTACCCGGACGCACAGGCACTGATTGAGGAGTTGAAAAAAGACAAGCCTGCCGGACAGACCATCCTGATAAAGGGTTCGAACAGCATGAAACTCGCCACCGTTGCCGACTACCTATAAGCCGAACCGGTGCCACCAGGGCCTGCCCATGACAGCCCACGCCAAAAGCACCCCGCACACATTGGCAGCGAAGTCCATCCAGTCGCCGCCCCGGTACGTGGTGCAGTACTCCTGCAACAGTTCCACCGCGCCACTGAACACTATCGGACAAAACACCGCACCCACCCATGCATGCCAGCGCGGGGCGGGATGCCTGCGGTGTGCCCGGTGGAACTCCAGCCACAACATGCCCGCCATGCCAAGGTACATGCACACGTGCACCACTTTGTCAAGATGGGGAATATCGCCCAGTCCCGTGGAAGGCGGCTTGAAAAACGACAAATA
>CALUIF010000023.1 GCA_944320635.1 uncultured Bacteroides sp. | reverse complement strand
AGCGGGGCAAGGCCCCGCGGCTACAAGTGACGAGCTACAAGTATTCGTCATGTTGAGCATTGTTCTCCCCCGACAAACGGGGGAGACAGCCCCCTCCTACACTCGTAGCTCGTAGCTTGTAGCTCGTAGCTGCGGGGCTTCGCCCCGCTAAATTCCCATTTACAATAATAATTAATCATTATATGTATTATACGAAAAAAATTTTATGCCGTTTGGCATTTCCCTTGTGTCTCTTAGCGCTTCCTTTGCTTATGGCCGGATGCGCCTCTTACAAGAAGTCTGTATATCTACGTTATGACAAAGTGCTCGATGACATTGAGCAGCGCGGGCGGCTTTACGAGTACCGCATCATGCCCAAAGACGAACTCGTCATCGTGGTCAGCACTTCCGACCCGGCTTCTTCCGTACCTTTTTTGCGTAAGCTGGGGCAGAGTCGCGACATGAACTCCACCACACAAGGCGTAGGCGATGCCAAACTGCTCAATTACCTGGTAGACAATGACGGGTACATCGATTATCCTGTCTTGGGCAAATTTTCCGTTGTGGGACTTTCTACCCGCGAGTGCGAGGCGCTTATCCGTCAAAAGCTGGAAGCTTATCTCAACGAGGTGCCCAACGTCACGGTCCGTCTCTCCAATTTCAAGGTCAGCGTTTTGGGCGAAGTGGCAAGCCCCGGCACGTTTACCGTTACCGATGAGCGCATCAACATCTTCCAGGCGCTTTCACAGGCTGGCGACATGACGCTCTTTGCCGACCGTGACGACGTGCAATTGCTGCGCGAAGACTCCATCGGCCGCCGCCACGTCGTGCACCTCGACCTTACGGAAGCAAGCATTGCGCTTTCTCCTTATTATTATTTGCAGCAGAACGATGTTCTCTATGTGAAGCCTACCAAAGCTAAAGTGCGTTCCAATACCTTTAGCAGTAACAGCTCCGCATGGATCAGCATTATAAGCCTGCTCACCACCATTGCCACCTTGGTCGTTGTGGCTATACGCTGATACGAATGGTAAACAATTCACAAAATTATCATTTATGACATCCAAAGATTCTAACGATATTTTCAACGACGGAAGCAAGTCCGTCGATTACAAGGCATTGTTTTTCGAATACCTGCTCTATTGGCCGGTCATCGTAGCCTGTCTGGTGTTAGCCTTAGCGGGAGCATACGTCTACCTGCGCTATCAGCCCCCGGTTTATAACATCGCTTCTACCGTGCTTATCAAGCAGGGCGATAAGACCAAGGCATCCTCTATCGGCCAGCTGGCAGCCATGCAGGACATGGGCACCATATCCCTTGCCAACAATTTTGACAATGAGGTCGAAATCCTGCAGTCCTACTCCCTCGTCCGCAAGGTAGTAGAGCGTTTGAATCTTTACATTGCCTATTTCGAGAAGCAGTCTTATGGTTACGACATCCCTTTGTACAACCAGGCGCCTGTTCGGGTCTGGATGTCTCCCGGCGAGGCCGAGCAGCTTCCGTCCGTTTTGCAGGTACAGATAGACGGCCGTCCGGACGGTGCTTGCCATGCCACGGTGAGCTATGCACTGAAAGGTGAAGAATATACGTTGGAAAAAAACTATGCACAGCTTCCCGCCGTGTTCATCACCCCCGTTGGCACGCTCAGCTTCAGGGCCGACAGCACGTTCTCTCCCCGGGCTCCCTATACTTTGCTTACCCATGTCATGCCGCCTTCCGTAGTGGCCGACAGCTATAAGGCGCGTTTAAGCGCCACCCCCACCAGCGAATACACCTCCATTGTAAGCCTGGTGGTCAGAGACACCCACATCCGCCGCGGTGAAGATTTTCTTAACACATTGGTCACCATTTATAATGACGAAGCCAACGACGATAAGAACCAGGTGGCGATGCATACCGCCCAATTCATCGACGAACGTATAGCCGTCATCAACGACGAGCTGGGAGCCACCGAAACCGAATTGGCCGACTATAAGCAGCGGGCAGGTATCACCGACCTTAGCACAGATGCACAGCAAGCCTTGCAAGGCAGTTCGGAGTACGAGCAAAAGCGTGCCGACAATGCCAATCAGCTCCGCTTAGTCAGCGACCTTCGGCTTTATCTGGAGAATCCTGCCAACCGTGGCGAGGTTATTCCGGCCAATGTCGGTATTTCCGATGCCGGCTTAACCAACATCGTCAGCCAGTACAACGAACTGATGATTGAGCGCCAGCGCTTGTTGCGTACATCCAAAGAGACCAGCCCGGCGGTCATTACCCTCGACGAAACCATTGCTGCCACCCGTGCCACAGTGCTTGCCACGGTGGAGAATGTGGAGCGTACCCTCCGCATCACCCGCGATAATCTCGACTTGGAAGCCGGCAAGTACCGCACCCGCATCAGCAATGCGCCGCGCCAGGAGCAGGAGCTGCGCAATATCAGCCGTCAGCAGGAAATCAAGGCCGACCTTTACCTCATGCTCTTGCAGAAGCGTGAGGAGAATGCCATTACCTTGGCTGCCAAGGCCAACAATGGCCGTCTGGTCGAAGCTCCCCGCGTGTCCGGGCAGGTTGCTCCCAATGGGCGTAACCTGTATGCCATGGCGTTTATCCTGGGGCTAGGCTTTCCCATCGGTGGCATTTGGCTTGCCCGTGCCCTCCGGTTCCGCATTGGGGGGCGTGCCGATGTAGAGCGTATCACCGATATCGTCATTGCCGGAGACATTCCCCAGGTGAAGAAGGCTCAGCAGAACGCAGTGGTTATCAGCGAAAACCGGAACGAAATCATGGAGGAAGTATTCCGCAGCCTGCGCACCAATCTGCAGTATATGTTGCAGGAAGGGCAGCGGGTCATTCTTTTTACCTCTACCGGTTCCGGTGAAGGCAAGTCGTTCACGGCCAGCAACCTGGCGGCCAGCTTCGCCTTTATGGACAAGAAAACCGTGCTGGTGGGGCTCGACATCCGCAAGCCTGCTTTGGGACACATCTTTCCGCTGGACAAGCAGTTGCCCGGCATCACCCAGTACTTGGCTACTCCTTCCGAATACGATTTGCTTGAGCTCTGCCAGCCCGTACCGCTGTCCGCCAACCTCTACGTTTTGCCCAGTGGCGCCCTGCCTCCCAATCCTACCGAGCTGGTGGCCCGTCCGTCATTGGATACGGCCATAGGCATTCTGAAGCAGCATTTCGATTATGTCATTCTCGATACAGCCCCCATCGGTATGGTCACCGACACCCAGCTCATAGCCCGCACTGCCGACCTCTGCGTCTACGTCTGCCGGGCCGACTACACCCGCAAGAGCGAGTTTGCCCTTATCAACGATGTGCAGAAAGACAAAAACATCGCCCACCTGTGTGTCCTCATCAACGGCATCGACATGGATAAACGCAAGAA
>CALUIF010000022.1 GCA_944320635.1 uncultured Bacteroides sp. | reverse complement strand
CGAATGCAAGCCCTCTTTTGGATAGCAACTCGGCCAAATCCTCCGGGCTGTTATATTGTTTCGGGAAATTGATAGTCATTGGGGTATAAAAATAAAACGACCCCCGATTTGAGCATTGTTAAGAGGCTTGGGGGTTCTCGTGCTGCAAAGGTAGGTAAAGATTTACAGACGACCAAATATATTTGTTTTTTTCACGCCAAAAACTTCACCTGCCCACCTCTTTGCTCTTTCCTAATTTATTTGCCTGATGTCTCTTGGACGAGTTTGAGTTGCTTCCGGAATACCGTCAGCGTGGAATCTACACCTATCGTTTCCACCAGCTTCAGCACCCTATAAGACTTTGAGAGAATGTTGTATAAACGCTTTTTGCCATAGATCCTATCACCATCCGTTTACCTTAACTGGGAAAAAACGTTAACCAGTTTCCCACTAATCAGAAAAAAGCAGTATTTTTGCGACCTGATAATTATCATTTTACTGAATACGTATGGAACTGGACATTCTGACCGCCATTTCTCCGATTGACGGTCGATATCGGAACAAGGCGGGAGCCTTGGCCGATTATTTCTCGGAATTTGCCTTGATAAAGTATCGTGTGCGAGTGGAAGTGGAATACTTCATCGCCTTGTGTGAATTGCCCTTGCCCCAACTGAAGGGAGTGGACAAAGGTATCTTCGAGACCCTGAGAAACATTTACCGCAATTTTTCGGAAGCCGACGCCCGCCGCATCAAGGAAATTGAAGGCGTGACAAACCATGACGTGAAGGCTGTGGAATATTTCCTGAAGGAGCAGTTCGACCGCTTGGGCGGGCTGGAGCCTTACAAGGAGTTCATTCACTTCGGGCTGACTTCGCAAGACATTAACAATACATCGGTGCCTCTGTCGGTGAAAGAGGCGCTGGAACAAGTGTATTATCCGCAAGTGGAGGAGCTGATAGCCCAGCTGCGCACTTATGCCGAGGAGTGGGCAGACATTCCCATGCTGGCAAAGACGCACGGGCAGCCTGCTTCGCCTACCCGCTTGGGCAAGGAAATACAGGTGTATGTATATCGGCTGGAGCGCCAGTTGGCTGCATTGAAGGCTTGTCCGCTGACTGCTAAGTTTGGTGGCGCCACGGGCAACTACAATGCGCACCACGTGGCTTATCCGGCTTATGATTGGAAGGCTTTCGGCAACAAGTTTGTGGCTGAAAAGCTGGGGCTGGAGCGTGAGGAGTACACTACGCAGATATCCAACTATGATAACCTTTCGGCAGTGTTCGATGCCTTGAAGCGCATCAATACCATCATGATAGACATGAACCGCGACTTCTGGATGTACATCTCGATGGAATACTTCAAGCAGAAAATCAAAGCAGGCGAAGTAGGCTCGAGCGCAATGCCCCACAAGGTGAATCCTATCGACTTTGAGAATGCGGAGGGTAATTTGGGTATGTCGAATGCCATACTCGAACATTTGTCGGCGAAACTTCCGGTTTCGCGTTTGCAGCGCGATTTGACCGATTCTACAGTGTTGCGCAACATTGGTGTGCCGTTCGGGCATTCTGTCATTGCTATCCAAAGCTCGTTGAAGGGGTTGCGCAAGTTGCTGCTCAACGAAACGGTCATTTACCGCGATCTCGACAATTGCTGGAGTGTAGTGGCTGAGGCTATCCAAACCATTCTGCGCCGTGAGGCCTATCCGCATCCTTACGAGGCTCTGAAGGCTTTGACGCGTACTAACCAGGCTATTACCGAAGCTTCTATCAAAGACTTCATCGAGGGCTTGAACGTAAGCGAGGATATCAAGAAGGAGTTGCGTGCAATTACACCGCATAACTATACCGGTGTGTAAGCGGTAGTTTCTTTATTTCAAAGATTATATAGTATAGGCCGTGAGGCCATAGGTTTAATTATTTATATTCAGACAAAAACAATGGCTACAGACAACGAAACTTGGCAGCAGGCTTCTGACGCAGAAGGTAATGCCAATGCAAGCCGTGATGGCGGCAACCAGTACAAAGAAGGTTTTGGACGTCAGCAGCGTCCGTATGGCAACGGTGGGGAACAACGGAGTTATCGTCCGAGATTCAATAGCGGTGATCGCCCGCAGCGTGCTTATAGCAGCGACCATTCTTATCGCCCCCGCTTTAATGCCAACCAGGAGGGCGGCGATGGCCAGCAACGTAGTTATCGTCCGCGCTTTAATCCCAATCAGGCAAATGGCGATGGCCAGCAACGTAGTTATCGCCCGCGCTTTAATCCCAATCAGGAGGGTGGCGACGGCCAGCAACGTAGTTACCGTCCGCGCTTTAATCCCAATCAGGAGGGTGGCGACGGTCAGCAACGTAGTTATCGTCCGCGTTTTAATCCTAACCGGGAGGGCGACGGCCAGCAACGTAGTTACCGTCCGCGCTTTACTCCCAACCAGGAGGGTGGCGACGGTCAGCAACGGAGTTTCCGGCCGCGGTTCAATCCTAATCAGGGTGGTGGCAGGAAGCCGGGTTATGCAGGCGGTGGCAACAACGGAGGCTACCAGCAGCGTCCCTACCGCCAGCGCACGGCCGACTATAACCCCAATGCAAAGTATAGCAAAAAGAAACAGATAGAGTATAAGGAACAGTTTGTTGACCCCAACGAGCCTATCCGTTTGAACAAGTTCTTGGCAAATGCAGGCATCTGTTCGCGTCGTGAGGCTGATGAGTTTATCACGGCAGGCGTGGTGTCGGTCAACGGGCAGGTGGTGACCGAATTGGGCACGAAGATTAAGCGCAGTGACGAGGTGAAGTTTCATGACCAACCTGTGAGTATCGAACGCAAGGTGTACATCTTGCTCAACAAACCTAAGGATACCGTTACTACCAGTGACGACCCGCAGGCACGCCGCACGGTGATGGACTTGGTGAAGAACGCTTGTCCCGAACGCATTTATCCTGTGGGACGCTTGGACCGCAATACTACGGGTGTGTTGCTGTTGACGAACGACGGCGACTTGGCTTCGAAGCTGACGCATCCCAAGTATCTGAAGAAGAAAATTTACCACGTGCATTTGGATAAAGACCTGACGCGCGCTGATATGGATCAGATTGTACAAGGTATCCAGCTGGACGATGGCGAGATTCATGCCGATGCCATCAGCTACACCGATGAGGCAAAGAAAAACGATGTGGGCATTGAGATACACTCGGGGCGCAACCGCATTGTGCGCCGCATCTTCGAGTCGCTTGGTTACAAGGTGGTGAAGCTGGACCGCGTGTTCTTTGCCGGACTGACGAAGAAGGGGCTGCGCCGTGGTGAGTGGCGCTTCCTTACCGAGGCTGAGGTGAACTACCTGCGCATGGGGGCATTCGAGTAAATGAAGAATGAAAAATTAAGAATGAAGGATGCGCATGCTTGGCGCTTCTTCATTCTTCGTTCTTCATTCCTAATTCTTATTTCTTCATTCTTAATTCTTCATTTAAATCATGGAAAAGATTAGCAGAACAAAGATATCCGACCTGCTGAAGCGTGAAGACTTCGGCGCAATGGTCAATGTGAAAGGGTGGGTGCGCACCCGCCGCGGCAGCAAGCAAGTGGCTTTCATTGCTTTGAACGACGGCAGCACCATACACAACGTGCAGGTGGTGGCCGACGTGGACCGCTTCGATGAGGCCTTGCTGAAGGACATTACTACCGGCGCCTGCCTTAGTGTAAACGGTGAGCTGGTAGCCAGTGTGGGTTCCGGCCAGACAGTGGAAGTGCAGGCACGCGAGATAGAGGTGCTGGGCGCGTGCGACAATACTTATCCCTTGCAGAAGAAAGGGCACTCCATGGAGTTCCTGCGCGAGATTGCCCACCTGCGTCCCCGCACCAATACCTTCGGTGCCGTGTTCCGCATCCGCCACAATATGGCTATCGCTATCCACAAGTTCTTCCACGACCGTGGGTTCTACTACTTCCACACGCCCATTATCACTGCATCCGACTGCGAGGGAGCGGGCCAGATGTTTCAAGTCACCACGATGAACCTTTACGACTTGAAGAAGGACGAGAACGGGTCGATTGTCTACGACTCGGACTTCTTTGGCAAGCAGGCCAGCCTCACCGTGTCCGGGCAGCTGGAAGGCGAACTGGCTGCCACGGCACTGGGAGCCATCTACACGTTTGGCCCTACGTTCCGTGCCGAGAATTCGAATACACCCCGCCACTTGGCCGAGTTCTGGATGGTGGAGCCCGAGGTGGCTTTCGCCGACCTGACAGAGTTGATGGACCTGGAGGAGGAGTTTATAAAGTACTGCGTGCGCTGGGCGCTGGAGCACTGCATGAACGACTTGGAGTTCCTCAACAAGATGGTCGACAAGGGCCTGTTGGAGCGCCTGCGCGGTGTGGTCGATACTGAGTTTGTCCGCCTGCCCTACACTGAGGGCATCAAGATACTGGAGGAGGCCGTGGCCCAGGGCCGCAAGTTCGAGTTCCCCGTCTACTGGGGGTGCGACCTGGCCAGCGAGCACGAACGCTACCTGGTGGAGGAACACTTCCGCCACCCCGTCATCATGACCGACTACCCCAAGGAAATCAAGGCTTTCTACATGAAGCAGAATGCCGACGGCAAGACCGTGCAGGGTACCGACGTGCTTTTCCCGCAGATAGGCGAAATCATCGGCGGCAGTGTGCGCGAGGAGAATTACGACAAGTTGATGGCGCGCATCGAGGAACTGCATATACCGATGAAGGACATGTGGTGGTACCTCGACACCCGCCGTTACGGCACGTGCCCCCACGCAGGCTTTGGCCTGGGCTTCGAGCGGCTGCTGCTGTTTGTCACCGGCATGGGCAACATCCGTGACGTCATCCCCTTCCCGCGTACGCCGCGCAATGCGGAGTTCTAAGAGCGGAAGGCAAAGACTGTAGGCGCGGATTTCACGGATTCCTTTCTGCACAGGGGGCGTGTCGTCGGCGTAATCCGCGCCTAATCTTTAGTCAAGCATCCTCCCTACGGGTACGGAACACTCGTCACGAAGGGTGTGGAACGCTCTCGTCTGGCTTCGCCGGATGCCTATATATAATATTAGAGGGTGTGTCATAATATGATTGTCATATCATTCTGTCATGTTGAGCGGAGCGAAGCGGAGTCGAAACATCTCATTTAATATATTGTGAGACCCTTCGACTGCGCTACTTGGCACCCATCGGGTGCAGGAACGTGACAGAATGATAGCAACTCTGCATTATGATACACCCCCTCTCTTTTTCTCCTGCCCAAGCAGCTCAGCCGCGCAATGCCTGGTCTACATCGGCTATAATATCGTCGGCATTCTCTATTCCCACAGAGAAGCGGATGAGGTCTGGACGAACGCCTGCCGCCATCAGTTGCTCGTCGGTGAGCTGGCGGTGTGTGTGG
>CALUIF010000021.1 GCA_944320635.1 uncultured Bacteroides sp. | reverse complement strand
ACGGCTGTCTTGAAGTCGTGCGTCATGCGGATGATGCCTTTTGTGCCAATGATGTCGGTGTAGGAGTTGTGTGTCTGGTCTTTGGAAAGCTGGCCGTAGACGAAGCCTTGGGTGATGTCGAATACTACGCCGTTTTCAAACGTGCCGTGGCATTGCAGCCACCAAGGGTCTTTGTAGTTCCACATGCGCAGGCCTTGTGCATGCCATGTCTTGTACTCGCTCTTGGCATACCAGTGTGCAATGTCTACGTAGTGCATGCCGCAGTCGTGGAAGGCGGGTCCCTCGTATTCGTGCCCTTCACCCGGGGCAAGTCCCGGTGTCATATGGCAGATGCGGATGATGGCCAGTTCGCCTATTTCTCCCTGGTTTATCCACTCCTTCATATAATTATGGTACCACGAGTTACGCAAGTACAGGTTGACTGTGGAGAAAATCGGACTGTGTTCTGCTGCTCTCACAGCTTTCCACTCTTTTTCGAGGCTTTCGGCTATGGGTTTCTCACAAATGATGTGCTTCCCTCGTGCTACAGCTTTCTCGATTTGGCGTCCGCGTGAATCGGCTAAGGTAAACAGTCCTACCACCTCTATGCTGTCGTCGGCAAACACTTCATCTTCATCCTCCACCACTTTACTGTGTGGGGATAGTGTCTGTGCAATCTCCCGGCACTTGGGGTCGGTATCGCAGATGTAAGCAATTTCCCACTGCCCGCTTTTCTGCATTTCATCAAAGTAAAATCTGCCCATCCGGCCGAAACCTATCAAGGCCACTTTTATCTGTCTATTCATGGTTGTAGTGGTTTTTGAAGTTTGTTTGTTACAAATTTACGGATAGAAATGGCCTTTGCGTAATCTTACAACGAATTGTGTAGTCTGTTAGAATCTGTTATATACTGTAATACAATCTATTACGATTTTTGTTTGCTATAATTATGTAGTTGCTTAGTGAGTTTTTCTACCTATTTTCATCACCATTTCCTCAAAGTGTTCGCGTTCACAAACGGCTTTATTCCTTATTTTCGTGCGGTAGTTGTAGATGGTGCTGAGCGAGCAACGCAGGAAGGCGGCAATCTTCACACTGTCCGTGATGCCTAGCCGGAACAGGGCATAGATGCGTAGCTCTTTGTTGAGCAGTTCGCCTTTCTTGGGTATGATTTTCCCGTCTTCCTCCAGCAGGGCGTTAAAGTCTGTCACGAAAGTGGGGTAGAGGTTCAGGAAAATCTTGTCGAAGTGCGAGTAGAGTTCTTCCACCTCGTTGTCGGCCACCGAGGTTGACTTCAGTTTGCGCATCAGCATGTCGTACTGCTTGTTGGCTCCCAGTTTAAACAGTCCCTTGCGGTATTCCTCCATCTTGTCGATGTAGGCCGAGCAGAGGTCGAAGAATTGGGCAATGTATTGCTCCTTTACAGCGTTAGCCTCCGATAGCTTAGCGTTGCTGCTTTCCAGCAGGGTGTTTTTCTCGTTTAGTTCGGTGTTGAGGCTGGCCAGGCGGCTGTTGGTGGTAGCCAGTTTTTCTTTGATGAGTGATGCCTTGCGCATCTGCCTGTACACGTAGGCCACGAGCAGGATAAGGAAGAGGGTGAGCAGGCTGATGCAGATGAGGTAGCTTTTCAGTTTGCTGCTTGTTCGGGCTTCTTGCTCTTGGTAGGAGGCGTTGATGATGGAGTAGAAGGTGGAGAGCTGTGCGGTGCGAAACTGCATGCCCGAGAGGGTGGCGTCTTCCATGGCCAGCTGCGAGAAGCGGAAGGCTTCGCCAATCTTCCCTTCTTGGTAGCAGATGACGGCCAGGCTGTAGAATGATTGGTTCTCGCGGATAGCGTTTTTGATGTCTGCTATGGCCGAGAGCATACAATATTTCTTTTCTTCTTCGCGCTCGCCTTTTAGGCCATGTACCAAGCTGAGGTAGTAGGCGGCATAGGCATAGCGTGGCGTGTCGTGTCCGGCTGTGCGGGCCAAGCTATGTAGCAGGTTTTCGGCCTCGTCCAAGCGGCGGGCGTCGATGAGTACCTGCGCTTCAATGAGGCGGTGGTCGAAGGCCGAGTCGGGTAGGACGGCCAATAGAGAATCGCGGTAGGCGTAGGCCTGGGTGGTATATTCCGGCAGGTTGGCTACCGTGGCGTAGTGGTCGTAGAAGTGTCGCCAGGTTTCGTAGTAGGAGGGGATAAGCTGTTGTGAAAGGCGTTGGGGGCTGTAGCGGCGCAGCAGGCTTTCCGATTCGCGAAACTTTCCGCCGTAGGAGTAAAGCAGGGCAAGCCGCATTTCAGCAGCGGCCAGGTAGTCGGCATTGCCCGTGCGGCGGGCAGGCGGAATGGCCTTGCGTGCGTAGGCTATGGCAGAGTCGAGCTGGAACTTCTTGTATTCGTCGGACAAGCGGCTATTGATTTCGTACTCATACTCTGCCGATGCAGACCGTTTGCCGAACAGTGCCTTCAGCCGTTCCAGTTCGTGCTCTTTGTGTTCGGCATAGAGGTTCTTCTCTGCCAGCACCGCATTGAGCTTCTTGGCCACTTCCTTCATGGTCTCCTCCGCGCGGAGGGGCATGGCAAAGACGATGGTTGCCGCGAGTAAAACCGTGGCAATGTGCATTGCTTTGCAAAGTTGTGTGTGGCCGGTTATTGGGCTATGTTTCAATACTTTCATGGTGATACTACGCTATCGTGTTAGCGATACTACGCTATCGTGCTGGCGATACTACGCTAATAACGTGGTGATACTACGCTAATGGCATCGTCTTCCGTACCCGTGTCTGTGTGTATGGTGAGGGTTGCAGCAGGGGGCTCCGTGGGGGTACGGGCAGGTTTCTACCTGGCACGAATCGGTGCAGTGTCGGTGGCAGTCGTGGTGGTAGTTCCGGTATGCGCGGCGCCCTTCACGAAAGCGGGCGGCGGTCTGCTCGAAGCACTTCATGCGTATCACCTTGCCGTCGAGGAACCAGATGCGTATTTCCTTCACCTCGCCTCCGCCTTCTTGGGTGTCGCGGAAGGTCCAGATTTCTTCAGGCCCGTCGATGTCGCGCAACACCGGGTCGCCCAATATTTTCTTTACTTGCTTGGAACTCATCCCTTGCTCTATGCTGCTCACTTGTTTGGGGGTGAAGCCGCTGAATACGGTCATGCTGCAGGCCAGCAATACCACTGTCAAGGCAAAGCCTGCGGTAAGTAGCTTGTTTCTCATTATTATGGTGATGTTTTAGGGTTAGTGACCTGACAAAGATAGGGAAGTACTTCCAAACGACCAAAGCAAACGGCAGGTTTTCCCCTTCTTGGCAGGCTTATAAAATGTGAAAGGGGGAGTGGAGGCTTTCAAAAAATAAAGCGGGGCGCACTTTCATCGAAGAGGTGCGCCCCGCTTTATGTATATCAGTATAAGGGTTTGCTTTTCTTTAACGTATTCTTTTTACGTTACTTTTAATCAAAGTGTCTGCTTCACCTCCACCTCTTCGTAGGTTTCGATGACGTCGCCCACCTTGATGTCGTTGCAGTTGGTCAGGCTGATGCCGCACTCAAAGTTGGTGCCTACCTCCTTCACGTCATCCTTGAATCGCTTCAGGGCGTTGATGCCGCCGGTGTAGACTACGATGCCGTCGCGTATGAGGCGGGCTTTGTCGGTGCGTTTCACCTTGCCGGTCTTCACCATGGCACCGGCTACCTGCCCCACCTTGCTGATGTTGAACACCTCGCGCACTTCGATGGTAGCGGTCACTTGCTCCTTCAGTGTGGGGGCAAGCATGCCTTCCATAGCGGCTTTCACTTCCTCTATGGCGTCGTAGATGACGGAGTACTTGCGGATGTCTACGCCTTCCTGTTCGGCCAGCTTGGCGGCGCTGCCCGACGGGCGTACCTGGAAGCCTACGATGATGGCATCGGAAGCGGCGGCCAGCGAGACATCGGATTCCGATATCTGTCCCACGCCCTTGTGGATGACGTTCACCTGTATCTGTTCGGTGGAGAGCTTGATAAGTGAGTCGCTCAATGCTTCGACCGAACCATCCACGTCACCCTTGACAATGATGTTCAACTCGTGGAAGTCGCCCAGTGCCAAGCGGCGGCCTACTTCGTCGAGCGTCAGCATCTTCTGGGTACGCAGGCCCTGTTCGCGTTGCAGTTGTTCGCGCTTGTTGGCTATCTCGCGTGCCTCCTGCTCGGTTTCGATGACGTGGAAGGTATCGCCTGCGGCAGGCGCGCCGTTCAGTCCCAGTATGAGGGCGGGTTCGGCAGGTCCGGCTTCCTTCATGCGTTGGTTGCGCTCGTTGAACATGGCCTTCACTTTACCGTAGTTTGTACCGGCCAGCACGATGTCGCCTACCTTCAGTGTGCCGTTGGATACCAGCACTGTGGCTACATAACCGCGTCCTTTGTCGAGCGAGGATTCTATGATGGAACCCGTCGCCTTGCGGTTGGGGTTGGCTTTCAGTTCCAGCATTTCGGCTTCGAGCAGCACTTTTTCCATCAGTTCGTTCACACCGATGCCTTTCTTTGCCGAGATGTCTTGCGACTGGTACTTGCCACCCCATTCTTCTACCAGGAAGTTCATGGCGGCCAGTTCCTCCTTTATTTTGTCGGGGTTGGCATTCGGCTTGTCTATTTTGTTGATGGCAAACACGATGGGCACACCTGCTGCCGTGGCATGGTTGATGGCTTCCTTGGTTTGGGGCATTACGTCGTCGTCGGCAGCTACGATAATGATGGCGATGTCCGTTACCTTGGCTCCGCGGGCACGCATGGCGGTAAAGGCTTCATGTCCCGGTGTGTCGAGGAAAGTGATTTTGCGTCCGTCGTCCAATGTGACGTGGTAAGCACCGATGTGTTGCGTGATACCGCCCGCCTCGCCTGCAATGACGTTCGACTTGCGGATGTAGTCCAGCAGCGAAGTCTTTCCGTGGTCTACGTGGCCCATGACAGTGACGATTGGCGCACGCGGCTGGAGGTCTTCTTCGGCATCGGCTTCCTCTACGATGGCTTGTGCCACCTCGGCGCTGACGTATTCTGTTTTAAAACCAAATTCTTCGGCCACGAGGTTGATGGTCTCGGCGTCGAGCCGTTGGTTGATGGATACCATGATGCCGATGCTCATGCAGGTACCGATAACCTGGGTGACGGGCACGTTCATCATGCTGGCCAATTCGTTGGCTGTAACGAATTCCGTCAGCTTCAGTACTTTGCTTTCGGCCATTTCCTGGCTTTCCAGTTCGTGGCGGCGTTCGGCATCCTGTTCGCGTTTCTCCTTGCGGTACTTGGCTGCTTTGTTCTTTCCTTTGGCGGTGAGGCGTGCCAAGGTTTCCTTTACTTGCTTGGCTACGTCTTCTTCGCTCACTTCCTGCTTGACGGGTGGTTTCTTAAAGCGGTCTTTGTTCTTCTTTCCGCTTGCTTGTTGGTTGTTGCCTGGTTGGCCTTTGGCAGAGCGGTCATTGCGCTGGAAGTTGGAGGCATTGCTGATGTCCACCTTCTCTTTGTTGATGCGCATGCGTTTCTTCTTTCCGTTGCCTTCTTCCCCGTCTCTCAGGTCTTTGTTTTTGCCATCTTCCCGGCGTATTTCCTTGATGATGGCTTCTTTCATAAGTCTCTTTTGGTCTTGGCGCAGTTTCTCTTTTTCTTCACGCTCCTTACGCTTTTCTTCTTTCGATTTCTTTTTGGGACGTGTAGATTGGTTAAGGGCTGCCAAGTCTATCTGACCGATAACGTTAATTCTGGAGACAAACTCGGGTTTGTGTAGTTTGAAGATTTCTTCTTCTTTCTTTTCTTCTTCTGTTTCGGCTGTCTTGTTTTCTTCGCTTGCCTCCTGTGTTTGTGCAGGTTCGATTTCTTGCTCGTTTTCTTCGGCTTTATTAGCTTCTGGCTGTTCGGTTGCAGGAGGTGTGGCTGTCGTGTCCTCCTCTGCCTGAGTTTGTTCCTCGGGTTTGGGTGCAGGTTCTGCTTCCGTTACTTCGGGAGTAGCAGGTGTCTCGGGTTCGGTGATGGTGTCGGCAGGAGTTTCCACAGGCTTTTCTTCTATCCGGACTTCAGTCTGTGGTGCGGCTTCTTCTTTCGGTTCGGTCGCAGCCGTGTGCTTATGATTCAGCTTGTCCAGGTCTATTTTGCCTACTGGCTTGAACTTGGGGCGCACGTCTTCGGGTATCACGGTCTTGATTTCTTCTACCTTGGCATGCTCTTGTGCTTCGTTGCCATAGCCTTCTATGGCAACCGAGGCTTTGTTGCGCTCTTTGTTTTGGCGTTCCTGGCTGAAGCGCTCGGATTTTATCTTCAAGTCTTTGTCTGTACTGAACTCTTTTTTGAGCATTTCAAACTGCTCGTCCGTAATCTTCGTGTTGGGATTTGCCTCCACGGTAAACCCTTTCTTTTGCAGGAACTCGACAGCCGTAGTGATTCCTACATTTAAGTCTCTTGTTACTTTGTTTAACCTTATCGTCATATATTGCTATTAATCTTCTTCAAATTCTTTTTTCAAAATGCGCAGCACCTCGTCTACGGTTTCTTCTTCCAGGTCAGCCTGTTCAATCAGCATTTCGCGGGGTGCGTTGAGTGCGGCTTTTGCCGTGTCGATGCCTATACCTTTGATGGCGTCGATAATCCAGCCTTCGATTTCATCGCGGAATTCGTCGAGATAGATGTCTTCGTCTTCGGCATTGTCGTCCAGTTCGCGGAAAACGTCGATGGTGTACTCTGTCAGCATGCTGGCCAGCTTGATGTTCAAGCCTCCCTTTCCGATGGCAAGGGATACTTCTTCCGGCTTCAGGAAAACTTCTGCTTTGCGTTCTTCCTCGTTCAGGCGGATGGAAGATATATGTGCAGGGCTGAGAGCTCGCTGGATGAACAACTGGATGTTGGATGTATAGTTGATGACATCGATGTTTTCATTGCGCAGTTCGCGCACGATGCCATGTATGCGGCTGCCTTTTACACCTACGCAGGCGCCTACCGGGTCGATACGGTCGTCGTAGCTTTCTACGGCTATCTTGGCGCGTTCACCGGGAATGCGGGCAATCTTCTTGATGGTGATGAGCCCGTCGTTTATTTCGGGTACTTCCATCTCGAACAGCCTTTGCAGGAATACGGGCGATGTGCGGCTCAATATGATTTTCGGGTTGTTGTTTTTATTGTCCACCCGTGCCACTACTGCGCGTGCTGTTTCGCCTTTGCGGTAAAAGTCGCTGGGAATCTGCTCCGTTTTGGGCAGCAGCAGTTCGTTGCCCTCATCGTCGAGCAGCAGGATTTCTTTTTTCCATATCTGGTAGACTTCGGCGTTGATGATGGTGCCCACCTTGTCTATGTACTTGTTGTATAGGCTATCTTTTTCCAGCTCCAATATTTTAGAGGCCAGTGTCTGGCGCAGGTTCAAGATGGCTCGGCGTCCGAATTTGGCAAAGTTTACCTCGTCCGTCACTTCTTCGCCCACTTCGTAAGAAGCGTCGATTTTCTGTGCTTCGCTCAGCGGGATTTGCAAGTTGGGGTTCTCCAGGTCTTCGTCGGCCACTACCTCGCGGTTGCGCCATATTTCAAAGTCGCCTTTGTCGGGATTTACAATGACGTCATAGTTTTCGTCCGAGCCAAACATTTTGGCGATGACACTACGGAATGACTCTTCGAGCACGCTCACCATGGTGGGGCGGTCTATGTTCTTCAGTTCTTTAAACTCTGCAAATGTATCTATCAAGCTAACGGGTTCTTCTTTCTTTGCCATAACTTTTATTTGAAGCTGATTAAGTATTTAGTATATTTTATTTCATCGTAACCGAAGGTCAGGTCTTCGTCTGTCCATTTGGGCCGTTTGGCTCCTTCTTCCTTCACTTTTTTTTGGATGGTGACGGTAAAGTGCCGGTCGTCGGCCTCTTTCAGCTTTCCTGCCAGCTTGCGACCGTCGTTGGTGAGCACTTCCACTTCTTCGCCGATGTGGTTGATGTATTGCTGCAACACCTTGAACGGTTGCCCGATGCCTGCCGAGCCTACTTCCAGTTCGTAGTCTTCGTCGTCGCGGTTCAGTTTCGACTCGATGTGGCGGCTTAGCTCTACGCAGTCTTCAATCCATACTCCCTCTTTGTGGTCTATTTCCACGGTAATTTTGTTGTCGGGGCTGATGTTTACTTCTACCAGGAAGTAGTCTTTTCCTTCCAGCCACTCGTCGACAATCTGGCAAACGGTTTTCTTTTCTATCATACAAAGATTAACGTTGGGAATAAAAAAGGAGGAGCTTGACTGCCCCTCCACCTTATCATCCATTTCGGACGCAAAGGTAATAATAATCTGTTCGTCTGCAAAATATTAGGCGAGAAAAAGTGTATTTTTCTTCCAACTTTCCGCCGAGAATGTGCAGCTTGCATTGGATTTGTAACAAAAGAGCCGCTTCCGCGGGCTTTGCGGAAACGGCTCTTTATTGAAAAGCATGAATAAAGGATGTGTGTCGCGATTATCTGTTAGCGGTATCCCACTTCTTGGTGGCCTGGCAGGCGATGTTCACCGTCTGGTCGCCGGTCTGGATGCGGAAGTCTCCTTTTTCCAGAATCCACTTGCCGTCGTAGCCCACGAAGGCGAGG
>CALUIF010000020.1 GCA_944320635.1 uncultured Bacteroides sp. | reverse complement strand
CCTTGGCATAACCCCAGTCACGCAGCGAGGACAAATTGCCCAAATACAACTTGTCTTGCTTGCCTTGGGCAATACGCGCTGCGGCCAAAGTAATCTTGCGGGTTACGAAAGTTTCCCCACGGCGTTCGCTCTCGTGATTGAACAAGATGCCGGAGCAGCAAAACATATTGTATGCTTCGCGGTATTCTTTCACAATCCAATACCCGTAGAGTTTAGCTACGGCGTAAGGGCTGTACGGGTGGAACGGTGTATTTTCATTTTGCGGCACTTCCTCTACCTTGCCATACAACTCCGAGGTGGATGCCTGATAGATATGACAAGTTTCTGTCAAGTCGCACTGACGCACGGCCTCCAAGATACGGAGTACACCCGTGGCATCCACATCGGCCGTAAACTCCGGTGAATCAAATGAGACTTGCACATGGCTCTGTGCCGCCAAATTGTAGATTTCATTAGGCTTTACTTTCTTCACCACCTGCAGTATGCTCATCGAATCGCCCAAGTCTGCATAGTGAAGGTGAAAGTTGGGATGCCCCTCCAAATGTGCGATACGTTCACGGAAATCTACTGATGAACGGCGTATCGTGCCGTGTACGTCGTAGCCTTTCTCTAATAAAAATTCAGCCAAGAACGAACCGTCTTGGCCTGTAACACCTGTAATAAGGGCTGTTTTCATAATTATCAATGATTTTTTGACAGGAGTTATTTCTCAAGCATTAGAAATAATTGTGCCTGTTGATGGGTTATCTAGTATTTCATATTTTGAGTGCTGGCTTTTGAATTCGGGAACAATCGCCTTCATCTGTCCGACGATGTGCATATCGCCATCATGGCGACTGCTCTGAATCAAATCGTCAATTTTTATGCGAACAGAATCATAATCATATTCGCGTACCTTGGCTATTTTTATCTTGGGATGGAAAGTAGGCAAAGTCGTTTCTTTTTCATCCAATACCTCTTCATATAGTTTTTCACCGTCACGAAGTCCTGTGATTTTTATTTCGATATTTTTTGCATGGCTTAGAAGGATCATTCGTTTGGCTAAGTCTATGATTTTGACAGGTTCTCCCATATCAAAAACAAAAATCTCCCCTCCATGTCCCATTGTCCCTGCCTCAAGGACAAGTTTACAAGCTTCAGGTATAAGCATAAAATAACGTATAATATCGGGATGTGTCACGGTAACTGGGCCTCCGTTCTTTATTTGTTCTTTGAATAACGGTATCACGGAGCCATTCGACCCTAATACATTACCAAATCGCGTGGTGACGAATTGTGTACTCCCTTTAACTTTCCCTTCCTTGATAGCCTTGTCAAGGCTTTGGACATATATTTCGCAAATTCGCTTTGAGCAGCCCATAACGTTAGTGGGATTGACAGCCTTGTCGGTTGAAATCATTACAAACTTCTTGATTTCATATTTGACCGATAAATCTGCAATGTTACGAGTACCCAACACATTGTTTATGATACTTTCGCTAGGATTGTCCTCCATCATGGGAACATGTTTGTAGGCCGCAGCGTGGAATACATAGTCTGGGGTATGAACCTTGAATATTTCTTCCATTCTCTCTTGATTGGCAATATCGCCTATTAGTGTGTACGACTTGATTGTAGGAAAATCATGCGCCATCATCAAGCGTATGTCGTGGAGAGGTGTCTCGGCTTGATCCACCAGAATTAATTCCGCCGGGTTATAATGCGCCACTTGCCGTACAATCTCACTGCCAATACTCCCGGCAGCACCGGTAATGAGTATTTTCTGATTGCTAAGCAACTGTCCGACAGCTTTCATGTCTATTTCAATCTTATCGCGAGCCAATAAGTCTTCAATGTTTATCTCTCTTAATCGTAGAAGATTTATATCTTCTTTCCCATCCCATTCTTGTGCGTCTGGAACAATCAAAATGCGGATACCATTTTCTATCAGGCTATGAACCATCTGAACATTTTCTTTTAACCTCTGGCTTTTCAGTGGAGACACTAATAACGTATCGGCTTGTTCTTTCTTCATCAAAGAAACCAATTTATCATTGTTCAGATAAACTTTCACCCCCATAAGAATGTGATGCTGCATTTCTTCCCCGTCAGAAACAAAGCCTGCCAAAATATATTTAGCAGGATCTTCATTTCGAATACTCTTAGCCAACCCAACGCCACCTTGTTTTACTCCATATATGAAAACCCGTTTGGCTTGCATATGGTGGTAGGTAGAATCATATACATTCTTTATGAGAATCCTGATTCCCCACATTATCAACAAGCTAAGAATAGAGGCGGCAAAAATGTCTCGCTCGACAAAATCAACGGGAAGAAAATTTGAACCATCCCATTGATTATATAATATGGACAATAAACATCCTACAAGAATGGCTGAAGCAATCCTCTGCAGGTCGGTGAAGGAAGAATAGCGTATGATTCCTGCATACGTGTGAAACAGCCTAAAACCGACAATATAAAACAGCAGGTAGAACGCAAAGGTCGCTGTTACAGCCCAGAATGTCTGCAAGGTAAGCAATGTGCCATAACTGACCGCATACACGAGCAATCCTGAAAGGATGAATATGATGCAATCGATAATGAAAATGCACCAATATGGCAAAGCCCCCTTGGTGAAATACCAATAGGCTAATTTTGAAAATGCTCTCATTATTTTATTTGCTGTTTAATTACCGTTACAATATGAGTAGCATCCTCCTCCGACACGTAAGGTCCGCTTGGCAAGCATAATCCGACCTTGAACAAAGATTCCGATACTCCGTTCACGTAGCTTGGGCATCCCTTATAAACAGGTTGTAAATGCATGGGTTTCCACAATGGGCGGCTTTCTATGCCAGCGACATCAAGGGCTATTCGCATGGCTTCCACATTATTGTTTGGCTCGCAGTCGGTGTGGGTGGACGACGCGCTGTGTGTTACACCGGCCGCACCACCCACTGCGCCTTGTATTCTCGTGGTGTACGCTTTTTCTTCGCCTTTCACGTGCAGTTCGGGCGCAAGGGTGATAGTGTTGAGCCAATAGTTCGAATCTATTTCTGCTGATGGGTTACTATGGAAAGTAATGCCTGGGATTTCCGCGAATAATTGTGCATAAAGAGCAGCCAACTTCTTGTGGTGATTGATGTGCGCGTCGAGCACTGTCATTTGGCCTCGCCCGATTCCAGCGCAGATGTTGCTCATACGGTAATTGTAGCCGATTTGCTCGTGTTGGTAGTAAGGATAACTTTCGCGGGCTTGCGTGGCATAAAACATGACATTCTGCTTGGCTTCCTTGTCGGGGCATATCAGTGCCCCGCCACCAGAGGTCGTTATCATCTTGTTGCCATTGAACGACAGCACCCCATATTCGCCAAATGTGCCGCATACGCGCCCTTTGTATCTGCTTCCAAATCCTTCTGCTGCATCTTCGACAAGCGGAATATCATATTTCTGAGCAATAGCCCGTATGTCATCAATTTTGGCTGGCATACCATAGAGATATACCACAACGATGGCCTTAGGTTTCCGCCCAGTTTTCTCCATGCGACCTTTAATGGCTTCTTCCAACAATGTTGGATCCATGTTCCATGTTTCAGGTTCAGAATCTACAAACACGGGAGTTGCCCCCAAATACTTGATGGGATTGCACGATGCACAGAATGTGAACGACTGGCATATAACCTCGTCGCCAGCCTGTACGCCAAGTGCTATCAGCGACAGGTGGACTGCCGCCGTACCAGCAGAGAGGGCAACCACTTCTTTCCCTTGTAGGGTTGCCCAATCCATAATGTTGCCATCAGTTCCGCTTTCCACAAACTGCTTCAAGTCTTCTTCAAATCCGTTAACATTGGGTCCCAACGGCACAACCCAATTCGTATCAAAGGCTTCTTTGATATACTTCTGTTCCTGCCCGCTCATGTGAGCCAAACAGAGATAAATACGATTGTTCATAATTGCTATATATTAGACTAAACCAATCAGTTGTAAAAAAATCATTTCGCAAATAAGTCTGCTCTGCATATAGGCACCGGCATCCCATGTCCTGGATAGATGATTTCAACACCTGAGATGTTTCTTATTTTCAACAAGGATTTTTCAGCTTCAGTTTTATTACTTTTTGGGAAAATGGTTACTGTTTTCTCTCCAGGTATATAACTATCTCCAGTGAATAGCATATTGCCAACCATATATGAAAGACAGCTCCAATCATGCCCTGGAGTTTTGAATGCTCTCATTATCACGTCAGGCCAACATTCGATTTTGTCTCCGTCTTGTAATTCAGCAACATTGCTTCCTATATATTTAAAAGGTGTACGATGATATTTTGAAAAATTCCATTTCTCATCATATAGACTTTCCCTGCCTTCTATAGATGTATAAACCGTTATGTCCGGGTAAAGCTGCAAAATCTCATTCAAACCATAGATATGGTCATAATGAGTGTGCGTCAAGAGCACACTCTTCAGCCTCAAACTATGGCAATTTAGCCATTCTTGGATTCGCTTGGCATCGCCCACGTCTATTAGCCATGCCTCATTATATTCCTTACAATATAAGACATAGCTATTCGACTGATATATAGAATTTACGAAGCGTTCTACTCTTATCATCGGGCAGTGTAACCTCCGTCTACACATAAATCTATGCCAGTCACCCATTTTGAAGCATCGGAAAGGAGATAGATGCAAGCATTGGCAATATCCGAAGTTTCGCCTAATCCTAACAAGTGCTGTTGCTCTGTGATTTTCCTTCTTTCAGGGTCTGAGATATGAGGAAGATTGCAATTGATGGGTGTTATCACAACTCCAGGGGAAATGGTATTCACACGAATTTTTTTAGGTGCCAATTCACAGGCAAGAGAACGTGCCCCCGCGAGTAATGCCCCTTTCGTCATGGAATAAAGAGATTTTCCGCTTGCACCAGTTTTCCCCATGACCGATGAAAAGAACACAATGCTGCCGCCTTCTTGGGAAAAATTGCCCATTTTGCAAAATTCCCTTGTAAGGTTATAAGCAGAAAACACATTGGACTGGAAAAATGCCTCCAACTTATCAGTGGTCACTAATTTGAGAGGAAGGGTGGTTGAAATTCCTGCACAGTGCAAAATCCCATTCATTCGCCCCACCTTTGCTACAGCATCCTTGACCACTTGCGAAACTTTTTCATAGTCTGTCAAATCTACCGAAAAAGCGATATGCTTCTGCGAATGTTCCATCAGAGACAAGGTTTCCTTCAACCGTTCTTCATTTCGGGCAAACAAAACCACAGTTGCCCCGAATTGACTACAACTGATGGCACATTGTCGCCCTATTCCAGATGATGCTCCTGTCACACAAATCACTTTTCCACTAAGGTCAAAAGGATTCATACTTCTACAATATTGCTTATTTTACAATCATGAAAGCCAACAATGGCAGTAGCCCAAGTCATACCGACGCCAAATGCGCTTAACAGCAATCTTTTATCTCCATCAAGTCGGTCTTGCAATTCGCTTACGATGGTGAGTGGCACGGATACAGAAGATGTGTTGCCAAACTTATCTATGGTCGAAGGTATTTTGGAGGTGTCAAACTTTAATTTTTTTGCTAAATAGGAATTAATAAAATTATTTGCCTGATGAAACACAATATAGTCGCAGCTCTCATTATCCAATCCGGCATATTTAAACAGGGCTTTTATGTCTTTGGGAATTTCCCGAATGACAAAGTTGAATACATCAGCTCCATGCATATATCCTTGTTCATCGCTGCGGATATTGCCGTATTCATCTACTACACGTTCCTTGACGGTTTCTGCTGAACTCATTTTACGGTAGCCACCTGCATCTATTTTTATCAAGCCTTCTCTTGAACCATCTGAATTAAGAGAAAAGTAACTTGCTCCGAATCTTTCATCTCGCTCCACCAATGCAGCTACGCCACCATCTCCAAACAAGAAGGCAGTTCTGCGGTCTTTGGGGGAATATACCTTTGAACGGGTTTCTCCGTCTAATATCAAGGCTTTCCTCAATCCACTTTGTTGCATCATTGAATAGACGACACTCATACCGTACATGAAAGCCGAGCATCCCAGATTAATATCAAAAGCAATGGTGGAATTAGGCAAGCCCAAGCGGTCTTGAAGTATGATAGATGTTGCAGGCATCCGATAATCCGGTGTTTGGGAGATGAATACCAGCAAATCTATTTCAGAACGGTCTATTTGGTTGTCGGCCAACAGCTTTTCGGCTGCTGCATAACATAAATCGGAAGAACAAGTGGATTCATCGGCGAAACGACGTTCAAATATCCCTATTTTATCCACAACTTCTTTTACCTGGTCAGCAGGAAAATACTGCGTGTACTCGTAGTTTTTTATTATTCTACGAGGTACAGCAGCAGACATGGCGGTTATACCTACGCCATTATACTGAAGAAATGCCATCTTTACTTGGAGTTAACAGCGTTATACAAATCCGCAACGGTTTGCAATTTGCGGAAATCAGATTCCTCTATCTGAAAATCATACTCTTCATCCAGCATGGCGATAACCGACAAATAAGTCAGTGAACTCCATTCTTCATAATTACGAAAATTGTCCGTCATGTTAACCTCATGGGCTTCAATGTCCATTGCCTCCTTTAAGGAGTTTAAAAATTTTTCTTCCATTTTATTGATTAATATTTAATGATTTTTGCAGGATTACCAAAGTAGGTCATCCCATCCTTTGTTTTTCTCATGATAACGCTCCCTGACCCTATGCGCACATCGTTACCAATGCTTAAGCCTTGGAGTACAGTGCTTCTCACTCCAAAGAAATTATTATCACCAATGGTAGTTTCGCCAGATATGCGTGTTTCAGGTTGGAGCATATTGAAACTTCCCATGCTTACATCATGGCCTAATGAAACGCAGCCATTCATCAGGTTGAAGTTTCCTATTTTAACCCCACAACTTATGCGACCGCCAAATGTGATTACGTTTCCTTTGCCCATTGTCACAGATCCTGGATCAAAGAAAAACACATTGGGAGCTATGATATTGGGGTATTCTATTCGAGGGTTGCAAATAGCTTTAGTAAGTTTGTGTAACACGCTTGGCGAGGCTATCGCCATTACAATACTTAGTTCTTGTTCGTACTGGTTCAATGTATCAATATTCCCAAGCACCTTTCCATATCGATTTGCAGTACCAGGTTCATATCCATCATCGAAGTATCCGACAAGGTTCCAAGTAGCTTTAATTTCATTTATTGCAGAAATCACGCAGGTTATTTCCCTTCCGAACCCACCAAATCCATAAATTGCTATATCTTTCATATTTCTGTTAATTATTGCCAGTGAATGGTTCCATTGTTTCAGAGGAGTTGGAAGATATACCTTCACGCACTATCACTTTCTTGATTGTCAGAAGAATGACTTTCAAGTCGGTTACAAATGTACAATGGTCAACATACCACACGTCTAATTTGAACTTTTCTGTCCACGAAATCGCATTTCTGCCATGACATTGCGCCCACCCTGTAATACCTGGACGGACTTCATGCCGCCTTGCCTGTTGTGGGCTGTACAATGGCAGATATTTTACCAATAATGGACGCGGCCCAACCAATGACATGTCTCCCTTTAGCACATTTAATAATTGAGGCAACTCATCAATGCTTGTCGAGCGGACAAACCGTCCAACTTTCGTGAGACGTTTAGCATCTGGAAGCAATTTGCCATCCTTATCTCTTTCATCTGTCATGGTCTTAAACTTAATCACCTTAAATATTTTGCCATTCCGTCCTGGACGTTCTTGAAAAAAGAACGCTCCTGCACCCTTGTTTGCAAAATGTAGCCAAACTGCAACCAACAACAATATTGGCCATATTATCAAGAGGACACAACTGACTGTCACAAAGTCTAATAACCTTTTGATATAATTCTTATACATATTCTTTTGCATTTTGATAGGTGAAACTTTGGGCTGCCTGAAGAGAATTTACACTTAATTCATTTCTGATTTCTGGATGCGCTTTCAACTTGGAGATATAAGCTGCCATGTTTTCAGTATCCTCCTTTCCAAAACATGAACCGTTTTGGAATTTGCTTACCAATCTGGCCAATTCTGAATTTTGAGGTGATATGCACATCAGCGGCGCACCTACAGCCAGCAAGTTGTAAGTCTTGCTGGGCACACTGACTTGTGCTGTATCATCGTTCAAAGTGATTACCGCAACGTCTGCCGCACTTAATGAGTAAGGCAATACGTCTTTGTTTTGCCATGTCAGGAACCTAAATGAGGTGAGCTGGGCTTTGGATACCATATCTTGGATCATCTCTTTTTTCTTTCCTTCCCCAATAATTAAGAATAATATGCTTGGATCATCCTTTAAACATTTTGCAATGTCAACAAGACACTCCACATTATGAGTGTAACCAATATTGCCCGAATAAAGAACTATGAATTTATTCTCTAAACCATGTTGCTTCACAAAAGAATTTGTTTCTTTTCCTATTGGATGCAATTTCTCTGATGCCGACCAATTATAAATAACTTTAATTTGGGAACGATTTACATATAATTCCAAAACCTTTCCCATACCTTCACTCAGTGTAATCACCTTTTGAGCTTTAGCAAACAAACGCTTATTCCATTTTGCCCAAAGGCGATATATCGGGTGATGTTCAGTAATTCCAATGTTTTTTAGAGCTTCAGGATAGATGTCATATACGATGATTGAATATGGCCGATGGATGAAATATGCTAACAGGTAACTCATAGGCGGGTTAGTTACATATACCACTTCATATCGCCTGTACTTGAACAAGAGTTTAAACAAAATCTGCATTGTGCCATACAGCCAAGTGAAAACACGTCGGATGGCCGAGTTCCTATCGTAAGCAATGATTTTGTCAACAGTCACCTTATCAGCCAACGATCTTTCAGAATACTTTATGCTTCCGGCAATCAATGCCACTTGGTCATACTGCGCTGCGTATGCGTTCACAATGTCAATCATCAAGTATCCTGTACTTTGATTGACAAGCACTACATTCTTTTTCATTTCATAGATATTAAGTCGCCCAATTCCATCGAGGTCATAAATTCGATATCAGGCCATTTTTTCAGCATGGTTCTCAGCAACTCCTCAAATCTACGCAATGTCCTTTCCCTGTTTTCCGGATGAAGGAAACCCACATAGTTCACCCGATGTGTACTGATTGTGGCTGGTTTGTGCCATTTGAAAGCTACCTCAATTTCCTTCAAGCAATTACCTACCCAATCTGTGTCAGCAGGACTCTCCATGCTCGATGGCTCAAAGAAGCAATTTCTGGTCAGGTATATTTGTCCTAATTCATTCTTTTTTCCTAAAAAGCGGATATTCTTTCTGAATTGACCATTTCCAAGTGGTTCTCTCTGAATTTTTCCGGAATTAATGTATCTAACTCCTTTTTCTTTTAAGACTCTTTCTAATGAATTGTTGAACGGACCGTTTGTTGGAACAAAATAAGAAGAATTATAACCATATAGTTCTTTGAACAAGTCAAGTCCTGTGATTAGTACTTCATTTAAATATGGAAGGTCTTCAGGTGTATCAATGTCAAATGCAGCTTGAAATTCAGGAATTTTCTCTCCATCTATTCCATTGTATATACCTGTGACACAATTATCGAATGCTAATACTGTGGAACGGTGACCACTTCTTAATGCACGAAGCCAACGTTGCACGTTCAAATGTTCACGCCCATGGAATACAGGGACAAACAATCGTCTTTCTATGCCCTCCTTCCATAACGCATACACTCTGTCATGTGACGGATAGCGCTTTAAGGTTTCAGTGTATGGCTCATACACATACTGCATGAAACCGTTTTCCTTGATTTTCTCAAAGTTAGGATTGGCCACTACATTGACACCAGTCATAACAGGATGACGGCCATTTTTATCTTTAAATTTACTTAGCGTTTCAAATAGGCATTCCAAATCTTTGTTACTCTCCAAAGAGTCGAATGTGTTATAGTGGTTGCGATCTTCCCGCATTCCCGCTTTCAATAGATTGTTAAAAGCCTCCAACGATGACATTCGGATGCTGCCCCAATCATCTGATTCAATAACAACTATTTTGCGATTTGTGCGCCAACCAGACAAGTTACTGGCATGCACCGATAGCAAAGATTTCCATGTGTTTCTATACATGATTACAATAATGAGTTATATAGTTCGATATAATCTTGATAGCGAGCTTTTTTATCGAAAAGCTCTTTGGCTCGTTTCCTGCATAGCAGCTGGTACTCTCCTTTACCCTTCCGCAAGATTCCTTGTATGGCTTCATGAAGTTGGGATATGTTTCCTTTTTCCACAACAATTCCAGTGTTTGTGGAAACAGCTTCCGGACTACCGCCTGTGCAATACGTCACCACAGGAGTACCACAAGCCAAGGCTTCTACATTAGTGGTCGGGAAATTATCCACCCAAGTGGGGTTTACAAAAACATCGGCTGTGGAATACAGTGCTGCAAGTTCTTGGATGTTTTCTGTCCGTTTGATGCCCTTCATGCTTTCTGGTAAGGAATGAATCTGTTCCGCATGTAGGCCGACCAAGACAATTTGGATATTGGATGAAATCAACTTATTCAGCTCTATAAAGTCGGCAAGTCCTTTTCT
>CALUIF010000019.1 GCA_944320635.1 uncultured Bacteroides sp. | reverse complement strand
GTTCAGTTCGCTAACGCGGTGCAAAATAAGCCATTATTTGTCACATAACGAAGAAATATCAGAAATTAATGCAAAAAATCAGGCCTTCCCCCCTCCCCGCCCTTAGCATTGGGGAACCACCGGCTTGGCAAAGGAACGCTATCGGCTTAGCGAAGGAAAGCTGTCAGCTTGGCGATACTACGCCAAGAAGGAGGCGGAAGGACACTATCAATCAAGCAGTTAACAAAACATAAGGAATTATCACCAAGGCCGCTTTGCACGATTGTACGTTTTTTTGTATCTTTGCACACAATTAAGTACATCATTATGGCAAAGGCTAACAAGGTTTTATTTATCACTCAGGAAATCACACCTTACGTTTCAGAATCCGAAATGGCACTGGCAGGCCGCCACCTGCCGCAGGCTATCCAAGAGCAAGGCCGCGAAATCCGGACGTTCATGCCCAAATGGGGGAACATCAACGAGCGACGGAACCAGCTTCACGAGGTAATCCGCCTTTCGGGCATGAACCTCATCATCGACGACACCGACCACCCGCTCATCATCAAGGTGGCCTCCATACAGTCGGCACGCATGCAGGTGTATTTCATTGACAACGACGACTACTTCCAGAACCGCCTGCAAGCCTGCGACGAGAACGGGATAGAATATGAGGACAACGACGACCGCACCATCTTCTACGCACGCGGCGTGCTAGAAACGGTGAAAAAGCTGCGCTGGTGCCCCGACATCGTGCACTGCCACGGCTGGATAAGCGCACTGGCCCCGCTCTACATCAAAAAAGCCTACAAGGACGAGCCCTCGTTCAGAAACTCCAAAGTGATATTCTCGCTCTACGAAGAAGACTTCAAGCAAGCCTTCCGCCCCGACTTCCCCACCAAGCTGATGCTGAAAGGCATTGCCAAGAAAGACGTGGCCGGGCTGAAAGAACCCATCGACTACAACAAGCTTTGCCAGCTCGCCATAGACTACAGCGACGGCGTGGTACAACAAAGCCCCAACGTCGACCCCGCCCTGCTCGACTATGCCCGCCAGGCCGGAAAGCCCGTGCTGGAGTATCAGGAGCCCGAGCTCTTTGCCAGCGCTTGCAACAGCTTCTACGACCAAGTGTGGGGCGAAGAAGACGATGAAGAAGCAGAATAAAAACAGAAAGAACCAATTATGATGAAACCAAAGCATATAGGCGCCCTGCTGCTGGCCACCCTCGCGGCAGTCACAGCGTGCGACGACAATACAGGGTCGCTGGGCATAAGCATGCTGCCCCCCTCCGACGGACTCACGGCACATGTGTCCACTTTCAACGTCAAGACCGAATCACTCCTGGCAGGAGCCGTCTTCGCCAAAACCAGTACCGGATACGTAGGCAAGTTCACCGACCCCGACTTCGGCTCTTACGAAGCCAGCTTCCTGACGGAACTGAACAGCACGGGCGGAGAGCTGTTTCCCGAAGTATACCGCGAAACAGAGTGGGACACCGAAGGCAACCCCACCAAGGGCGAAGGCCTGCTCTACAAGAAAGACTCGCTGGTGTCGGCCCAGCTGTACATATACTACAACAACTGGTTTGGCGACTCGCTGAACGCCTGCCGCATGAGTGTGTACGAGCTTGACAAACCCCTCGACAAAAACTACTATACCGACATCGACCCCGAAGAATTCTACAACCCCAACAATGCCAAACTGTTGGGAAGGAAAGCCTATTCGGCCTACGACACCTCGGTGTCCGACTCCCTGCGTAACGCTACGGACAGCGACGGCAACCCCGTCTACTCTCCACACATCGCCATCGACCTGAACCGGGAAGAATTCGAGCGACGCATCCTGCTCACCTACCGCGAGCACCCCGAATACTTCAGCAGCCCCGAAGCCTTTAGAGACAACGTGTTCAAAGGCATGTACTTCAAGAACGACCTGGGCGACGGTACCGTGCTCTACGTCGACCAAGTGGCCCTGGTGTTCCAACTGTGCCTGCACTACACCGACAGCGAAACCGGCGTGGCACTGAAGAAAGCCGACGGCACAGACTCGCTGTACAATTCATCGAGCATATTGTTTGCCTCCACCAAAGAAATTGTCCAGGCCAACCACTTCGTAAACTCACAGCTGCTGGAAGAACGCAGCAAAGAGCCCGACTGGACCTACATCAAGTCGCCCGCCGGCATCTTCACCCAAGCCACCATGCCTTACGACGAAATCTACACGCAACTCACCAACGACACACTGAACGCCGTGCGCCTCACCTTCACCAACTACAAGCAGGAGAGCACCTACGACTACAGCATGAGTGCCCCCGACCAGGTGTTGCTGATACGCAAAAAAGACATGAAGGAGTTCTTTGAAGACAACCAGTTGCCCGACAACGTCACCTCGTTCACCGTATCCCACAACAACGTGAACACCAACCAATACACCTTCCAAAACATTGCCCGCCTCGTCACTACCTGCATCAACGAAAAACGAGCCGCCCGCGAAGCCGCCGGCGATGCCTGGGACGAAGCCCGATGGATGGAGGAAAACCCCGATTGGGACAAGGTACTGCTGGTGCCCGTATCCGTGGAATACGATGAAAACTACTACAGCACCCCCACCATCATCCGCATGCAGCACGACCTTCGCCCAGGCTTTGCCAAGCTCAAGGGAGGTCCGGCAACCAACGGCGACGGTACCCTGCAAAACCCGCTGACCCTGGAGGTGATATCCACTTACTTCCACGACTAAAAGAGACGTTATACTTCGGGTACAGAATGCCGCCCGTACATGTATCCATACAAAAAAATCCTCTTGACAACGCAGTGCATGTCAAGAGGATTTTTTCACTTCCTACAAAGTGGGCCTGTGTGTCATTCCGCCTTCTTCGAAGCAGCTTTCTTGCGCGGAGCCTTCTTTACAGGAGCTTTTGCCTCGGGCGAAGCTTTCTTCTCCATGGCGGCTTCTTCCTTCCTGATTTTATCCAACTCCTTGTGGAGCACCTCGAGCTCAGTACCCTGATTGTGGATAGTAGTAAGCAAGGCATTAAGTTCTTCGTTGTCCATATCCACCGGATACAAGGCATCTACACGCTTGATGAAGTCACCCAAAATGTTCATGTAATTGGTAAAGGCATCGTAGGGCGACTCGTAAATGCCACGGTTCAAGCCCAACCCGTTGTTCTTGGTAGTCATGAATCGGAAGTTGTTGCTTGCCTGCAGGTAGTCCCAGTCTTGCTTGATGCGGCGATCTTCGCAAAGATGCACGCGCTCGGCCACGCTGTACAGCTTGTTGAAAGCTTCACGCTGCATCACGTTGCCCAAGCAGAAACTGGTATCGCGCTCCTCGTCTATCCACGACATCGGGTAAGGCACATCGAGTTGCGACACCGACTTCAGCTTGGTGATGATTTCCGTCGGCGTGGAGAAAGTAATGCCTTTCTCTTTGGCACAAACCGGCAATGCCTTCAGGAACTCCAGAATGTTGGACGACAAGGGCTGTGCCACGCCCAGCGCGCTCAGCTCCATAAAGATATTGATGACTTGCTCTTCCTGCGGAAGCGCATCAATCCAACCGATATATTTGTCGGCAAACAACGGATATTCGTTCCACTCTGAATTGGAGAAACGCAGACTGATGTCGTCGGACAACTTAAAGTCGCGAAGCAGCAACTTCAAGTCGGGATTCATGTTGCAATGGTACACATAGTGCGGGCTCTTCCACCCCAACACATGCTTGGCACCTTCCGTGAGCATACCCTTGAAGCCCATGCCGGCCACCATGGCGCCAATCTCGTCGGAATAAATCAAGCTGGAGTTGCGGAACACTTTCGGCTCTTTCCCAAACATCTGTTTCATCTTTGCAGCCTGGCGCAATACTTCTTCCTTAAAGCAGTCTTCATTGGCCAGCGAAGACAAGCCATGCGAATAAGGTTCGGCCAAGAACTCACAGCAACCGGTGTCATTCAGTTGATGCAACAGGTCGATAACGGCTGGCGCATGGATTTCAAGCTGCTCCAAGGCCACGCCGGAGATGGACAAGGCAACCTTGAAGGCACCTTCGGACTTCTTCACCATTTCGATGAGCGTGTTCAGCGCGGGGATGTACGAACGTTCGGCCACGTCGTTCATGCTGGCTTCGTTGGCATAGTCGTCATAATAGTAGTGATCGTTACCTATATCGAAAAAACGGTAACGCTTCAAGTGGATAATCTGGTGTATCTCGAAATAAAGACAAATCGTTCTCATTGTGTTGGATTGTTTATTGATGAGTGGTTACCTATTATAATTCTTTAAAGCATTCTCATAAAGGCCGCGGACTTTCAAAGCCACCTTTTCCCAAGTGATGCCGTCGACTTCCTTCTTGCCTTCCTCCTGCAAGTAGTTGAACAGGGCCGGATGGACGCAAAGGGCATGGATATAATCGGCCATAGCGTGAATATCCCAATAATCAGTCTTGATGACGTTGGTCAAGATTTCACCACAGCCCGACTGCTTGGAAATGATAGACGGAGTGCCGCACTGCATAGCCTCCAGCGGCGCGATGCCGAACGGCTCGGACACGGAAGGCATTACGAACACATCACTGTTCTTGTAGACCTCGTACACTTGTTTGCCCTTCATGAAGCCCGGAAAGTGGAAACGATCGGCAATGCCACGCTCGGCGGCCAGGTTGATCATGGCATTCATCATGTCGCCCGACCCGGCCATGACAAAGCGGATGTTGCGCGTACGCTTCAGCACCATGGCGGCAGCCTCGACAAAATACTCCGGTCCTTTCTGCATAGTGATACGCCCCAAGAAGGTGACAATTTTCTCCTTATCGTGATTGGGACGGGGAATGTCCTGATACTCCTGCGACAAAGGATAAACGGCGTTGTGCACGGCAAATACTTTGCGTGGATCCTGGTGATACTCGTTGATGACCGTACGACGCGTCAACTCGGATACGCACATGATGCAGTCTGCATAGTCCATACCGTTCTTTTCGATGCCGTAGACGGTGGGGTTGACCTTGCCGCGCGAGCGATCGAAATCTGTAGCATGCACATGTATGCACAGAGGTTTCCCGCTCACCATCTTGGCATGTACGCCGGCAGGATAGGTCAGCCAGTCGTGGGCATGGATAATGTCAAACTGTTGTTGGCGGGCTACCACGCCGGCAATGATGGAGAAGTTGTTGATTTCATCATTCAGATTGGAAGGGTAACCGCCGGCAAACTCCATGCACCCCATGTCATTGACGTGCATATACGAAAAGTCGGCATAGATATGGTTGCGCAAGTCGTAGTACAATTCGGGGGTCATACCCGGCCCTATATGCGACTGCACGTAGCCGTAATCCACATCGCGCCATACTATAGGCACTTGGTTCATGCCGATAATGTTGAGAAACTTTTCTTCATCTCCGCAAGGCTTCGGCATACAAAGCGTGGTCTCGACGTCGCCTTGCACGCTCAGGCCTTTGATGATTCCATAAGTGGCGACTGCAAGACCGCCGTATATTTTGGGAGGAAATTCCCATCCGAACATTAAAACTTTCATATTCGTTCCTCCTTTATTATATATCAAACTTGGATAATAACTTCAGTATACGCAGCATTTCGGCCACGTTCATGGCAAACGATACTGCTCCACGGCCCGTAAACGGTGGGTTGCCGTCGAACAGCTCGGGCAGGGTGCCGATGCAATGGCAGGTCATCTCGTCTTCCATTCCTATCAGCTGGCGCTCGATGAATGACACACCGCTCATCTTGTAAATGCGCAGATAGGCCTCCATGTAGAATCCCATGAGCCAAGGCCACGCCGTACCCTGGTGGTATGCGTAGTCGCGCTGTGTCTGCGGGCCCACATAGTTGGGATTGTATCCGCCACTCTTGGGGCTAAGGGTACGCAAGCCTTTCGGAGTGAGCAGTTCCTTGGTGGCAATGTCGAGTACCTGCTTGCGTTGCATGCGGTCCAGGGGCGAGTAGTCGAGGGCGGCGGCAAATATCATGTTGGGGCGTACACTCCAGTCCATCATATAGCCGTCTACGTAGTCGAACAAGTATCCGTACTCGTTGCGGAAGGTAGCTACGAACGACTTTCCCGTCACCTCGGCCTGGGCATCGAGCGTATCGGCCAAATGGGGGTTACCGCCTTCGCGCACCATGTCGGCCACGAAGCGGAGGGCGTTGTACCACAAGGCGTTGATTTCCACGATGTAGCCCGTGCGCGGAATAACGGGATGCCCGCCTACGGTAGAATTCATCCACGTCACAGCCTTGTCGGTGCCGTTGGCATAGAGCAGACCGTTGTCGTGCAGGAAGAGGTTGTCGTGCTTGCGGTCGAGAATGAAGTCGAGCATGTCTTCCATCAGTTTACCATACATCTCGCGGCAGCGCTCGCGGGAAGTGAACTTGGCATACTGCTGCAACGACCAGATAGCCCACAGCAGGATGTCCGGATGCTCCATCTCATATATTTTATAGGTGACGGGCTCGCCGGCCATGAACTGGCGAAGAGCCTTTTCGGCTGTCTTCATGACGTCTTCAAACTCGTCTTGCTCGCCGATGGCAAGGGTAAGCCCGGGCAAGGAGATGAAGAGGTCACGCGCACGGCACTTGAACCACGGATAGCCGGCCAGAATGTAGTGCTCGTCGCCCTGCTTGTTGTGGAACTGGTGGGCGGAGTTCTTGAGGCAGTGGTAGAAGCTGTCGCGCGGAGTGCGGTCTTCGGCTTCCGACTCAAAGATTTGTTTCAACCGCCGGGGAGCTATTTCGGACACTCCGGCCGAGAATACGATGCTCTCGCCCTTCTTGATGTCCACCTCAAAATAGCCGGGCACGTAGAGGTCTTCATTGAAGTCGTAGCCGCGCTCCTGCTCTTTGGGGTACTCAATGCCGCGGTACCAGTCGGGCACGAAATGGAATTCGTTCTTCTTGTTGAGCTGCATGTACAGTTCAGGGTAGCCGGGATACATGCAGGTCTTGATGCCATTGTCCACCTCCTGATAGTCGCGGCTAGCCTGCGGGTTCTCGTGGGTGTACTCGCGTACGCTGCGGAAGGCCAGGAACGGACGCAGGCGCAACGTGGTGGCCGAGTGGGCGTTGACCAGCGTGTAGCGGATGAGAATGCGGTTTTCGTGATGCACGAAGATTTTCTCCTTGCGGAGGATGACGCCTCCCACGCGGTAGGTTGTGGCAGGGATGTGCTCGCAGTCGAACTCACGGATGTACTTGTGGCCGTTGGGGCTGAAGTGCCCGCCCCCGTACTTGTGCAGGCCAAGGTTGAACTCCGCCCCGTGTTGGATGACCGTTTCGTCCAGCGAAGAGAGCAGGACGTGGTTCTCGTCGTCCAGGTTGGGGACAGGGATGACCAGCAAACCGTGGTATTTACGCGTGTTGCAATCCACAATCGAGGTGCAGTGGTAGGCCCCTGAACGGTTGGTCCTCAGTATCTCCCTGGGCAGAGACTCCTCGAGGTTGTTCATCAGGGTCTTGTCGAATCGTAAATAACTCATAGTTTTATTTGTTTTAAAGGTTAATTATTCAGGTCTATGCCCGGGGGTGGAGGATGTGCCCATGCGTGCCTTTCATGCCCCGTAGCAGTGCCAAATGTACGAATTAAAGATTAGTTGCAAAAGAAATTATCTGATTTTTTTTACATTCAGCCGAAATTATCGTACTATTGCGCCCTAAATGATTGGAAAGATGAAACCTGATGTGCAACGACTGGTGGCTTCGGCCATGATTCCGCTGTTCCTGCTCTTCGTGATGTACGCCCTTGAGGTGCTGGAGACAGGTATGGGGTGGGACTTCACGCGGCTGGGAGTCTTTCCGCGCGAGCAGCGGGGCGTGTTCGGCATCTTCGCCCACCCGCTGGTGCATGGTAGTTGGAAGCACTTGTGGGCCAACACGCTGCCGTTCCTGTTCCTGTCGTGGTGTTTGTTTTACTTCTACCGCTCTATTGCGCCGGTCATTCTGTTTCTGGTGTGGGTAGGATGCGGGCTGCTCACATGGGCCATCGGCAAGCCGGGCTGGCATGTGGGGGCAAGCGGTATCATCTACGGGCTGGCTTTTTTCCTTTTCTTCAGCGGATTGCTAAGGAAGTACGTGCCTCTCGTGGCCATTTCGCTGCTGGTGACATTCCTGTACGGGGGGCTGGTGTGGAACATGATGCCGCAGTTTGCCCGCCCCACTACCTCGTGGGAAGGGCACCTGAGCGGGGCGGTGGCAGGCACGCTGTGTGCCTTTGCCTTCAAGAATGAGGGGCCGCAACGACGCGATCCCTGGGAGGATGAGAATGACGATGAGGAGGAGGAAAAGGAAGAAAATGATGCTGATGACAATGACAAGGAAAAGGAGGAAGACGACGGCAACCGGCCACCACAATGTGTTTTACCCTAAAAACACGTTGTCGGAACAGGTACATGCCAAGCTTTCCCCTCCAAAAAAATGATTGCTTTTTTCATTTATCAACTTGTGCCCTATACTCGTTGGGTGTACATCCAGTCTGTTTCTTGAACCAACGGCTGAAATGCTGCGGATAGGCAAACCCCAATTCGTATGCTATCTCGCTGATGGATTTCTGCGTGTCAAACACCCGTTCTTTAGCCGCTTCAAGTGCCTTTTGCCGGATGTGTTTCAGGGCGGACATGCCTGTTTCTTTCCGCAGCAGGTCGCTCAGGTAGTTTGCCGAAAGGCAAAGCATGTCGGCACAATATTGCACGGAAGGCAAGCCGTCAGCAGCCGGTTTGCCGGAGTGGAAATAATCGTCGAGCAAGGTTTCAAAGCGGGCAAGTATGTCGCTGTTCAAGTTTTCGCGGGTAATGAACTGGCGGTCGTAGAAACGGATGCAGTAATCGAGCAGGAGCTTGATGTTGTCCACGATAAGCGATTTGCTATGCCGGTCGAATACAGGGCTTCGCAGTTCCTCGCGTATTTTCTCCATACAGCCGATAATGGTCTGCCGTTCTGCCGCAGAAAGATGCAGGGCTTCGTTGGCATGGTACGAAAAGTAGGTATAAGCCTTTATCTCACGTGATAGCGAAGTGCCGCGCAAGAGTTCGGGATGAAACGCCAGCACCCAACCTTCAGGCTGATGAAGCTTGCCGTCATCTTCCGACCCCATTATCTGCCCCGGAGCGAGGAAAAGCATCGCCCCCTGTCGGTAGTCGTAGATGCTGCGCCCGTATTTCAGGCTGCCGCAATCGGTGTCTTTGATGAGGATGGCGTATATGTTATACAGCTTCTTGCAGAAATGGAGGGGCTTCCCCTGGCGGCCTTCGATGACCGTGACCAACGGATGCAAAGTGTCGATGCCGAAGTAGTCATTATACTGCTGCACGCTGTCGATGTTCATTATATCACCCATGTCTTTACTCCTTCTATGTTGTATTCCAAATAACTGAATACTTTTTTATTTGTTATTAACTTTATAAATCAATTTGTTACATGATTCTTTCCCCAAAGAAGAAACAATACTCCCTTTGGATAAGGGTAAATATCCTTATCCTCAACAGCGCACAAGTCCTAAATCCTTATGCTGTTATACTTTAAAATAAAATCCCTATCAGACAAACTTCGATAAGTTGACTTGGCATTTTACCAAGCAACAAGTTACTA
>CALUIF010000018.1 GCA_944320635.1 uncultured Bacteroides sp. | reverse complement strand
TCTACAATCATACCACCCTTCGTGCGGCACTTGATGTAACCCTTGATAATTTCTTCGTTTTCCAAAGCTGCGTTTACACGCTCCCAAGAACGGGAAGCACGAGCCTTGCGGTGCGACAGTACAAGCTGTCCCTTCTTGTCTTCCTGATTTTCGATGTACACCTCTACCGTGTCGCCTACCTTCAAGTCGGGGTTATAGCGGAATTCGCTCATCGGGATGATACCATCCGACTTGAAACCGATGTTTACGACCACTTCGCGCTTGTTCATTGCGATAACGGTGCCATCCACTACTTCGTGGTCGCCCACCTTGTTCAACGTACCATCGTACGCCTTTTCCTGATCTTCGTGGCTTACGCTGGTTGCAGCCTCGCCATTTTCATACGCTTCCCAATTGAAATCTTCAATAGGAGCCACATTCTTTAAGTTTTCCATTAATAAAAAATAAGTTGTTTAAAACGTTAATTAAGTGAGACATTATGTTGACTCAATAAAACGGCTGCAAAGGTAGGAGTATTTTCTTGTACTACAAAACAAAAGAAAAGAAAATGCTTCAACTACCACCCCGCCAAATGTACTTTGTGTGTAGGTGCAGGGAATGCCTTATCTATGTCGCGCAAATCTTCTTCAGTCAAACAAATGTCAAGGCTACGGGCATTTTCTTCCACATGTACCACGCTGCTTGCTTTGGGGATGGCAATAACATGCCGTGTCCGCATCACCCATGCCAGCATAATCTGTGAGGGCGTGGCATTATGCCTATAGGCGATACCCCTCAATGCCTTATGATGGCACAATCGCCCTTCTCCCAAGGGGGTATAAGCCATGACAGGAATGTCATGTTGCTCGCTCCACGGGATAAGGTCGTACTCGATACCCCTGTCTTTCAAGTTATAAAGCACCTGATTGGCAGCACATTCCTCGCCATGTGGCAGGGAAAGGACATGCTCCATGTCCGCTACATCCAGATTGCTCATGCCCCACTGCCGGATTTTCCCCTCTTGCTGCAATTCCACCAAAGCGCGGACAGTATCGGAGAACGGGTAACATCCTATCCAATGCAATAGGTAAAGGTCGATATAATCCGTGCCGAGCCGCCGCAGACTCCGTTCGCAAGCACGCTTTGTTCCCTCATAGCTGGCATTGCTCGGCAGCACTTTACTGACGATAAAGGCCTTTTCCCTACAATCATGCACGGCTTCGCCCACAAGGTCTTCCGTGCCATACATCTCGGCGGTGTCTATCAATGTCAAGCCCAGTTCAATGCCTCGGCGCAAGGCTTGTATTTCCTCGCTGCGCCTGCGCCCCATCTGGTAAGTACCTTGACCAAGTGGACAGGCCTGCTGCCCGCTTCGGAATGTAACCAGTTGTTTTTCCATCTTCCAAATCCTTTCATTTTTTAAGTGTTCTTATCACAATACAAAGGTATGGCAAAATGGCTTTTCAATAATTGTTGTAAGGCTCAAATAGCATTGGCGAAAAGGTCACAAATATTCTTTCCTGTACCTGCCCGGCGACACACCTTTTTCTTTCGTAAATACTCTCACAAAATGAGGAACATCGCTGAATCCGACAAGATAGCCTATTTCGGACACGGATTTTTGTGAATATTTCAACAACTCGCATGCCGTATTCAGCCGGTATTGTGTAACGAACTGCGAGAAAGTCATTCCCTTGCAACGCTTGAACCATGAGCAAAACGCGGAACGATTCATGCCCACTTCGGAAGCCATGTCATCAAGTGAGATAGGATGCACATAATGCGCCATCACGTATGCGCTGACCTGTTGCATACGCCGCACTTCACGCTCTATCCGCACAGGTTTGCCTACAAGCGTATAGTCTTTGGCAGTAAATATAACGGGTAACAGTCGGAACATAGCGCACAGCCGCCCCAACTCGTCCATCCCATTCATTGCAGACAGTGCATTACGGATAGTCCGCGAACTTTCCGCCCCAAACTTCAAAGCTTCGGCAGGAAATATCACGTCGGCAAGCCTGTTCCGCAATTCCGGGAAGACGGCTATGCAATGCTCCACAAATGAATGGCTAAAGGCTACCATCAGGTAACGGATGCAGCCTTCTTCATCTGCCGACGCAGGGTTGTAATCCCAATGATGATGCATGGATGGGGGTATCAAGGCAACATCTCCCTCCACGAACGGCAGCAGTGTATCGCCTGCCATCCGGGTACCGTTTCCTTGCAGCACACAGTATAATTCCCACGCATCGTGCCGGTGCAATTTGGCTTCCAGCCGCGTATCGACACGCTGGTCGATGAAAAAAAACGAATGATTCTCCGCCTCAGGCAGTTCGTATGGTATGGCCACATCTTCCATTTTATTCAAACTCTAGTACATACAAATATACAACAATTATTTAAAACTATCAAACAAATAGGAAGCAATAAAGACACATTACCTTTGCAAAGAATACAATATACTTAACCCTCAAAAACTATAAAATGGAATTTTATGACGTACTAGAGAAACGGCGCACCTACCGCGACTTTTCCGACCGCAAAGTGAGCGACGAGATCTTAAGACGAGTTATCAATGCCGCATTCAAGGCTCCAACCAACGACCATCTGCGCCAACTGGAGTTCATTGTAATACGTGGACAAGAAAACATTGCCAAGGTCATTGCACCGTTGGCCAAAAACATGGCGATGTTCAAAGAACTGGTTTCCGAAGTGGACGAATCGGGCGACAAGGATAAGATGGCTATGTTTGCCGATGCACTACCTAAACAGCAGAAAATGCTGATGCAAAGCGGCCTACTCATCCTTCCGTTTTTCCGCCAGTTGACCTGGCCTTTACTCAAACCTACAGAGCAAAGTTCGCTCAACTATTTCGCCTCGGCGTGGTGTGCACTGGAGAACATGCTGCTTGCCGCAACCAATGAAGGGTTGGGCACAGTGTTTCATATTCCCGTGGGCGACGAAGCAGAGCAAATAAAACGAATAGTCCATGCCCCCGAAGGTTACGAGTTCCTTTGCCTACTCACTATGGGTTATCCCGCCGAAAATGCTTTTTTACCCAAACAGAAAGACATCAACATTGAGGAGCGGATACATACGAATGCCTGGTAACCAAAGACTGGCTACCAACATTTGCCCAAGAGAAAAATATAGAGAACGTAAGCCCTATTTAAAAGTCCGCCGGAGAACTTCAATTCTCCGGCGGACTTAGACAATCTGCTGATGCCACAGGTTGGGGCATCATTGCAGGGGTACACTTACTCCACTTTAACCTGAATCTTGGTGATGGTGACGTTGTCGCTGCCGATGATGAGGGCGTTGCCGTCTCCGCTGTTCATGGTAGAGGCCATGCCTTCCGAAACTTCAAACTCCAGGAAGTCCTCGCCGGCGGCCAGGGTGATGTTGTTGTCGCTTTCACCGCCTTCGCGGATGAAGGGGGCGCCCCAGTTGCCGTCGCACACGCAGAAGGCCAGGGGTTCGTCGTGGTGGGCGAAGGTGAACCGTATGGTCTGCCCGGCCTCGGGCGTTATGGCCGAGAGGTCGAGCTAGGACGCCGGCATGTACCACCAGTTCCAGTCCGTAAGCTGTTCGCCCTCCCAGATGGTGACTTAGGTCAGCAGCTCTATCTTCTTCAGCGTGAAGTCGACGCCGCCCACGATGATGCCGCCGCCGGCTGTTATCGTTTCAGCCATGCCCTGCGACAGGGGGAACTCGAGTTGGGTGGTGCCTGCGGCTACCTCTACGGTGTTGTTGCCTGCTCCGTCTACGTCGGGCGTGCCCCAGTTGGCGTCGCATACGCATACACTGGCTCCGTTGGGGTTGTCAAACGTGAGGCGTATCATCATGCCTGCCTTGACCGAGATGCCTTCCAGGTTAAGCTGGTCGGAGGTGAGGTACTGCCAGTTGTCCCAGCCCTGGATGTAGACGTCGCCTTGCCAGATGGCAGTGTATCCATCCTCTCCGTCGTCCTGGCTTTCGCCTGAAACCTGGTCGGACAGGGTTACCT
>CALUIF010000017.1 GCA_944320635.1 uncultured Bacteroides sp. | reverse complement strand
CTATCATTCTGTCACCCTGAGCGCAGTCGAAGGGTCTCACGATATATTAAATGAGATGTTTCGACTCCGCTTCGCTCCGCTCAACATGACAGAATGATATAACAATCATATTATGACACACCCTCATCTTTTTATAGGTTATACGCTATCTCGTAAAAGAACAACCTTACAGTCTTTAAAGCACTATTTTAGAGCCTATTTAAATTTTCCTTTTTAAGATTTTTATTCAGCCTTACCTTTGTCTCTTTCCGGTCTCTATTTCTGCTGCCCCTCGTCACGTAGCCCGCTACGTTCCTCATTACAACAGAAAAATATCCTCGAAAACAGCTCTCAAAATAGAGCTGAGCAAAATTTAAACGCTCTTAATCTGAATAAAAGCAAAACTACCGGACAAAGGGCATGGAGGATTCGTTGATTATTCGTATCTTTGGACAACCAATCAATACCCCCATGAAACAATTATATCGCTTTTTACTCACCACTCTTATTTGTTTGTGCCCGACCTTATCTGCCTACGCACAAAATTCACGCAGAGTTGTTTATGTACCTAAACCGGGTACTTTATCGGAGATGATATCTCCTGAAGAAGCTGGCGAGATTTCTCGCCTCATTGTGCAAGGACACATAAATGCTGTAGACTTCAGATATTTGAGAGACGAGTTCAAAAAACTTCGTGTACTTGATCTCTCTAAGGCAGATATCAGTAGGTATGCCGGGAAAAAAGGCACACAAGCAGGGCGCTTCTACTTATACCCAGCCAACAATATCCCCGCTTATGCTTTCTGTGCTCAGGAAGAGGATACAACAAATTCCGGGAATTACGAACTGAGACATATCATACTCCCTAAGCACACCAAGAAGATAGAAGAATATGCATTCAAAGCATGTAAGAATCTGAATATTTGCCATATACGCAGACAGACACCTCCCGACCTCATGCCAGAAGCTCTCGCGGATAGCTTGACCGCCATCTTCGTACCGACAGGATGCAGTAATGCTTACCAAAGCAATGCCCAATGGAAACATTTTGCCATCATTGAAGGCGAACCGGTAAGCGTGACTGTAACATTAAAGCATACAGAAAGTCTTGCCGAAAAACTTCAACGTAAAGCTATACAACCGGCAAACATAAACTTCTTGACCATTAAAGGAAAACTTGATGAAGCCGACTTCGCACTGATACGTAACTATATGCCGAATCTCGTATCCGTCAATTTGGCGGAAAGCCATGCATCCGCTATTCCTGAATATACTTTTACACAAAAGAAATATATGCTGAAAATCGCCCTTCCCAAAGGCTTGAAAAGTATCGGACAACGCGCTTTTAGCGGGTGTACCCGATTGGCAGGAACACTGGTTCTGCCTCCCGAGGTCACAACTATTGAGTATGGAGCCTTCATGGGTTGCCAAAGCCTGCACCGCGTATTGGCCACAGGCAATGGCATTACCACTCTTGGCGATAAACTTTTCGGAGATGAAGCAAATAAATTAGTTTACAAGTAAATTCTCAACTTCAACCATACAAACGCGCTTTCAACTCTTTGATATGATCGGAAGCAATGTATTCATCGTATTCCATCATTTTGTCGATAATACCATTAGGCGTCAGCTCGATAATGCGGTTGGCCACGGTTTGAATAAATTCGTGGTCGTGTGAAGAAAATAGAATGTTGCCTTTATAAATCTTCAAGTTGTTATTGAAAGCCTGAATGGACTCCAAGTCAAGATGGTTGGTAGGCGTGTCCAAAATAAGGCAATTGGCATTGCGCAGTTGCATACGGGCAATCATGCAACGCATCTTCTCACCTCCGGAGAGCACACTGGCCTTCTTCAAGACTTCCTCTCCCGAAAATAACATTCGGCCCAAGAAACTCTTCATATACACTTCGTTGCCCTCACCATATTGGCTTAACCATTCTACTAGGTTCAGGTCGGTATCAAAAAAAGCCGTATTGTCCAAAGGCAGGTAGGCCGTGGTAATCGTGACACCCCAATTGTAATGTCCGGCATCGGGCTTCATATTACCATTAATGATTTCAAATAAAGCCGTCATGGCACGAGGATCACGTGAAAGGAAGACAATCTTATCGCCTTTCTCTACATTGAAGTTCACATCGCGAAACAAAGTCGTGCCGTCGTCCAAACATTTTGTTAAGCCCGACACCTCCAATATCTGGTTGCCAGGTTCACGATCGGGTGTAAAGATAATGCCGGGATATTTGCGGGAAGAAGGTCTTATTTCCTCCACTGTGAGTTTCTCCAACATCTTCTTACGGCTTGTCGTCTGTTTACTCTTGGCAACGTTGGCACTAAAACGACGGATAAATTCTTCCAATTCCTTGCGTTTTTCCTCCGCCTTGGCTTTTTGATTTTGCTGTTGACGCAAAGCCAACTGACTGGATTGGTACCAGAAGCTGTAGTTACCCGCAAACAAATTGATTTTCCCGTAGTCGATATCTACCGTATGCGTACAAACAGAGTCGAGGAAATGGCGGTCGTGACTCACCACCAGTACCGTATGTTCAAAGTTGGAGAGGTAATCTTCCAACCAGGTCACAGTTTCCATGTCCAAGTCGTTGGTCGGCTCGTCCAGCAACAGGTTGTCGGGATTGCCATATAGAGCTTGGGCCAGCATGACACGCACTTTCTCCTTATTATTCAACTCACCCATCAACACATAGTGCTTATTTTCTTTAATGCCCAAACCGCTCAACAGGGCAGCAGCATCACTCTCGGCATTCCACCCATCCAGTTCAGCAAACTTTTCCTCCAGTTCAGACACCCGGATCCCGTCTTCGTCCGTAAAGTCTTCCTTAGCATAGAGGGCTTCACGTTGCTTCATGATGTCCCACAGCACACCATGTCCCATCATTACTGTATCCATCACCGTATAAGCATCCCACTTGAAGTGGTCTTGACTCAAGACAGATAAGCGCTCGCCCGGTCCCAAGGTGACAGTGCCCTTGGTAGGCTCTTTCTCACCAGCCACCACCTTTAAAAAGGTAGACTTCCCTGCTCCATTGGCACCGATAATGCCATAGCAATTACCACTCGTAAACTTCAGGTTTACATCATTGAACAATACGCGCTTGCCGAATTGCACCGCAAGATTGGATACTGTAATCATAATCGTCTTTCAACTTTTGGGGTGCAAAGATACGGATTCCCCTCCATAAAATAAGGGCATACCACGGGAAATGTTCTTCTTCACTACTATTTGCACTGCTTCAGCCAACTGCTTAACTCTGCCATTGGAATGCCCAACGACGCCGCACGCTCGAAATCTTGCCGAGCCAGTTCTTTTTTCTGCTGCAAAAGGTAAATCTGTCCACGCACCAAGTATGCCTCCGAAAGGTTCGCATCCAAGCGGATAGCCTCGTTCAAGTCAGTCAAGGCCCGGTCGTTGTTGCCTTTATCTTTTTCCACACCGGCACGCGCCACATAGACTACAGCGTGTTGGGAGGAGGTGAGCAGGGAGGTTCCTTCGGCTTTTTCGTCTATCATCCGGGTCAGCAGGGCTGAGGCGGCGTCGTAGTGCTTTTCCTTTTGTTCCAGCATGGCCAGCCCCAGGCGGCCTTCAAAGTCCTGGGGCGTATGGCTGAGCAGTGAGTCGTAGTCGGCACGTGCCGAGCGGTAGTCATTCCGTTGGCGATGGATGTAGGCACGCATCAGCAAGGCTTCACGGTTGGCAGGTTGCAGGTCGAGCACCAGCGAATAGTCCACTTGCGCCTGGTCGTAATCTCCCAACTCCATGCACAGAGCCGCGCGATTGAGCAAAATGGGCACATTGCGTGGGGCGATGTTCAAAGCCAGCTCGTAGCTGCGCAGCGCCTCCTGGTATTTCCGTTCGCTCCGCTGTATGTAGCCTAAGTTGGAAAACAGCAGCGCATTGTGCGGATTGGCGGGGTCTTTTGCCAGAGCCTTGCGGATGAATACCTCTGCTTGCGGCAGGCTGTCGTGCCCGATGGCCGAGGCAGCCCTGTCGCACCACTCCTCGTATGTCTGCGCGCCCAACTGCATGCAGGCCGACAGACAGATGCAAACTGCTATGATAGCCTTCTGCTTCATGCACCCTCCGTTTCAGTATCCGCAAACAATCCTGCCGACAAGTAGCGTTCGCCCGTATCGGGCAGCAGCACAACCACTTGCTTGTCCGCCATATCCGGGCGGGAAGCGAGCCGGACGGCGGCATGAAGCGCGGCACCGGATGAAATGCCGGCCAGCAGTCCTTCCGTCCGGGCCAGCAGGCGGGCGGCGTGGAATGCGTCGGCATCGGCCACGGGAATGATTTCGTCCACCACCGAGGCATCGTAATTACCGGGGATGAAGTTGGCGCCGATGCCCTGAATGCCGTGCTTCCCCGCCCGACCGCCTTCGAGGACAGGAGAAGATGCAGGCTCCACCGCCACGACGCGCACCTTGGCATTGTGCCGTTTCAGCGCACGGCCTGCCCCGCTCAGCGTGCCGCCCGTGCCCACACCGGCCACGAAAGCGCCTACCTGCCCGTCGGTGTCGAGCCAGATTTCCTCGCCGGTGGTGTGGAAATGCACCTCGGCATTGGCCGGATTGTCGAACTGCCCCAGGATAAGCGCACCGGGAATGGCCGCACGCAGTTCTTCGGCCTTGGTCACCGCGCCCGCCATGCCCCCGGCACCCGGCGTCAG
>CALUIF010000016.1 GCA_944320635.1 uncultured Bacteroides sp. | reverse complement strand
CTTTTGCCAAACCAGTCTTCCCATCCTTGGTTCCAGCCCTCTACCAGCACGGCATCGAAGCCGTTCTCAGCAGCAAAGTCGATGTAGCGTTTTACGTTCTCGGTGTTGGCGGAGTGGATGCCGTTGGGCTTGGTCTTGCTGTAGTCAGTCTGTCCCAGCTTCACGCTATACACGTCGGAGGTATAGGCCCAACTGCCTTTGTTGGTAATCATGTCCCACCAGATGCCTACATATTTCACCGGTTTAATCCATGAAGTATCTGCATACTTGCACGGCTCATTGAGGTTGAGGGTGATGCGCGAGGCAAGGATATCCCTTGCATCGTCGCTCACAATGACGGTGCGCCAGGGCGAGGTGCAAGGTGTCTGCATGTAGCCTTTGTCGCCCAGCGCGTCGGGGGTAAGCCACGATTCGAACACCATGTTCTTGTCGTCCAGGTTGAGGCTCATGCACGAGTAGTCTACCAGTGCGGCTTCGTGCAGGTTGATGTACAGGCCGTCGTCGGTCTTCAGCATCAGTGCCGTTTGTACTCCGGTGGGCGAGAAGGGAGTTTGCGACGAGTTGGGGGTAATGGCTCCTTTCATCAGCCCGCGTATTTCGCTTAGGCGCGAGATGGTGTAGTCGTACTCTTGCGTATCGTAGTCGCCCGGAATCCAGTAGGCTGTGTGGTCGCCCGTCATGGCAAACTGTGTGTGTTCTTCCTTGATGACGAAGTAGTTGAGGTTCTTCTGCTGCGGGAACTCGTAGCGGAAGCCCAGCCCGTCGTCGAACAGGCGGAAGCGGATGACGATGTAGCGATCGTTCTCCGGTTGGTTCAGCGTGACGGCCAATTCGTTGTAGTGGTTGCGTATCTGGCTTTCCTCGCCCCATACGGGTTGCCATGTTTCATCAAACGTGGAGGTTTGCGTGTCGGCAATGGTGAAGCCGGTCATCAGGTTGGTCTTGGCATCCAGTTGACCTTTGTCTTTCCGTTCGGTCCATTCAAAGTCGGTCTTTTTGTTGGCGTCTTCTTTTTTCAGTTCAAGTCCCAACGTACTTGGCTTGATGACGGCCTGGCCTTTGTAGTAAAGGTCGTAGGTCGGTGCGCCTGCCTGGTTCAGGCTGAAGTTCATCTCCAATTCGCCATTGGGTGAGGTGAGCTTCTGTGCCTGTGTTGCCAGCGGGGCAGCGCAGAGCAGGGCAGCGATGGTAAGATGTTTTTTGAAGTTCATAATGTTTTAGGTATTTTGAGTTGTTTAGAATTCCAGTAACAGCGATTCTCTTGCGTCCAGTTTCAGCGTGTTGCCGTTCAATTGTATATCCTTGCCTGTCAGTACATCGGTAGCTTGGGTTTTGGGCAGGCTTTCGCGATAGGGGGCAAGGTCAAGCTCTACAGGTTGCCCCGTGCCGTTCATGATGACAACTACCGACCGGCCTTCATAACTGCGTTCGTACACATAAGTGCCTTTGGCTATGGAGTAATGCTTCAAGGTACCTTTCCCGATGATGTCATTGCCTTTGCGCCAGTTCAGCAACTTGCGGGTGTAGTCGAAGGCTTCGTTCTGTAACCGGGTGCGTCCTTCCCGGGTGAAGCAATTGGTCTTGTCGCCTGCCCATCCGCCGGGAAAGTCGCGGCGTAAAGTGCCGTCGCCTTCGGTCTTATCGCCGGGCATCAGTATCTCGGTGCCGTAGTACAGTTGCGGAATGCCGCGCGTGGTGAGCAGGAACAGCAAGGCTTGCTTATAGCGTGCAAGGTTTTGGGTATCTTCTTCCTTGACGTAGAAGCGCGAAGTGTCGTGGTTGTCGAGGAATACGAGCAGGTTCATGGGGTCGGCATAGACTAAATCTTGCGTCAGGTAGTCGTACAAGTTGTATAAACCTCCTGCCCAGTCGGTGGTTTCTTCATCAAACGAGCGGGTCATCAAGCCTTGCAAGGGGAAATCCATTACTGTGGGCAAGTTGGAGTTGCGCGGAGCAGCCAGCTTGCTATCCTTTTGCCAGAAGGAAACCAAGACATTGCTGTTGAGCCACGTTTCACCTACAATGTTGAAGCGGGGGTATTCGGCAAGTACCTCTTTGCACCATTGAGCCATGAAGTCGAAGTCGGCATAGGGATGGGTGTCTTGGCGGATTCCGTTGATGCCTGCATACTCTATCCACCAAATGCTGCTTTGAATGAGGTAGCGTGCCACGTGGCGGTTGCGCTGGTTCAGGTCGGGCATCACCTGGGTAAACCATCCGTCGGTAGCCAAGCGGCGTTCATAATCACTGGCGTGGATATCCTGTACGCTGGCGGTTTTATAAGATGTTTGTACAAAATGTGATTTGAAATTGAACCAATCATCCGACGGGCGGTCCTTGAACAGGTAATTCTCGCTTCCGCAGTGGTTGAATATCATGTCCATTACTACCTTCAGTCCCTTATTGTGAGCCTGGTCTACAAGGCTTTTGAACTCCTCGTTTGTTCCGAAGCGGCGGTCTACTTGGTAGTAGTCTGTAATGGCATAACCGTGGTAGGAACCACCGGGCATGTCGTTTTCCTGTGTAGGATTGAGCCAAATGGCCGTTACGCCCAAGTCGGCAATATAGTCCAGATGGTCGGCAATGCCTTGCAAATCGCCTCCATGTCGTGCATATTGCTCCGTGCGGTCTACCTTGTTTTCCAGCATGCCGGGCACTACATCATTTTTAGGATTGCCGTTGGCAAAGCGGTCGGGCATGATGAGGTAGAGCACATCGGAAGCCGAGAAGCCTTCTATGTCATTCCCTTTGCGCGTGCGTTGTTTCAATTCATAAGGCACGGTGGTAGTCTTTTTGCCTTGTTTTAAGATGATGTTGAACGTCTGCGGAGCGGCTTCACTCAAATCTACATACAGTAATAAGTAGTTTGGATTTGCCTGACGTACCACATCCTTTAGCATTACATCGGGGCTGGTAAGTGATACCTCAGCCTGGGCGATGCGGTCGCCATAGAGCAGGATTTGCAATTCGGGGTTTTCCATGCCAGCCCACCAAAATGTGGGGGCTACTTTGCGGATAGTTGTTGTTTGTGCGGATTTAGCCGGCCATGCCAGTAAACTGAATAAAGTCATAAGTAGTAAGAACTGTTTCTTCATGATACATTTGTTTTGGGGTTCGATGCAAATGTATGGGGTTAAGCCATGCGGTGGCGGAACTGAAATGATTTTGTAAACCCAGTTAAGTGCTAATCTGCTGAAAACTTGCTTGTTGTAGATTTTTAAGAGCCTGAAAATATAAACCTTTTCTAACCTCATAAACTGCTTGCAGAACTTCATTTTCCCCCATAAGGCCTGTCGTTGGAACGGGAAAAATGCAGTAGTAACGAGGGAGTATATCATCGTGTAAGATTGCTTTCATGATAGTGACTTTGCATGACGATACATCGGCTCAAAAGGATATGAGCGAAATTGGCATGCGTCGCAGGTATGTCAATATATATGATTTTGTTGGATTTGAAGTGCTAATAGTAATAATGTTTTATATCTAAATTCTTTAATTTTCTTATTTCCTGACAAAAATGGACTCTCTTATCTTTCTATCTGTTTGATGACCAATATTTTGTATTACCAACTATACTTTTTCCCCGTACCCGCTCCGTACCTTCTTCGTACCAAGTCCGTACCAACTCCGCTCTTTCTTGCTTGCTATGGAGCGAAGAAGGAGCGTAGGAAATGCGAACAAAGTACGTCGCAAAGAGGTCTCCGAATAGGAAAAAATGACTATTTGTTGTTAAAATCCTTCTGTATAGTGGAACAAAGTCCTGTGTTTGTAGGCATGAAAAATATTACTTTTTTGTTTTTCACTATTTTATTTTGCTTATATTTGTGGTAGTTTAAAACATGCTTATGTATGAAATCAGTTAGCCTTATACCTATATTGCTCTTATTGTTTTCTGGCCTGTTGCGTGCAGGTGAGAAAGATGTATCGGATATTTTACAAAGGTTAGATTCTGTCTTGTCAAGTCAAAATACCTTCCGCAAACAAAAGGATGCTCATATTCAGAAATTGGAAGGACGCTTGAATAAGACTACCGTTGAGTCTGAACGATATGTGCTATGCAAAGAGCTTTTTCAAGAATACCTTCATTACCAAGCTGATACGGCGGTGTACTATCTGGACATACTGGATGACATGCCCCTTATGCCTGCATACCCCAACCAGAAAGAAGGCATAGCCATCAATCGGGCTCAAGTGATGGGGGTAATGGGTATGTACAGCGAAGCCATACGCCAACTTGAAGGGATAAATTCGGCAGGACTTACCGAGGATTTGCGCCGGGAGTATTACCATGCCTTCCGTTCATGTTATGGATGGCTTTCCGATTATACTCTATATCAGCGTGATAAAAGAGAATATCAAAAAAAAACCGACCAGTACCGCGACTCCATCCTGCTGACTTCTGCCTGGGAATCGGATCGTGAAATAGTGAGGGCGGAAAAAGCCATTATACAAGGCCGTCCGGATGATGCTATCCCCATCTTGCAGAAGCAACTGGAGGAAACTACAGATAGGGAGTTGCTTTCATACCTCAACTTTACCATGTATGAGGTGTATGAGGCGAAAGGTGATATGGACAAGCAAATATATTACTTGGCACAGACTGCTATTTGGGATGCGAAACGTGTGGTGCGCGAGTATGCGTCTTTGCAGAAGTTGGCCTATTTGCTTTACAAAAAGGGGGACGTAGAGCGTGCTTACCGTTACTTGAACCGCTCGATGGAAGATGCGGTGAACTGCAATGCCCGCCTGCGCTCGTTGGAGGTGACAGAGGTTTACCCTATCATAGACCGTGCCTATAGGGAAAAAGAACAGCAGAAACGGGATGCTGTTCGTAACATGCTTTGCAGTATCAGTGTCTTGGCTTTACTCCTGGTAGTGGCGGTGTGCTATCTGTACTATTGGATGAAGAAACTTTCTGCTATGCGGAAATATTTGTATCGTACCAATCGTAAGCTGGTGGCAGCCAACACTACGTTGGAAGAAGTAGGGAAGATAAAGGATGTGTACATCGCCCGTTATTTGGACCGGTGTGTAGAGTATTTAGAGAAGTTGGAGCAATACCGTCGTTCGCTGGAAAAGCTCGCTATGGCCTCCAAAATGGACGAATTGTTCAAGGCTATCCGCTCCGATCAGTTCTTGCGTGATGAGCGTAAAGCTTTCTATCGCGAATTTGACAAATCATTCCTCGAACTTTTCCCGAATTTTATAGGCAATTTCAATAATTTGTTGGTAGAAGATGCCCGCATTTATCCTAAACCCGGCGAGTTGTTGAACACTGAGTTGCGCATTTTCGCACTCATTCGCCTGGGAGTAACCGATTCTGCCCGCATAGCACATTTCTTGAGTTACTCTTTGACCACAGTATATAATTATCGCAGCAAGATACGCAATCGTGCGGCAGGTAATAAAGATACGTTTGAACAAGAGGTGATGAAACTTTGAAAAACTGAGAATTAAGAATTAAGAATGAAGGACTTCGCCTTATGCTCCTCCTTTGAAGGTAATTTGTCCGAGGGAAATTCTTCATTTATTTGAAATTCTTCATTCTCAATTCTTCATTCTTCATTTATTTGTTCTCCTTGATAAAGTGTACACATCCTGCACCGATAATCAGCAATACTCCGGCAATAACCAGCATGCCAGCCTCCTGTGGTGCCTGCCCTGGGGTGGTGAAGGCTCTCAATATCCAGCCTCCTGTAGCAGCAGCTACAATTTGCGGGATGCAGATTGTGCCGTTGAACAATCCTAAGTACATTCCCATGTGTCCGCCTGTCAAGGCATTGGTCAAGATAGTAAAAGGTAAAGCCAGCATAGCTGCCCATGCACAACCTATCAGCAAGAAGGAGATGAACAGCATATAGGGGTCGTGTATGAAGAATGTAGACGCGAAGCCAATACCTCCCAATATGAGGCTTAGCGAGTAGACCACTTTCCGGTTTTTAAAGCAGGGGATAGCCATTGCCCATAATACGGAGCCGATGGCCTGCACGGCAAAGAGAATGCCTACCCAGTCGCCTGCGGTTTGGTATTGTTGCGATTGTGTATCGAGCACCCAGTGCGTTACCCCTTCTTTCACCACCTCTATGGTAGGTGTGGCAAAAGCATTGGCGGCAACCGTTCCATTAGTATATGTCCACATAAACATGAATGCAGACCAACAAAAGAACTGTACCAATCCGATGGTCCAAAATGCTTTGGGAGCCTTTGCCAGCAAGCGGAATATGTTTACCTTTTCATCTTTCTCCTTATCGGATACATTGTGGTATTCGACATAAAGCTGGGGCGGATATTCCTTTACTTTCACGGTGGTGTAGATGACGCAGAGTATCAAAATAGCTGCCCCGATATAGAAGGAATAGATTACAGAATCGGGGATAACCCCTTTGGGCGCTACATTGCTGATGCCAACCGCAGCGAAGATGAAAGGAAACAAATAACCAATCAGGCTTCCGGCATTGCATAGGAAACTCTGTATGGAGTAGGCCAGACCTTTCTGCTTTTCATTGACCATGTCACCCACCATCATTTTGAAAGGTTGCATGGCGATGTTTATAGAGGTGTCGAGCAACATCAATGAAATCAGGCCGAAAATCATGGCGGCCGAGACCGTCATGCCGAAACTTCCTGCATTGGGGAGCAGGCACATGACTAAGACGGCAATCAGTGCCCCTACAAACAGATAGGGGATGCGGCGTCCGAAGCGGCACCAGGTACGGTCGCTTAAAGCACCGATGATGGGTTGTACGACAATTCCTGCCAATGGGGGCAGAATCCAAAAATAGCTTAAACTATGTGGGTCGGCTCCCAGCGTGGAGAATATACGGCTGATGTTGGCACTTTGCAAGGCATAAGCTATTTGCACGCCAAGGAAGCCAAAACTGATGTTCCATAACTTCCAGAATCCTAAGTCGGGAATTTTTCTCATGGCTGTCAATAAAGATTTTAATATCGTCCGCTTTCGTCTATCATTCCGCGGACTTTGTTGTTGAAATCGGTTTGTTGCATTAAGTTCTCGAGGGTGATGTGCATGCGCCAGCGCCAATAGTACTTGGATATGGATGGCACGTTGATGCGTTCAATATCGGTATCGGGATTGCGCAAAGTTTCATCCATCGCCGTCCAATCCTGCCACGTCAATATGCAAAGCATGGAGGGGCTGTACAGGTGTCGTCTTACCACATCTTCGCAAAGCCATCCCGGTGCATGTAGGGGCAATTCTCCCCAATGCCTTAGTTCGTGGTAGAAGAAGCGGGCGGAGGTGTTCCGGTCTTCTTCCCACCAGCCTCGGAAGGTGGACATGTCGTGTGTGCCGATGGTGCAAACGGATCGGAAAGGATATTGGGCTACATGCGCGAATTCGTCTTGCGGATTCTTGGGCATGCGCTGTATTTCGAGCGAGAGTATCTGTAGTTGGTTCATTACCCATGGCACACAGTCGGGCACCATGCCGAGGTCTTCTCCACATACCAGCATGGAGGTGGACTGAGTGAGGATAGGTAATTTCTTCATGGCCTCACGATACCAGAAGTCGTTGTGCCGTTGGTAATAATAGTGATTGTATAAGCGGTTGAAAGCTTCTTGCTCTTGTCCGTTCAGTTGGCGGAAGATGTAGTCGTTTTGTACGGCAATGCGGGGATGATACATGTCGGCGTTGTCGCGGTCGGCTATGAACAGCACATTGCTTATCAGTGCATAAAGCCCTTCTCTTAAATTAACGTTTGCCTCATCTGTCTTTCCCGCAAAGTAGGCCTCCACCTTGCGCTGGGTATCAAACTCGGGGCGCATGGCGTAGATGTCATGGTGCAGGTGCTGTACGAATTTCTCCTTGACTTCCCGACTTTGTTCGCCGAACATTTCTTCCAGCATGCGGTCGTTGATAAAGGGGCGCGTCATAAACTCCTTTTGGAAATGAAGCCCGAAGCTTTCAATCTCGCTGACACTCATGGGAAGGGAGGGAGAAAATTGGCCCAATAATCCGTGTACGGAGTGTATGGGGATTTCCCAAATACGGAAGAACCCCAGGATATGGTCAATGCGGTAGGCCGTGAAGTAGTCTGCCATTTTGCGGAAGCGTTGTTTCCACCATTGGTAGCCATCTTGCTCCATGGCTTTCCAGTTGTAGGTAGGCAGTCCCCAGTTTTGCCCTTTGGTAGAAAAAGCATCGGGTGGAGCGCCAGCTTGTCCGTTCATGTTGAAGTAGTAAGGCTCTACCCACGCTTCCACACTGGTGCGACTGATGCCGATGGGAATGTCTCCTTTTACGATGACTCCGCGGCTTCTGCCATAGTTGCAGGCGGCAAGAAGCTGGATGTGAAGTTCATATTGTATGAAATAGTGCAGGGCTATCTCGTCGTAGATTTCACTTGAAGGGTTGCATAGTTTAGCCACGCTTTCTTCATTGTAAATACTGAAGTCGCCCCATTGGTGGAAATCGGGCGTGCCGAAGTGGTCGCGCAAATAGCAGAAGGCGGCATAGGGCTGTAACCATGCCTTGTTCTCGTCGAGGAAAAGACGATAGCTTTCTTTGGAGAAGATAGCGTCTTTTTCTTGCAAAAAGATAGCCTTGAGATAAGCCCGCTTCCAATGGTTCACTCCTTCGTAGTCCACTTGCGGCAAGGCATTGAGCCGGAGGCGTTCGTTTTCAAACTGTTGTGCGGCTTCCCCGTCGTTCAGGGCAGGCAGCTGCCTGAGGTCGACATACATGGGGTGGAAGGCGTAGATGGAAATGCTGCTGTACGGATAAGAGTCTGTCCACGTACCAGTCATGGTGGTGTCGTTGATGGGAAGCACTTGCACGGCTTTCTGATGCGTGTCGGCTGCCCATTGGATGTAGGTCTTCAAGTCGCCGAAATCGCCTACGCCATAGCTCCCTTCCGAACGCAGGGAGAATACGGGGATGGCACTTCCGGCTACTTTGTATTGTATGTCGGGAAAGTATACTTCGGCTTCCATGGGCAGGAACGTTTCTCCTTGCTCCAGGTGCGGGAGGTATAGGGTGCGGTTATCCCGTCCTTCCCAGCCGGCAATGTCTCCCGTCTGGGCATCTATGGCTACAAACTTGTATTCGATAACGGGCGGGAGGGCATTGGCTTTCAAAGTCAGTTGCCACACGTTGGGCATTACCTCTTGCATGCGCAGAGGCTTGCCGGCCTTTCCCCAGTTGCCTAAGGTTTCGTTTCCTCCCGTAAGGGCAAGCGCCTGGTTCCGGGTGCAAAGACCGGGGCATAGCGCACGTACACAGAGGGTGGGGGTGTTGTCGACTTCGGTAAAATGTACGGGTGTTTGCCCGGCGCAAATGCCATTGAATGCGGTGCTGTAGCGATAGCTATCGGCTGGAAGGTCGCGCCAGCAGTCATTCAATATATAGTGGTGCTGGTCAATGTTTGCTGGCCAAAGTGTATGGGCAATGGCTCCAAATTCTTTTCGGATGCATTTGCCATTGCGGTAAACGGCATATCGGTAGGCTATGGGCTGCGTTGTTTCTGCCGGCAGATATTCGCAACTACCTTGCCACAGAGAGCCATCGGTGGTAGAGAGTTCTACTTCTATTTCATTGTTCAATACGGCGTAGAGAGTTTCTCCCCAAGCCGTGCGATACTCGATGCGAAAGGTTAATTTCATTATGTTTTGGTATTAGGATGATAATTCGTATAATTGCCGGATGCAAATGTAGTGAATAAATAGGAGACAGGCTTTTCTTTATGAATGAAAATATAAGTATTAAAATGGCTAAATTCCCTTTTCTGTAGCATATGGAAAGGATTTGCTTTTCGGAAAATATAAATGGACAATATGGTGCCGGAGAGTTGTGTCACGCATTTTCCGCTTTCATTTTCCGTTTATATTAAGTGATTTTTATTCTTCTGATTATTAGTGATATGAGTCTTTTATTATTTACATTTTCCTTTCAATATATAGGGTGCAAAGGCATTGCCTCTATCTTTGTTTACCGCTAATATCATTATTCTAACATAACATAATAACAACCATGAAGGTAAAACACCTATTTGTAATGTCGATGCTTGCAACGGTGGGATGCAATTCGCCGTCGCAGCAAGTTCAGGATTCGTATGATGGATATCCCGTGTATGAAGGCGATTGGGAGGAAATGTCCTATACGCCTTCGGCCACCCGCTTTGCATTATGGGCGCCTACGGCAGAGGCGGTAAACCTCTTGCTCTACGACACCGGGCAAGGTGGAGAGGCGGTCAGCACGTTGGCTATGAAAGCCGCTACTGACGGCATGTGGAATGCCGTGGTAGAAGGCGATGTGAAAGGAAAATTTTACACCTTTAACGTCAAGGTCGACGGTCGCTGGCTGGGCGATACGCCGGGCGTCTTTGCCAAAGCGGTGGGAGTAAACGGAGACAGGGCCGCAGTGGTGGATTTGCGCGATACCGACCCCGAAGGGTGGGAGGCTGACGTGCGCCCGCCCTTGCAAAGTTTTTCCGACATCATTCTCTACGAGATGCACCACAGGGACTTCAGCATGGATGCCAACTCAGGCATTGACCACCGTGGGAAATTCCTTGCCTTGACAGAGGAAGGCACGCGTTCCGTGTGGGGAGACCGCACGGGCATCGACCACTTGAAAGAGCTTGGCGTGACGCACGTGCATATTCTCCCTTCCTTTGATTACTCATCGGTAGATGAAAGCCGCCCCGACAGTGCGCAGTACAATTGGGGCTACGACCCTAAAAACTATAACGTGCCCGAAGGTTCGTACAGCACCGACCCTTATACTCCCGAAACCCGCATCAGGGAGTTCAAACAGATGGTGATGGCACTGCACAAGGCAGGCATCCGCGTGGTGATGGATGTGGTGTACAACCATACCGCCGTGACCGAGGGCGGAAACTTTGAGCGCACTGTGCCCGGATACTTCTACCGACAGACGTCCGAAGGCACCTTTGCCAATGCCTCGGCTTGTGGAAACGAGACTGCCAGCGAGCGGCCCATGGTGCGGAAGTTTATTGTCGAGTCCGTGAAGTACTGGGCGGAAGAATATCACGTGGATGGATTCCGCTTCGACCTTATGGGCATACACGACATAGGCACGATGAAGGCTGTGCGTCAAGCCTTGGATGAAGTAGACCCCACCATTTACATCTATGGAGAAGGTTGGGCGGCAGCTGCTCCCCAGCTTCCGGCGGACAGCCTGGCCATGAAAATCAATACCTGGCGTATGCCCGGCATCGCGGCCTTCAGCGACGAGTTTCGCGACAGCTTGCGAGGTCCTTTCGGGCACGACGAGCAGGGCGCTTTTATCATCGCCCGCAAAGGACATGAGGCAGGCGTGCGCTTCGGCATAGCGGGAGGCGTGGAGCATGCGCAAGTAGCCGAAGACCCTGCGCACCCCACATTCTGGGCGGCGCACCCCACACAATTCATCAGCTACGTGAGCTGCCACGACGACCTTTGCTTGGCCGACCGCTTGAAGGTGACACAACCCTCAGCTTCCCCCAATCAGCTCAAGGCTATGCAGAAGCTGGCGCTTACGGCTGTGCTCACCTCGCAAGGCGTGCCCTTCATCTTTGCAGGCGATGAGGTGATGCGCGACAAGCAAGGCGTGGCCAATTCGTTCCGCAGCCCGGACAGCATCAACACCATCCGTTGGCAGCTGAAACGTGAAAACCGCGACCTTTTCGACTACGTGAGCGGACTGATAGCCTTGCGCAAGGCGCATCCTGCTTTCCACTACGGTGATGCAGAGGAGGTGCGCAACGGCCTGCACTTCATTCCGGCAGACGATGAAGAGGTCATAGCTTTCAGGCTGACAGGCAAACCACAGGGAGAGGTGTGGAATGAAATCATCGTCGTGCTCAATCCCTTGGCAAAGCCTGCAACGGTGGCCGTACACCAAGGCGACTACCGCATAGCGTGCATGGATGGCCGTGTGTCGGCCGACCCCGCCCGCCCGTTGGCTACCATGACGGGCGGAAGGCTGACCGTTCCGCCCTGTTCGGCACTCATTGCTTATAGGTAAAAACACTGTACAAAACTCGTACCATCTTCGTTCCATGTTCGAGTCTATAGCGTCGTATTTGGAACGAACGTGGTACGAAGTTGGTACGAACATGGTACGAACTTGGTGTCATGTGGGTATAAAAAACGGTGGATAGTAAAATATGCTTACTTATGTCCGCCGTTTCCCTATGGTGGGGGCTGCAAGGGATGTAGGCTTATGCCTGCCTGCGGTTTGTAGTTTATTCTATCCGTTTGCATGCGTTGAGTTGCAGAAACTCGTTGAGCATGATTTCGTAGTTACCGTAGAGCATGATGTGGTGGTTGCCCAACGGGTTTTGCAGAAAATACTTGGCGGGGGTATTCATGTGCACGCGTACTTGGGTGCGGCACATATTGATGTAGTTGGTATTTTCGGTCAGGGTACCGGTGGAAAGGTAATATTCGTCCAGGCATTCGCCGCCGCATTTTATCAGCGTGACGTCTCCTGTGGGCAAGATGCCTTGGATGCCGATGCTGCTTTCGGTTTCGAAGTGGTTGCGGATAATGAATTGTTCCGTCTGCCTGATGCCTACGGTGCAATGGGAAAGGATGATTTCGTTGGTGCGGGCGTTAATCATGGAGGGGTTGGCCATAAAGCAGGGTTTGCCCGTGAGGGCTTTGACGATGAGCATGGTGAAGACCGATTGCAGGTCGCCCTCGCAGCCGGCCACAATGCCTTCGTCGTTCAGCAGGGAGAGGGCGAGGCAGCCGGTGACCCCTATGGTTTCCACCAGCCGGAAGCAGCTCAGCGTGATGGCGTCCAATTTCTCTTCGCGGATGACGGCTTTGATGGCGTGGTACAGGCGCATGGCTTTCAGCATGTCCTGTGGTGTGGCTTCGCGGCAGGCCAAGGCTTGTGAGGCCAGCTGTGCGGAAGCGTCGCCTATCTCTTCGTCGGTGGTCTGTGCATAACGCTTGACTATGCGTTCCAAGGGGATGTCAATGTATTCGATGCCCCAACGGCGTTTGGCCAGCAGGTAGTCGGCATTGCTGGCTATGAGCCATCCGGATGGCGTGCCCATGACACCTATGCGCATGCCTTTCAGGCTTTGTTGTGCTTTGAAGTTGCTGTGCAGCACAAAGATGCGTTTCACGATTTCCGAAAGTTCGCCATGCAGTATTTCGCTTTTCATGCCCCGGCCTCTGAGCCAGGTGGAGATTTCGAGGGCGGCGGCCAGGGAGTTTTGCATGCCGTCGGCCAGAAGTATGGTGGGGCGGGGCAATGATTCGAAGTGCTGGATAACCAATCGCTCTACTCCCCCGGTGGCAATGAAGACCAGGCTGAAGTCATTTTCAGTCAGTCGGTTTATGTTTTCGTAGTCGATGAAGTTGACGGTGAAGTATTTTTCCAGCTCGGTCAATATGATTTCGTGCGAGCTGTATACCGCAGCGTGCTTTTGCAGGGTGGAAGCAAAGGTGATCAGATTAATAACCATGTTCTTTATCATTATTTTTGGCAGGGTAAAGATAAGCCTTTCTTTCCATATGGCATAGCGTTTTTATGATTTTAAAGTTTTTATGTCATTGGTACCCTCGCGTTTCAAATAAATGCGTACCTTTGCAGCTTAATAGTAAAAAGTAAAAACATAGATTCTCATGCCTAAGATATCCATCCGCGGGGAAGAAATGCCCGCATCGCCCATTCGTAAATATGCCCCATTGGCCGAAGCTGCCAAGCAACGCGGGGTACACGTCTATCAGCTCAACATCGGGCAGCCTGACCTGCCTACGCCGAAGGTGGCGCTCGATGCCATCCGGAACATTGACCGTACGGTATTGGAGTATAGCCCGAGCCAAGGCATCCGGAGCTACCGCGAGAAGCTGGTGGGCTACTACGCGAAGTTCAATATCCGGCTCTCTGCCGATGATATCATCATTACTACCGGGGGCTCGGAAGCGGTGCTCTTCTCTTTCCTGGCTTGCCTGAATCCGGGTGATGAGATTATTGTGCCCGAACCTGCCTATGCCAACTACATGGCTTTTGCCATCTCGGCGGGGGCTGTCATACGCACCATTGCCACGACTATTGATGAGGGCTTTGCCTTGCCTAAGGTGGAAAAGTTTGAAGAACTCATTAATGAGCGTACGCGTGCCATCCTTATCTGCAATCCCAATAACCCGACGGGTTACCTCTATACGCGCCGCGAGATGAACCAGATACGCGACTTGGTGAAGAAGTATGACCTTTTCCTCTTTTCGGATGAGGTGTACCGGGAGTTTATCTACACGGGGTCGCCCTATATATCGGCCTGCCATTTGGAAGGCATTGAGCAAAACGTAGTGCTTATCGACTCGGTGTCGAAGCGCTATTCGGAATGCGGCATCCGTATCGGTGCTTTGATTACGAAGAACAAGGAGATTCGCGATGCAGTGATGAAATTTTGCCAGGCGCGCCTCAGTCCTCCGCTCATCGGGCAGATTGCCGCCGAGGCTTCGCTCGATGCGGGCGAGGAATACCAACGTGAGGTGTACGATGAGTATGTGGAACGACGCAAGTGTCTTATCGATGGGCTGAACCGTATTCCCGGCGTGTATTCGCCCATCCCTATGGGAGCATTTTACACTGTGGCCAAACTTCCGGTAGACGATTCGGACAAGTTTTGTGCCTGGTGCCTTACCGACTTCCAGTATGAGGGCGAGACGGTGTTCATGGCTCCGGCCTCGGGATTTTATACTACTCCGGGAGCGGGGCGTAACGAGGTGCGCATTTCCTACGTTTTGAAGAAAGAAGACCTTACGCGTGCCCTCTTTGTATTGAGCAAGGCACTGGAAGCATATCAGGAGAAAATGAATAAGGACGAATCTGAGGGTAAGGACGAAATTTCTTAATTTTTATTATGTCCCTATCCTTATTCATAGCCCGGAGGATTTATCGTGAAAGAGGCAGTCGGAGGCAGGCATCGCGTCCGGCTGTGCTGATAGCTATGGCGGGTATTGCCATAGGGTTGACGGTGATGATTGTGGCCGTGTCCATCATTGTGGGCTTCAAGAGTGAGGTGCGTCACAAGGTGGCCGGTTTCAGTTCGCACTTGCGTATATCGGGCTTGGAGGCGGTGGGGGCTTACGAAAGCAATCCGGTGGTGGCCGACGACTCTCTGATGGCCTTGCTGGCCCACTATCCCAAGGTAAAACACGTGCAGCGTTACTCCGTGAAGCCCGGCATGCTGAAGACGGACACTGATTTCCTCGGTATGATGCTGAAGGGGGTAGGACAGGAGTATGACTTGGACTTTTTGCGTGAACACTTGGTAGAGGGCGAGATACCCCAGTTCAGCGATTCGGCATCATCGGGTCGCGTACTCATCTCTCGGGCGATGGCCGGAAAGCTGAAGTTGAAGCTTGGCGACAAGCTGGACACTTACTACATAGACCAAGACGAAGTGCGCGCCAGGCGCTTGCAGGTGGCTGGCATTTACGAGACAAACTTTTCAGAGTACGACAACCTGTTCATCCTTTCCGACCTGTATTTGGTGAATCGCTTGAACCGTTGGAAGTCTTGCCAAGTGAGTGGCTTGGAGGTGGAGTTGCGTGATTATGCTGAGATGGAGGAGGCTACGTGGGAGATAGGTGCTGACCTCGATGGTTATGCTGACGTGTATGGAGCGGAGTATTGCGTGCGCAACGTGGAGCAGCTCAATCCCCAACTCTTTGCCTGGTTGGGCATATTGGACGTGAATGTGTGGGTTATTTTGGCTCTGATGACTGGTGTAGCCGGGTTTACTATGATTTCGGGCTTGCTTATCATTATCATTGAGCGCACTTCTATGATAGGACTACTCAAGGCCTTGGGGGCAGGAAATGGGTTGGTGCGCCGTGTATTTCTGTGGTTCTCTGTTTTTCTCATCGGCAAGGGCATGGTTTGGGGCAATGTCTTCGGACTGGGCTTCTACTGTTTGCAACGTTTTACCGGTGTGTTCAAGCTCGACCCTGTCACGTATTATATGGCCACAGTTCCTGTATCGCTCAATCTGTGGTTTTTGCTAGCATTGAATGTGGGTACTCTTGTGGTCTCCTTGCTCATGTTGGTAGGTCCCTCGTTTCTTATTGCGCGTATCCGGCCGGCGGCTTCCCTGCGCTATGAGTAGTGTTTAGCAGGGGGAATAGTTTTTTTAATTATACTGATTTATCTATCTACAGACTTATGAAGAAACTTGTTGTATTTCTTTTATGTAGCCTTTTCTTGACAGGCATAATGTCCGCTCAGGAGAGAGAAGTGAAGTTGAAAATTGTGGAGACTTCGGATGTGCACGGAAGTTATTATCCGTATGACTTCATAGCCCAACGCGATGCTTCTGGGAGTCTGGCACGTGTATCATCTTTTGTAAAAGAGCAGAGGCAGGTGTATGGTAACGGACTGATTTTGCTGGATAATGGCGACTTTCTGCAAGGTCAGCCCCCGGCCTATTATTATAACTATATGGATACGGTAGCAACCCATGTGGGCGCTGAAATGTTGGATTTCATGGGGTATGACGCTGCCAACATGGGTAACCATGATGTGGAGACAGGGCGCGCTGTGTTTGAACGTTGGGCGGCTCAATGCCATTTCCCTGTGTTGGGTGCCAATATCGTGGAGGAGGCTACAGGCAAGTCGCGCTTCAAACCTTACATTATATTAGAGCGCGAGGGGGTGCGTGTGGCTGTACTGGGCTTGATAACGCCTGCCATACCCATGTGGCTTCCCAAGGGGTTGTGGGCTGGCCTTCGTTTCGACGACATGGAGCAAACGGCACGCCGCTGGATGAAAGTTCTCCGTGAAGAGGAGCATGCCGATGTGGTTGTCGGCCTTTTTCATGCCGGGAAAGACCCTTACCTGATGGGTGGCAAGTATCGTGAGAATGCCTCGGTCGAGGTGGCCAGGCGTGTGCCGGGCTTTGATGTGGTGCTGATGGGGCACGACCATGTGCGCGCCTGTATGAAGGTGGCTAATGTGGAGGGTGATTCTGTTCTGCTCGTCAATCCTGCCAGCAATGCTCTTACTGTGGCTTGTGTGGACATTACTTTGAAATTAGGAAATGGCAAAGTGGTGGGCAAGCAAGTGGAAGGCATGCTTGCCGATGTGAGCCACTTGCAGTCTGATGAAGATTTTCTCTGTCGTTTTCAGCCCCAGCGCGATGCTGTGCAGACTTTTGTTTCTAAGCGTATCGGGCGATTTACGGAGACCATTTCTACTCGTCCTGCTTATTTTGGCCCTTCTGCCTTTGTTGACCTCATTCATGAGCTTCAGCTGGAGATAGGTGATGCACAGATTTCGCTGGCTGCTCCCTTATCGTTTGACACGCAAATCGCAGCTGGCGATGTTTGGGTGAGCGACATGTTCAAACTGTACAAATACGAGAATCTGCTCTATACTATGCGCCTCACGGGGCAGGAGGTACACGATGCCTTGGAAATGTCCTATAGTTTGTGGACGACTCAAATGCGTTCGCCTGCCGACCATCTGTTGCTTTTGCGTGGAGAGCGGCAAGATGCTTCCGTTGAACGGGCATCCTTTCAGTATCCCAGCTATAACTTCGACTCGGCAGCAGGCATTCGCTACACGGTAGATGTCACCAAGCCCGCAGGACAGCGTGTACACATCATCAGTATGGTCGACGGTACACCTTTCGATCCGGCCAAGGAGTATCGTGTAGCTGTCAATTCCTACCGTGGTAATGGCGGGGGTGAGTTGCTAACCAAAGGTGCCGGCATCCCGCAAGAAGCATTGGCCGACCGTATTATCCGTTCTACCGATAAAGACTTGCGTTTTTATCTCATGCAATACATCGAACGTAAAGGTACCGTTGTGCCCCGTAAGCTAAATCTATGGAAGTTTATTCCTGAAGATTGGGCGGCCGAAGCGGCTAAACGCGATTACGAATACCTGTTTGGGAAGTAGAGGTGAAGTGCCTCCTTTATTTTGCCACATTGTTTATAGGTTTGCCTTCAAGGTAGGCACGGATATTGTTCAACATGATGCCCATTAACCTTTGGCGGGCAGCAGTGCTTGCCCAGGCAATGTGCGGGGTGATGTAACAATTCCGGGCATTGAGCAAGGGATTGGCGGCAAGGGGCGGCTCTTGCGAAAGTACGTCTATCCCGGCGGCATAGATTTTTCCACAGTTTAAGGCATCAGCCAGGTCTTGCTCATTAACGAGTTGACCGCGCCCTGTATTGATAATGATGGCTGTGGGCTTCATCAAGGCAAGCCGGCGGGCATTTACCATTTCACGGGTAGCATCGGTCAGCGGGCAATGCAGGCTCACAATGTCGCACTTGGCAAACAGTTCGTCCAGCTCCATCTTTTTGATGCCGTGTGGTAATTGCAGAGGCGACTTGGAGGTATAGGCACATATCTCCATTTCAAATCCGAAAGCAATGCGTGCGGTGGCCATGCCTGTGTGTCCCAGCCCCACGATGCCCAGCTTTTTTCCTTGCAGCTCAATGAGAGGAGTGTCCCAAAAGCAGAAGTCCTTGCTCTGTGTCCAGCGGCCTTTATGCACTTCTTCCGAGTGATGTTGAACTTGCGAAGTGATGTTAAGCAGGTGGGCAAACACCATTTGTGCTACCGAAGCCGTACTGTAGGCCGGAATGTTGGTTACAATGATGTTGTGCTCTTTGGCTGCCCCTATGTCTACTATGTTGTATCCTGTGGCCAGCACGCCGATGTATTTTAGTGCCGGAAGGGCAGCAATGTGCTCGGCCGTAATGATTGTCTTGTTGGTCAGTATAACCTCTGCATCAGCCGATCGTTTCAATACTTCACCGGGAGCTGTGCGGTCGTAAATGGTACATTCGCCCAAGGCTTTCAGTTCATCCCAGTTCAAATCTCCGGGATTGGCGGCATAACCGTCCAATACTACGATTTTCATATCTGATTTTTGTTTTTTCGTTTTTTATTTTTCCCCCTCCAGTAACGTTTGCACAATGCGCTCAGCGGTGCGGCCGTCCCAACGCTCGGGTAGCGTGGTGCAATGTTTCCATTCACTGTTCATCAGGCGGTCGAGCAGATGGGCTAGGACAGAGGCGTTTTCGCCGGCCAGTTCATTGGTGCCATTGCGCCAGGTTTCAGGATGTTCGGCATAGGTGTTGAGAGTGATGCAAGGTACATCGAGGAAGGTGGCTTCTTCGGCAATATTGCCAGAGTCGGTCACAATGCCTGTTGCCTGATTGATGAGGAAGCCGAAGTGCAGGTAACTTTGTGGTGGTAAAATGTGCAGGCGAGGCGAGGAGAGCGCCAACGACTTGATAGCCTCCTCTACATACGGGTGCAGCGGAGCCACAATGGGTAAGTCTCCCGTCTTGTCGAGCAGGGTTTGCAACAAGTCGCGAAGCACGGCTTTTTTCTCCAGCAGGTCACGTCGGTTCAAGGTAAGTAGCAGATAGTGTCCTTTCCGAAGCCCAAGTACAGAGAACCATCTCGGTTGCACCAGTCGATGGCGGTTGTAGCGTGTGGTATCTATTAAGATGTTTCCTACGTAGTGGATATATTCGGGTATCATGCCTTCCCGGTTAAGGTTGCGGTTGGCGGTCATGCTGGCGGCAAAGAGGTAGTCGGAGATGGCATCGACGATGGTGCGGTTTACTTCGCGCGGCATGTTCATGTCGAACGAGCGTGTTCCGGCAATGACGTGTGCCACCTTTAGTCCTCGTTTCTTGGCCACTACAGAGCAGGCCATACTGGCCGTTGTGTCGTCCACTACCAATACTACATGGGTGGGGTGTGCATCCAGTTCGCGTTCGAAGGCTTGCATCACGTCGGCGGTCACTTGCGAGTGGCTACGTACATTGATGCCCAAGCAGGCATCGGGACAGGGCATGTCGAGGTCGGAAAAGAGAGAGGCCTCTATGCTGGGGTCGTCGGCCGGACCGGTATAGACGATGCGGTAAGCAATGTCCGCGCCTGTTTTCCGTGCGGCATCCATGGCACGGCACAAGGGGGCTATTTTCATGAAATTGGGGCGGGCAGCCGATACAATAGTTACTTTCATAAGTTCAGGATTTTTTTTTCACGGGCAAAAGTACGCTTTTCCACGCGATTTTTTTGTTACTTTGCCGGCAAATTTATTTCCTTTTATGCCTACATTTGTACAAATACTGGATTTCATTGGTACCTTTGCCTTTGCCATCAGCGGCATACGGCTGGCTTCGGCTAAACGGTTCGACTGGTTTGGCGCATACGTGGTGGGCTTTGTTACGGCCATTGGTGGGGGAACGTTGCGCGACTTGTTGCTTGATGTTACCCCTGGCTGGATGACTGATCCCATCTACTTGATATGTACCGGACTCGCCTTGCTTTGGGTCATTCTTTTCGGTAAATACCTCATTCATCTTAACAATACTTTTTTCATTTTCGACACCATCGGCTTGGCTTTGTTCACCGTGGTAGGCGTAGGCAAAAGCTTGGCGCTGGGCTTTCCGTTTTGGGTGGCCATCATCATGGGCAGTATGACCGGTGCGGCGGGCGGTGTGCTTCGCGATGTCTTTATCAACGAAATCCCGTTAATATTCCGTAAGGAGATTTATGCCATGGCGTGTGTAGTGGGCGGGCTAGCCTACTGGTTGTGCGCGCTTGTGGGGTTGGACGACGTGGTATGCCAGGTGGTATGTGGCGTGGTAGTCTTTCTGACACGCATCTTGGCGGTGAAGTACCAGATATGCTTGCCCGTCCTTTCGGGAAACGAACATTAGTTACTTACGTAAGTAATTGTTCATATTTAGTTTATACTATGCCGGTCATTGATTTTTTAGACGCGGATAAGGCGGATTGAGCGGATTTGTAATTATGGCATCATGATGTCATTGAGCGGAAGGCTCGAATCATTGCGGTCGATGATGTCCGATTGGGAAGCTGTCTGTACCTTTTGCTTGGGTTTCAGGTTGCCGATGCGGAAGCTGACACTTACCATGAACGAGCGGCAGTCCATCTTCATGTGCATTCGGTTGGTAAAGTCTGTGCCGCTGGTTTCCGTATTCATTTTCATGCTGCGGCTGAAAGGGTTGAGCGCCGTGAGGCTGATGTTGAGCCGGTCGTCCTTCAGGAAGGCGCGGCTGATACCCAGGGTGTGGATGCCGAAGCCGCCCGATTTGCCTTGCAGCGTAATGCCCGATGTATTGCCGAAGTAGTTGCCGCTCACCTTGATTTTGCACGGGAACGTGTGTTGCAGGCCTGCCATCAGCGACTGTTGCCAGCCATGGTTGCTGTAGCCCAACGACGGCGAGCGCAGGTCGACGTAGGAGGTTGTGGAGTTCACTGTGAGCCGTGTTTGCGGCGTGATGCTCCAGTTGAGGAAGAGGCTCAGCTCGGTGGTGCGCCGCTTGCCGATGTTGCCGTAAGTGGTGTAGAGCACGTTGTCGTCGTAGCGGGTGTACTCTTCCAGGGCATTGTTCAGAAACGAGTGGCGGAGTGAGGCGTTGAGCATGAACCTGGTGGTAAATAGGCTGTAGTTCAGGTTGAGGTTATGGGCCTTCTCCGGTTCCAGTGACGGGTTGCCGTAAGTGACGTGCGTGGGGTCTTGGTCGTTGACGTAGGGATTCAGGTAGCTGATACCGGGACGGGACAGGCGCAGGTTGTAGCCGGCTCCGAGCTGTTGTCCGTTGCCGAAGTTGTAGCTGAGCGAGAGGGCAGGCACCACGTTGTGGTATGTCAGGTCGAAGTCGCTGCCGTTGCCCGAGAGGAAGCGCACGTCTTGCCGTGTGTATTCGTAGCGCACGCCGGCTTTCATGCCAAACTGTCCTGTGCGCAGGTTGTAGCTGCCGTATGCGGCGGCAATGTTGCTGTTGTGGCGGTAGTCTAAGTCTTCGCTCTCGCTGCTGTTGCGCCGTATGACGTACTTCGCTCCCGTTTCTATCTCGTGCTTTGTGCCGATGGGCAGGGTGTAATCGGTCTGGAAAGTGTGCTCCAGCATGTTGTTCCGGTCGGTGGAGTAGCGGTCGGCCAGTCCGATGGAGGCGGCTGCCTCGCTGCTGCCGTCTATGCTGAACAGGCTGGCGGCGCGGGTCTCCTTGGGCTGGGTGCCGATGCGGTAGGCCAGCAGCAGGTTGTGCTTGGGGTTGCCAGCGAAGGTGTGGCGGTAGTCTATGTTGGCGTTCACCGAAAGGCTTTTGTTGCGGTTGCGGGTACGGGTGTCGTAGTCCAGCAGGGTTTGCCCGTCGCCGTCGGTCAGCCAGGTGGTGCTGTATCCGTTGGTGCGTTGCGGGGTGTTGAATATGCCTACCGACGCGGACAGGCTGTTGAGCGAATCTATCTCGTAGCTTGCGTCGAAGTTGCCGAAAATCATCTGCATGTCCCCCTCCGTGTTGCCCGTGTACGACAGGCGGTTTCCCGTCTGCTCCTCGTCGCGGATGTTCTCGATGTCGGTCGAGGGGATGTTGACGTGGCTGGCGTTGATGTTGGCCGACACGGTGAGTTTGCCACTTTGCACCATGGCGTAGGCGCCTCCGCCTTGCGTCAGGTTGCTGGCCTGGGCGTTCAGGTTCAGGCTGTAGCCTTCCAGTCCGCTGTTGTCTTTCAGTGTGATGTTGAGTATGCCGCCCACGCCTTCTGCGTCATACTTCGCGCCGGGGTTGGTCTGCACCTCGATGGACTTGATGCTGGAGGCCGGTATGGCTTTCAGCGTCTGGCTGGGATTGGCGCTCATCATGGTGTTCGGCTTGCCGTTGACGTAGACTTGGAAGCTGCTGCTACCATTCACCTTGATGTTGTCTTCGCCGTCCACGGTGACCATGGGCACTTTGCGCAGCATTTCGAGCGTGGTGTTGGTGTTGGCGTCGGGGTCGTCTTTCACGCTGTACGATATTTCGTCGATGTCCATCTTGACCAGCGGTTTCTGTGCCACGATTTCCACCGCGTCCAGCATTTCGGCCGACTCGGAGCTGTACAGTGTGCCCAGGTCGGCTTCCGGATGGTCGGCGCTCACGCGGAACTCCTTGGCCAGCGGCTCGCGGCCCACGGAGGTGATGTGGAGCACGTACGTGCCGTAGCCCGAGAGCGGGATGCGGAAGGCGCCTTCCATGTCGGTCACGCCCATGGCCACGGGTTCGTCCGTGGCGGTGCTGCCGGCTTTGGTAATGCGCAGGTTGGCGTAGGGTTCTCCCAGTTGGGTCAACGAGTCTACCAGGATGCCCTTCACGCAGGCATCCGTAGGTTGTGCGGCCAGGGCGGTGATGCATCCGAGCCATGTGGCCAGTAAGATTGCGAGTGTAGTCTTCATCATTGCTTGCAGTTTTTTTTAATGTTCACGCTGCAAAGTACGGGCATCTGCACGAGCGGTTCAAATTAGTCCGACGAGCGTCGGCTTTCCGTTCGACGAAGTCTTCCTCCCGTCCGACGAGATGCGGCGAAGGCAGCCCCCTTGCCATGCCCTTTGTAGCAGGGAGGCGGCGTGAATGTAGCACTTTCGCACCCCTGTCACTGCAGTGGCAGAACCGTGCCACTGGAGTGGCAGACGTGTGCCACTGGAGTGACAGAACCCTGCCACTGGAGTGGCAGGGTAGTGAAGGTGCTGCATTCAGGCAGGAAAGGCGGCTGCTTTTTTGTGTCTTTCCTGCTACGTAGTTCGGTTTTATTGCGTATCTTCGTGGCATGAAAAAGTGGTTCAGTCATATGGATGTGGCCGTGCAGGTGCTGCTGTGGGCGATGGCTTTGCTTTCTCCCTTCCTTGGCGTGCTGGCCAGCGGGGAGCCGATGTCCGTGGCTTTCATGGTCACGAGTTATGCCTTGCCCTACGTGTTGTTCCTGATGCTGGTGTTTTATGGCAATTATTTCTTTCTCATCCCCGGTTTCCTGTTCCGCAGGCGGTCTTTGGCATTCGTGCTTGGTAACGTCGCCCTGGTGGGGCTGTTAAGGCTCCTGCTCGATGTCTTTATGCACTGGCAGCTTGGCGGTGGGCCGCCGATTCCTTCGGGTGTCCGTGTGGCTTCCAACTTGTTGAGCACGCTGGTTATCGTGCTTTTCATCCTGTCCGCTATTGCCTTGCGTGTGCAGAAGCGCAACCGGCAGCTGGAGGTAGAGGCCGCCGTGGCCGAACGCGAACGGCTGAAAAGCCAGCTGAACCCGCACTTCCTGTTCAATACGCTGAACAACATATCGTCGCTTGCCGCCTTCGACCCCGACGCCACACAGGCATCCATCAGCCGCCTGAGCGACATGCTGCGCTACGTGCTCTACGAGGGCAATAAGCCCCTTACGCCCCTCAGCGAAGAGACGGCCTTTATGGAAGACTACGTGGAGCTGATGCGCCTGCGCTATGCCGACACGCTGAAGGTGAGCCTGTCGTTCGGGCATCCGGAGGGCGAGCTGCCTCCGCTGCTATTCATCTCGTTGCTGGAGAACGCCTTCAAGCACGGGGCCAGCAGCCGGCATGCGTGCTACATTTGCGCCTCGCTGACTGAAGCCGACGGTTGCTATTGCTTCTCGGTGTTCAACTCCCTGCTACAGCCCGAGGAGCGCGATGCCTCTGCCCGCAAAGGGGGAGGAGTGGGCATCGAAAACTTGCGCCGCCGCCTGCGCCTGCTCTATCGGGATACCGACTACAGCCTGCAGGTGGGCGAGCGGAGGGGCTTCGTGTTTGAAGGCCGGATGCTGGATGTGCCTGCCTACGAGGCTGTCTTGAAGATTAAAGTACAACGGAAAAAGCATTGACATGATACTGAACTGCATGATTGTGGACGATGAGCCGTTGGCCATCAAGCTGTTGGCCGGCTTTGTGGAGCGGACGCCTTTCCTCCGCCTGGCGGGTACATACCTCGACCCGCTGGAAGCGGTGGCGGCCCTGTCGCCGCAGGTGGACATCTTGTTTCTCGATGTCCAGATGCCGGGGCTTACGGGGGTAGAACTCTCCCGGCTGGTGCAACCGCCCACACGCATCATCTTTACCACGGCCTTCAAGGAGTATGCCTACGATAGTTATGAAGTCCGTGCGCTGGACTATCTGCTGAAGCCCGTCAGCTACTCCGCCTTCCTGAAGGCTGCGACTTATGCGAAGACGGTGTTCGAGCAAGCCTCTTCCGGCACAACCGATGCGGATGTGCCTGAGGAGGCTTCCCCTGGGGTAACTCCGTCCGCGTACTTGTTTGTGAAGAACGATGCCAAGCTGGTGCGTGTGGATTTCGACCGAATCCTGTTTGTCAGCGGGCTGAAAGACTACGTGCGTTTCCATTTGCTGGACGCGCCCCGCCCCCTTATTGCGCTGAGCACGATGAAGAGTGTGGAAGACAGGTTGCCGGACAATCGCTTTTGCCGCGTGCACCGTTCCTATATCGTCGCGCTGGACAAAATAGAGAGCGTGGAGCACAACCGCATCCGTATAGGCAACGAGCTGATTCCGGTCTCTCCTGCTTACCAAGAGTTGTTTATGAAGAAGATAGGCGGATAGAAGAACTAGACACAAAAAAGGGGGTGTGTCGAAATGCAGTAGTCACGTCATTCTCCTCCTCCCAGGAGGAGTACCCGAAGGGGGAGGTGGTAGGTAAAAGATAATCTACTGAAAATAAGGAATTATAATTACCTACCACCCCGTCACTTCGTGCCACCCCTCCTTCCGGAAGGAGGGGAATCCGTGCTAAATCACATTTCGACACACCCTCCCCGATTCTCAGTTTTTTAATTGTCTGTTGTCTCGTTAAAATAGCGTGTCTTTCGTGTTGAACAACTTCCGTTCACTTAGCTTCACCACTTTGCCGTATTTTTCCAACCGCTTGGTGTCAATCAGCTTGGGGTTCCCGATGATGCCGATGCGGTAAGGCTTGCCTTGAATGTTTTGCTCGTAGAAACGAACGATGTCATCGAAGGTCAGCGCGTCAATTTTGGGCAGGTTTTCCTTGGCCGGGTCTCCTTCATAACCCATCCGTTGGTAAATCTTCATGTATTGGGCTTTGTCGCGGAAGTCCGGGTGGCTGGTCAGTGCCTCTTGGCGCAGGTAGCTCTTGATGTTGTCTATGCGTTCCGGGTTCTTTGGCATGTCGGTCAGCAGGGACATGAATACGTCCATGGCATCGTTTACCTTGTCGTTTTGCGTGCCGAGGTGGCCATACATGTAAGTCTGGTTACCGGGCAGGGCTGGTGTCATTACATAGGCGTCGGCATAGTAGGCCATTGAGCGTTTTTCGCGGATTTCATTCATCATCAATCCGTTGAAGCTGCCCGAGAAGTATTGGTTGAAAGCATCGCGCAGCACGTCGTCTTGCTTGTTGTAGGCATTCATGGGCAGGCAGAGGAAGATTTGGGCTTGTTCGGCATCGTTGTTTGGCAAAAAGTAGATGACGTTTTCATCGGCCGGTGCCAGGGGTTTGTCTTGGGGCGACACGGCAGGACGTTCGTTGGCTACTAATGGGAGATTCTTGCTGAGAATGTCATAGACTTTCTCGAAAGGTAGGGTGCCGCAATAGAATATTTCGGCTTCATAGTTGCTGGCGCGGTTGATGTCACCCGTCAGTCCGGATACCTGAAGGTTGAGCAACTCCATGTCTGTCAGTTCGGTGAGGTATGATGAACGGTCGCCGAAGCGCAGGTATTGCGACAGGGCATCGGCCAATACATTCACATCTTCCTTGCGTTGCTGGCGTGTGCCCAACAATGAACCTTTCAGGCTGCTCAATTGCTTTTCGTCGAGGGCAGGCATCAGTATTTGTCTTGATAGCAATTGACAGGCCTGTACCAGTGTCTCTTCATATCCACGCATGGTGATGTATAGGTAGTCGTCGTTGGCGCTCACCTGGCAGGTGGCATTCAGCCGGCTCAGTTCTTCTTTCAATTGCTGGGGTTCGTAAGCCCCCATTACGCCGGCATTGTTCATCAGTTCGGCGGCAATGCCCAGTTGGGGGAATTCGCGTTCGCCTGCCCCGTAGCGCAAGGTAAGGCTGAACACGTTGTTTTCGGGATTTTGCGTGTAGTACAGCCGGGAGCGGTCGTTAAGTTTCTGTTCCTTCACGTCGCTGAAGTCTATGAAGTTTTCTGTCGCTTGCCCTATGCTCATGCGTTTGAATTGTTGTGCATAAGCCGATTCTTTGCCCACGGGTGGTTCGATAGGTTTATATCCCGGTTTTTTTATTTTATTGCCTTTGTCGGGCTTGCCTTCTTCGATGTAGAGGGCGAGGTAGTTGTCCGAGAGGTATTGACGTGCTACGCGTTTGATGTCATCAGTAGTTACGGCTAACACTTCGTCTTTATAGTTAAGCACTTTTCCTAGGTCTTGTTCATAAATGAAAGCGTTCATCAGCAGCATTGCCTTGGTATTGTTCGACTCCATTTGCAGGTCGAAGTCGCGGCACAGGTTGGCCTTGATGGCGTTCACCTGCCATTCCTCAAATTCGCCATTGGTAATCTTTTCGATGGCTTTCAGTGCCTTGCGCTCGGTGCTTTTGTTCGATTCGAAGCGGCGTTGGTTTTCATCGTACAGAGGGATGCATTGCACGATGTTGCGCCCTTGTTCGCGCATGGTCATGGGAGAGGCTCCGGCGCCTGTCAGTTCTCCATCCAATGAAAGTTTGTCCAGCGTGCCCGTATTGCTGCTGTTACTTAGCAGGGACATGGCAATCTCCAGCGGCTTTTCGTCCGGATGTCCGGCAGGTACACCCGGGTAGATGAGGCATACGTTGGGGTAATAGCCTATCTTGGCAGTGTACTGGGTGCGTCCTTGTATCTTGAGGTCGGGATAGGTGTGACGTGCTGGTGTGGCTTTTTGCGGCAATCGGCCAAAGGCGGCATTGATGCGTCCCACAATCTGTTGTGCTTTGACGTTGCCCACCAAAATGAGCACCATATTCTCAGGCGTGTACCAATCGTTGTAGAAGTCAATGAGCTTGCTCAGTCTTGGATTCTTTAAGTGTTCGGGAAGTCCGATGATATCTCTGGCATAGGGGTGGCCTTCGAAAGCTTTTGCGCGGATGAAGTTGCTTTGCAGGCTCGAAGGGTTGTCTTGATACATGTTGTACTCCTCATACACGTTCTCCAGTTCTGACTGGAAGGTGCGGAAAACCGGGTGGCGGAAGCGTTCTGAAGAGAGTTCCAACCATTTGTTTATCTGATATGGGGGAAAGGAATTGTAATAATAGGTCAAATCGTAGCTGGTGCCGGCGTTCATGCCTTTGCCGCCCATGCTTTCCATCAGGTTGGAGAATTCGCTGGACACACTCACTTTGCCGGCTTCTACGGTCAGTTCATTGATTTCTTTGCTGATGGCGTCCTTCTTTGCGGGGTCGGTTTCGTCTGCCATCTCATCGTATTTGGCGATGATTTTCTGGTAGAGGGGTTCTTCGGCAGTCCAATCCAGCGCACCTATCTTGTCCGTACCCTTGAACATTACGTGTTCCAGGTAATGTGCTAATCCGGTGTATTCTGCCGGGTCATTGACTGAACCTGTGCGTACGGCTACGACGCCAAATACATCTGATTTCGTTTCGTCCTCCCAAATATAGACAGAAAGGCCATTTTTAAGTTTTAAGGCTTTCAGCCCTTGTGCAGTTGCAGCAAAGGGCAATCCTGCTAGGACAAGCAGCAGGAGGAGCAGTTTCAATTTCAATGTTTTCATAATAAAGCGTTTTTTATGTGATAAGTATTTTACCTTTCGGCTCTCATGGGGTTGTGCAGGAAGTCCGCGTAGGCCAGGCGAATGCCTTCTTCCAGTTCTGTCTTGTAGGTCCATCCCAAGGCGGCGGCTTTCGATACGTCTAGCAGCTTGCGTGGTGTCCCGTTGGGTTTCGTCTTGTCCCAGCGTATTTCGCCCTCATAGCCTATCACTTTGGCCACCAGTTCAGTCAGCTGCTTAATGGTTAGCTCTTTTCCCGTCCCGGCGTTGACCGTTTCATTACCGCTGTAGTGGTTCATCAGGAATACGCACAAGTTGGCCAGGTCGTCCACATAGAGGAATTCGCGTAGCGGACTGCCGTCTCCCCAACAGGTCACAAAAGGCTTGTTTTGCTCTTTTGCTTCGTGGAAGCGTCTTATCAGGGCAGGCAATACGTGGCTGTGTGTGGGGTGATAGTTGTCGTTGGGACCATAGAGGTTGGTAGGCATCACGCTGATGTAGTCTGTTCCGTATTGGCGGTTCAGAAACTCGCAATACTTCAATCCTGAAATTTTAGCCAGTGCATACGCCTCGTTGGTCTTTTCCAATTCGGAAGTCAGCAAGCAGCTTTCTTTCATGGGTTGCGGGGCCATGCGCGGATAGATGCACGACGACCCCAGAAACTCCAGCTTCCTGCAGCCGTTTTGCCATGCCGAATGGATGACGTTCATTTCCAATATCATGTTGACATACATAAAGTCGGCCAATGCGCTTTCATTGGCTACAATTCCCCCCACTTTGGCAGCAGCCAGAAATACGTATTCAGGCTTTTCCTCGGCAAAGAATCGTTCCACGGCTTCCTGTCTGCACAAGTCCAGTTCGGTATGGGTGCGTGTGACGATGTTGTTGTATCCTTGCCTTTGCAGTTCACGCACGATGGCCGACCCCACCATTCCCCGGTGTCCGGCTACATATATTTTGGCGTCTTTTTCCATGCTTTAATATCTGTTTTTTTCTTCACTATGCAAAAGTAGTCAAAAATCCATTTATTTCAATCGTTTCATACCATCCGATAAAAAAACGTTCCGATTGCCACATCTTTCGCCGCTTCTGCGTATATTTGCCACGGTTCAATAGAAAGTGGAACGAATGTGAAACGATTGGCTGTCATAATGACGATGTTATGGGTATTGCTCTGCATGGCTGAGGCAGTGCACTTGCCCCGTCCGCGGCCTGTGGCTCCCGATGCCGCCATGCGCTCGGCGGACAGCATTATGCAGCGTGTCATATTCTTCGCTCCCATGTATGCCAAGGCGGTGGAGAGTTATAAGGCCAGCCTGTACATCAAGGGCTACGTGGACATTAGGAAGAAGAATCACATCTTGCGCTTTGTACCTTCCATGTTCCGCTTGCGCAAAGGGGTGAGGGAATATATGGTAGAGTCGTACAGCGACCTGCACTTTACCGCCCCCAACCTTTATGACCAGAAGGTGAAAGCCAGTGTGGGTACCGTGCGGGAATTTTGGAGCATGGACGAGCGCCTGCCCGAATATTTCTATGTCAACGTCTACGCCCCTACCTTATTTTACGATAAATTCATCTCACCTTTGGCCTCTGATGCCAGGAAGTATTATGCCTACCGCATCGATTCGGTGATGCAAAGCCGTGACGGGAGGCTTCAATACCGCATCCGTTTCATTCCCAAGAGCAAGAGCTTCCAGTTAGTGGGGGGCTATCTGGTGGTGAGCAACGATGTGTGGAGTGTACGCGAAATACGCTTTGCCGGACGCTCCAGCCTGATGCGTTTCAACAACCTTGTCCGCATGGGTGAAGTGGGTGCCGACGATGAATTCCTGCCTGTGAGTTGCCATCTGGACGGTACGTTCCGCTTTTTGGGTAATGTCATTGCCGGCGATTATACGGCCATGCTGGACTATGGCGAAATCATCCCCCATCAGTTTGACCTGCCTCCGCGCCGGGGCAAAAAGCAATACGACTTGACAGATTACTACACTTTGCGTTGCGATACCAATGCCTACCGGCGCGACACGGCTTACTTTGCCTCCATACGCCCGTTGCCTCTTACGGAGCACGAACAAAGCCTGTATCGCGACTACTTCCTGCGCAACGACACCTTGCGCTACCCGCGCAAAAAACGCAGCAAGCAACTGGAATTCTGGGGGCAGGTGGGCGATGTGCTCACCAGCCGTTATACTGTCGACCTGGCGCAGATAGGCAGTGTGCGTTGCTCGCCCCTTATCAACCCCTTTCTATTGAGTTATAGTGGCAGTAACGGGTTCTCGTACCGGCAGGAGTTCAAGTACAACCGCCTGTTTACGGGCGACCGCCTGCTGCGCGTCAATCCCCAGGTCGGTTACAACTTTACCCGCAAAGAGTTCTATTGGCGCGTGCGGAGCGACTTCGACTACTGGCCCCGCAAGCGTGCCGCCCTGCATGTGGATGTAGGCAACGGTAACCGCATATACAGCAGTGATGTGTTGGACGACCTGAAGTCCATGCCCGACAGTCTGTTCAATTTCGACCAGATACACTTGGATTACTTCCGGGACCTGTACTTCAAGTTCTACCACACGTGGGAGATTGTGAACGGACTGACACTCGACGTGGGTCTTACCATACACCGCCGCACGGAGGTAGAGCGATCGAACTTCCAATTGAATTACCCCATCATTACCCCATCTGCCGGATCGCCCTCCGTGCAGGCCACGGCCACCAATCCCCCGCATCCGGGCATTGATATGGATATATTGAGTCGGCTGAGCCACGTCTATACCAGTTTTGCCCCCCGCGTACGGCTGTCTTACACCCCCGGACAATATTATTATATGAATGGCGACCGTAAGGTGAACCTGCATTCGCGCTACCCCACCTTCTCCATCGACTGGGAGCGGGGCATCGAAGGCGTGCTGCGCAACTCGGGCACCTACGAGCGTGTGGAGTTGGACGTGCACCATCAGTTGGCGCTCGGCCCCATGCGCACCCTGTTCATGCGCTTGGGCGGTGGCCTGTTTACCAACCAGAAAAACACGTACTTCGTGGACTTTGCCCACTTTGCCCGCCACAACCTGCCCGTGGGGTGGAACGATGAGGCAGGTGGAGTGTTTCAGTTGCTCGACCGCCGGTGGTACAACTCGTCCGACCGCTACCTGCGCGGGCACATCACCTACGAAGCCCCCTTCCTGCTGATGCGCCATCTGATGAAGTACACCCGCTACGTGCTCAACGAACGCCTCTACGGCAACGTGCTTGTGGTGCCCCACCTGAAGCCTTACATAGAACTGGGCTATGGCATAGGCACGCATGTGTTCGACTTCGGCGTGTTTGCCAGCTTTGCCAATTGGAAGTACAAGGAAATAGGCTGCAAGTTCACCTTCGAGCTGTTCAACCGCTAACCCTCCGGGGCACAGCAGGCGTCCGCCAGACACTATCGATACTCTTTGTCAGACACTAACGTCGCTCTCCGGCACACCTTGTAGCAAGGGGCAGGCGCATATCCCCAAGACACATGCCACAGGCATCGGAAAACACACGGGGGGAGTATGATTTCCTCCCACCCATTCTTGAAAGTTCATAATAAATGTTTAACTTTGCCCCCGACGACCATTCATACCAAATGCAGATGACACGACGAATAGCCTTATTATTGGCCACCCTCCTTATGGCAACGGCCTTGGCCCGGGGGCAAGAGGCGGCGCAAAGTGTGGTGGCGGCTTTCCGGAAAGGAAATGCCGTAGAGCTGAACACGCTTTTGGACGACAAGGTCAACATCGTTATCCAAGGCAAAACCACCGGTTCCGGCAAGCGGGCAGGGGAGGAGGCTCTGGCCCAGTTCTTCCGGCTGCACAAGGTGCAGGGCTTCGACCTCAACCATGAGGGGCAGCGCGACGAGTCGGGCTTCGTGGTAGGCACCCTGCGCACGCAGCACGGAAACTACCGCGTGCATTGCTTTTTAAAGAAAACAGGAAACAACTATTTTATTCACCAAATAAGAATCAATAAAGCTGATGACTAAGGAACAAGAATTGATAGACAGGCTGATAGACCTGGCTTTCGCAGAAGATATAGGCGATGGCGACCACACCACGCTGTCGTGCATACCCGCCACCGCCATGGGCAAGTCGAAACTGCTGATTAAGGAACCCGGCATCTTGGCTGGCATCGAAGTGGCCAAAGAAGTATTCCGCCGCTTCGACCCCGAGATGAAAGTGGAAGTCTTCATGAACGACGGTACTGCAGTGCATCCGGGCGACGTGCCGATGGTAGTGGAAGGCAAGGTGCAGTCGTTGCTACAGACAGAGAGGTTGATGCTGAACATTATGCAACGCATGAGCGGTATTGCCACCATGACACACAGGTATGCCGAGCGTCTCAAGGGCACACATACCCGCGTGCTCGACACCCGGAAGACAACCCCCGGCATGCGCATCCTCGAAAAAATGGCGGTCAAGATAGGCGGGGGCGTAAACCACCGCATTGGCTTGTTTGACATGATTCTGCTGAAAGATAACCACGTGGATTTTGCCGGAGGCATCGATAAAGCCATTACGCGCGCCAAAGAGTATTGCCGGGAGAAAGGCAAGGACCTGAAGATTGAAATCGAGGTACGGAATCTCGACGAGCTGCAGCAGGTGCTCGACTTGGGCGGGGTGGACCGCATAATGTTTGATAACTTCACCCCCGAAATGACCCGCAAAGCAGTAGAGATGGTGGGGGGGCGTTATGAGACAGAGTCGTCGGGCGGCATCACCTTCGATACCTTGCGCGACTATGCCGAGTGCGGCGTAGACTTTATTTCGGTAGGGGCGTTGACCCACTCCGTCAAGGGCTTGGACATGAGCTTTAAAGCGTGCTAAGTCCCTTTTCATGCTATATTCTCTGTAATATGCTCCGTTTTAACTTCTTTTATAAGAATCGGAGGCAGTCTTTCGGGCATTTGTCCGTCTGATAAGTAAACGGCGCGCGAAGGCGTCCATAAGATGACACTGACGTTGGACAATGAGACAGAACTTGTAGAAGGTTGCCGGGCGGGAAAGGAGGCTGCCCGCAAGGAGTTGTATGTCCGTTATGCCAAGCAGATGTTGGCCGTGTGCTACCGCTACACAGGCGATGTGGATGCTGCTCACGACGTATTGCACGACGGTTTCATCAAGGCGTTCACGCGCTTCACCTTTCGGGGGGAGTGCTCCTTGAAGACGTGGTTGACACGGGTTATGGTGACCCAGTCCATCGACTTCTTGAGGCAACGTGAACGTTTTGCCCGCTTGGTGGTGTATGAAGAGCAACTGCCCGACTGTCCTGATGAGGAACCAGTGGCTGCCGGTGCAGCCGACAACCTCTCACAAGAAGTGCTGATGGAACTGCTTGCCGAGTTGCCCGCAGGTTGCAGAACGGTGTTCAACCTTTATGTGTTTGAGGAAAAGTCGCACCAAGAGATAGCTCTGCTGCTGGGTATCAAGGAGCATACGTCGGCCTCGCAACTGCATCGTGCAAAGTTGTTATTGGCAAAAAGAATCAAAGAATATATCGAGCATGAAAACAGAAGATGACATAACCCGCCTTTACCGCAAACGTCTGGCCGATGCTGAAATGGACGTGCGCGATGGCTTTTGGCAAGCGTTGCAAACCGACTTGGGCAAGACGGAGCAATGTGCAATGCCTTTTCGACGCAGGTGGTTTCCACGTGTAGCCGCAGCGGCGAGTATAGTCTTGGTGTTGGGAGGAGCTTCAGCAGCTTTCTGGTATTTCTCTCAGTACCCCGAAGTAAAGGAGGCCATGGCGCCGGTAGCTTCTATGATACCAGCGGCCGAGGTGCGGGGTGACCAAGTGCAGGAGTCTTTCTCTCCACCTGTATCTGTTGCTCCCATGGCATCGCGGAGAAGCAAGATGCATCGGACGTCACCGGTTGCTGCGAGCCGGCCTGATGAAAAAAACGAGCAGGTTTCTGTGCACTTATCTATTACGATTATGGAGAACGGTTATGCCCGTCAATCGCAGTCGGCCTACAGTTATCGACAGGCGTCACACGGTAAGCAGGCTGCCCCCCAAGCTTCGCAAGAAGAGGCACCGATACAGGGAACGCTTTCTTCACCGGAAGAAATTAATCCATGCCAATGGGCATTCAAGGCGGGCATAGGTAGTGCTTTGCCCCGGGGAAAGTATAATGCACCGCTTATGGCAACCTTTGGGGTAGAGCGGTGTATAGGTCGGCGTTGGTCGTTAGAGGCAGGCTTGCAATATACTCGCTTGGGTGGGGAGGAAACGCTCCATTCAATAGGAATTCCGGTGCGTGCTAATGTCTTGTTGGCCGGGAATGAAAAGGTGGATTTTTATGCCATGGCGGGTGGAATGGCAGAAAAGGTGGTAGCCGGGGCTGCTGACAATAGCTTTCGTGCTGAGCCGATAGGTTTATCGCTGATGGCTGGTGTAGGCGTGCGGTATAAACTGAATCAGCACCTGGCTCTTTTTGCAGAGCCATCGGTGACGCATCGGTTTGACACAGACTCGCAAACCGAGACGCTTTATCGCGAACGACCTACCAATCTTCAGTTGTTGTGTGGCATGCGCATGCTTTTCTAATCCGATTAAAATTATTCTTTATGAAAACTCTATTCATATATGTATATCATAATACGTTGCGAGGCGTCATTCCCATGCTTGTAGTGCTTCTAACCTTGGGTGCCTGTACAAATGAAACGTTCGATTATAATCATCCTGATGTGGATGTCTTTGTCCATCAGCTCAAGTCGGGCAAGTTAGCTTGGCCGGGTGAGGGGCAGGTGCAGGGTTTACCTAAGTTTACGATGAAAGACATCGAAGCCCTTTTGTCATATGCCGACGACTTGTCTGAGGTCCCTTCGTTTCCTTTGGCTCCCGTTTCTTATTCAGCCGGTGGAAAGCTTCGTCTTGGAGAATGTATTCTTTGGACAGTGGAATCCCTGCGCTTAGGACATAACGCTTCGATGGGTTGCAAAATGGTACATGTGGATGCCGAAGATTATGAAGGCATTTACTTTCTGACGGACGAGGAGGTGCTGGATGCTGTGCAACGTTACCGCAGTTGGTGGCAGACGCGTCAGTTACCACGGACCATGTGGACCATAGACCCTTGCTATGACGAGCCTCTTTGTGGCAGCGGCTACATGTGGTGGTAACCTTATAGTCTACATACCGCTAAATTTTCGTTGCATGAAGTCTGTGTTCGTTTTTGGGGTATTGCTCATTGCAGTTGTATATCCTCTTTGCGCACAGCAGTGGAGCGTTCAAGATTCTTTGCGCTTGCACCGTTTGCTTGAGCAGGAAGAACAGCCGCGTTTGAATCCTGACGCATTGCGCGAGTTGGAGCAGATCTTTATGGGCAAACCGAATGTAGATACTTCACGCCCATGGATGGAATTCAACCCTATATTGCCTCATATATCGCCTAAGCCAAAAGCGCGGCTTACTTTGCGTCCTTATTCGGCCAACACTCCCTACAATTGGGATCCCGTTTACCAACGCAAGATAGATATCGATCGACCGAAAGGTATGACTATTCCTCGTTTGGCTGGAGGTGTTTCGCCTTCGGGCTACAGCCTGATGGCAATTTTTACCCGCGACTTTTGGGATAGGAAAGGCAAACGACGCCGTGCCCGCACTTTGGAGGTGCTGCGTACTTATGGTGACTCCATTACTGTGCACGTAAAAAATATGTCTATTGATGCAAAATAATATCATTATTAGATAATACAGTGCCATGTCGTTTCACCGGAATAGGCTTACTTTGCCGATGAAATATTAATCTAAAATAAACACGAACTGACCCATGAAAAAGAACTTCATTCTTGTTTTGTGCCTTTTCTTTACCGGAGTCCTTTCGGCACAAGACCTTATCCATCTTAGTACGCCAAATACCTCTTTGGTGCTTTCTGCTCCCGAAGGCGGCAAGTTGCGCTATGTTCATTATGGTAGTAAACTTGCTGATACAGATGTAGCAGCTTTAGCTGGTACATCCATAGCTTCCGCTTATCCAGAATATGGCTCCTCATGTCCAGCTGAGGCAGCTCTTGCTGTAACTCAGGCCGATGGTAACATGTCGCTTCAGTTGGAGGTGGAGGGTGTTATTTCCACCGATTCCGAAAAAGTGCATGAGGTGACTATCCGCCTGCACGATACGGTTTACCCCTTCAGTGTGAATGTGTGTTATCGAGCTTATCAGAATGTAGACATTATTGAGTGCTGGACGGAACTGACAAACAGAGGAAAGAAGCCTGTCACTTTGCGCCAGTTTGCCTCTGCCTATCTGCCTATAAGGCGTGGGGATGTATGGGTAAGCCACTTGCACGGCTCGTGGGCCAATGAAGCCAACCTCGTGCAAGAACAGTTGAAGCCCGGAATGTTGGTGATTGACAACAAAGATGGTGTGCGTAATTCGCATACCGATCATGCTGAAGTGATGTTTTCATTGGATGGCCGTCCACAGGAAAATGCAGGGCGTATTATCGGGGCCGCTTTGTGTTATGCCGGCAATTACAAACTGCGTATTGATACACATGATGGAGAATACCACAATTTCTTTGCAGGAATCAATGAGGAAAATTCTCAGTATGTATTGGAGAAGAATGAAATATTCCGCACACCCGAATTGGCTCTGACTTATAGCAACGAGGGGTTGAGTGGAGCTAGCCGGAACTTTCATCGTTGGGCTCGTCAATATAAACTGGCCAATGGAACCAAATTGCGTAAAATTCTGCTCAACAGCTGGGAAGGCGTGTACTTTGATATAACAGAGAACGGCATGGATCAAATGATGCAGGACATAGCCTCGATGGGTGGTGAACTTTTTGTGATGGACGATGGGTGGTTTGGCGCGAAATACCAACGGAACAAGGATACGTCGAGCTTGGGCGACTGGGTGGTAGACACACGGAAATTGCCCCATGGCATCAGCGGACTGCTGGCCGATGCGAAGAAACATGGTATAGGCTTTGGCCTTTGGATAGAACCAGAGATGACTAATACTGTCAGCGAATTGTATGAAAAACATCCTGACTGGATTGTGAATGCACCGCAACGTGCTCCCGTCACTGGCAGGGGAGGTACACAATTGGTACTTGACCTTTCGAACCCTGAGGTGCAGGACTTCATATTCAACCTTGTCGATACACTTATGACCAATTATCCCGGATTGGAATATTTAAAATGGGATGCTAATATGTCTATAGCCAGCCAAGGTTCCAGTTATCTGCCGTCCGACCGTCAAAGTCATTTCTACATAGATTATCACCGTGGACTAGAACAGGTAATGCGCCGCATTCGTGCCAAATATCCGGAACTTTGCATTCAGGCTTGTGCCAGTGGAGGAGGGCGTGCTAATTATGGCGTGTTACCTTGGTTTGACGAATTTTGGGTATCAGACAATACCGATGCTTTACAACGTGTGTATATGCAGTGGGGTACTTCTTATTTCTTCCCGGCCATAGCAATGGCATCGCATATCAGTGCTGCGCCCAATCATCAGACCTTCCGTACTATTCCATTGAAATATCGCATCGATGTTGCAATGAGTGGGCGCCTTGGCATGGAGATTCAGCCGAAGAATATGACTGATGAAGAAAAAGCCTTGTGCCGTACTGCTATCGATGAATACAAACAAATCCGTCCTGTGGTGCAACAAGGAGACATTTACCGCCTTCTTTCGCCGTACGATAAACTGGGTGCTGCCTCGTTGATGTATGTCAGCTCGGAGAAAGATAAAGCCGTATTTTATTGGTGGAAGACTGAACATTTTGTTAACCAACACCTTCCTCGTGTGCCGATGGCTGGACTTAACCCGGACAAACGTTATCGGGTACATGAACTGAACCGCATAGATAATAAACCTCTTGCCTGTGAGGGTAAGGTGTTCACTGGAGCCTACCTGATGGCTAATGGCCTTGAATTGCCCTACAACCATGTGGTGGATTACCATAAGCAGAATGACTATGCAAGCCGCGTACTTTATTTAGAAGAGGTGGTGGAGTGACATGCTCTTAGCGTGTACTTCTCCAAGCTTCAATAAGTCGGCGGGCTATGCTAAGTTTTTGAGGTAATTCGGGGAGATGGTCGCGATGATAAAAGGCTCCCGCACTCAATTCATCATCCTGCAACTTGATTTTACCGCCGGCATAGTCGGCGGTAAAACCTACCATCAGTCCGCTGGGATAAGGCCAAGGTTGGCTGTCGAAGTAGCGGATGTTGGTTACTTCCAGTCCGGTTTCTTCGCGCACTTCGCGTTGTACGCATTGTTCCAAAGTCTCGCCGGCTTCTACGAAGCCTGCTACCAAGCCGTAAAAAGTGCCGCGAAAATTACGGGCATGCACCATCAGGATTTCGTCTTTACCCCGGCGTACTAATACAATGATGGCGGTGGATACAGGCGGATAGAGTTCGAAACCACAATGGGGGCAACGTTTCATGATGTCGGTATGCTGTTCTGTCTGTGTTCCGCAGGCAGGGCAGAATCGGCTATGTGCATCCCAGTAAAGTATTTGGTAAGCTTTTCCTGCTGCACGGTAATCATCGGGGGCGATATGGTCGAACGAGGCGCGGAGGCCTAAAGTTTTCCATCCTTCGGTAGTATTGTATTCTTTATCGAGGGCAAGCGCTTGCACCGTGTTGCCTGTAGGTAGCAGTACGTAGTGTATTTTCTTTCCTTTTATCCAGGAGGCAGGCATTTCTCCTCCTAAAGGCAATCGATATTTGTATCCTGTTTTTCCTTCATTTATTAGCAACAATTTGTCCCCATAGAAGGCACATAGGGGCAACTGTACATTTATCTGTCTGTCTTTCATAAGCTGTGTCACGTTTTGTGGGTGCAAAGATAGGATTTTCTTTATTCTTCGTTCTTCGTTCTTCATTATAAATGCGTACCTTTGCACGCGCTGTATCTGTCTGGTGATAGGACAGTAACTCTACGGATATTTATAACTTAATATATTTTTTGATACAATGGCAGTAGAACTGAAAGACCTCACGAAACGCAGTGAGAACTATTCCCAATGGTACAATGAACTGGTGGTCAAGGCCGATTTGGCAGAGCAGTCTGCCGTGCGCGGCTGCATGGTCATCAAGCCTTATGGCTACGCCATCTGGGAGAAGATGCAACACGAGCTGGACCGCATGTTCAAAGAGACGGGTCATGTCAACGCTTATTTCCCCTTGCTTATCCCCAAGTCCTTCCTTAGCCGGGAGGCCGAGCATGTGGAAGGCTTCGCCAAGGAATGCGCCGTGGTGACTCACTATCGGTTGAAAAACGATCCGAACGGCGGGGGAGTTGTGGTAGATCCGGCCGCCAAGCTGGAGGAAGAGCTTATTATCCGCCCGACATCGGAAACCATCATTTGGAATACGTATAAGAACTGGATTAATTCTTACCGTGACTTGCCTATCTTGTGCAACCAGTGGGCCAACGTATTTCGTTGGGAGATGCGCACCCGTTTGTTCCTGCGCACCGCCGAGTTCCTCTGGCAGGAAGGGCATACTGCACACGCCACCCGTGAGGAGGCCGAAGAGGAAGCCGTGAGGATGCTGAACGTATATGCAGACTTTGCCGAGCGGTACATGGCATTGCCCGTTATCAAAGGTGTGAAGTCGGCCAACGAGCGTTTCGCCGGTGCGCTCAACACCTACACCATTGAGGCCATGATGCAGGATGGGAAGGCCTTGCAAAGCGGCACTTCGCACTTCCTTGGCCAGAACTTTGCCAAGGCTTTCGACGTGCAATTCGTTAACAAGGAAAACAAGCTGGAGTACGTGTGGGCCACTTCGTGGGGAGTGTCTACCCGGTTGATGGGCGCATTGATTATGACCCATTCCGATGACAACGGCCTTGTGTTGCCGCCCCACCTTGCCCCGATACAAGTGGTCATTGTGCCTATTTACAAGAATGCCGAGATGTTAGCCCGGATTGACGAGAAGGTGGCAGGCATTGTGCAGCGGCTCCGTGCCATGGGTATCAGCGTGAAGTATGACAATGCTGACAACAAGCGTCCCGGCTTTAAGTTTGCCGACTACGAGTTGAAGGGCGTGCCTGTGCGTCTCGTCATGGGCGGGCGCGACTTGGAGAACAACACCATGGAGGTGATGCGCCGCGACACGCTGGAGAAGGAGACCCGCTCGTGCGACGGCATTGAGCAATACGTGAAAGACTTGCTGGAGGAGATGCAGAAGAACATCTACAACAAGGCCCTCGACTACCGCAACCGCCGCATTACTACTGCCGACACTTACGACGAGTTCAAGCAGAAGATAGAAGAGGGAGGCTTCATCCTTGCCCACTGGGACGGCACCACGGATACCGAGGAGAAAATCAAGGAAGAGACCAAGGCCACCATCCGTTGCATCCCGTTCGAATCGTTTGTGCCGGGCGATAAGGAGCCAGGCAAGTGCATGGTCACCGGGCGGCCTTCCGAGTGCCGCGTGATATTCGCACGCTCCTACTGATACTTGCGGCGCGGGCGGCGGGGCGTCAATATTTCGGAAGCCGGACGCCTTTGCCGCCCGCAGCGCGCTATAGTGCCGTCAAAACTGCGCTATAGCGCCGTCGCAAACGCGCTACTGTCCCGTTGAAAATGCGCAATAGTCTGTTTTTAACGACGCTATTGCGCATTTTTGACGACACTATAGTGTCGTGGCATCGGCCATGAAAAATGTTGAACTTGTACGAATATTAACGTTTCGGCTCCTCCGCCGAGTTGTCAAGATTTTACTTCATCGACTCGTCCGTGAAGGAGAGGGGCAGCAGGCTCTCCACCCCTCGCAGCTCGTAGATGCCTTTCGTGCCGTATAGTAAGACGCGCATGGGGTGGCCGAAGCGCGTGTCCGTCTCGAGCATCACCTGCCGGCAGGCGCCGCAGGGCGATATGGGCTTTTGCAGGAATCCTCCTTCGGCATGGCGGGCGGCGATGGCCAGCGTGTCCACCGCCTGGTCGGGATAA
>CALUIF010000015.1 GCA_944320635.1 uncultured Bacteroides sp. | reverse complement strand
CTGTGAGAGGGATGTCCTTCTTGCCTAAAGATTTTTTATCTTGTATGTTCTCTGCCATTGACGATGTGTTGGGGAATTTTTGTTCTTTGTTCGGCGTTGTATGAGGGATGGTTATGTGAAATATCCTTTCTCCGAGTTTGTGTTCAGAGTAGAGAGGAAAATGGTGCATTAGACAAGGAGCAGGAGGCTTCCTTTTCAATGTTTGGGGTGTAGAAAATTGTCGGCATTGAACAATATTGTTTCAATGAGTGTGAGTGATGATTGTGTGATTTGTTTTAAATGCCCGGTATATGTATGTGCTTGCGTCTGTTCAATAGCTTGGAGCAGGTCGACCAATTGTGTCGCATTTATCAGTCGGAAGAGTGGCAACATCTTGTGGGCTATGGCAGATGCACCATTTATGTCATTGTTTTCCATGCATTTCAGCAAAAGTGTGGAGTTCTTGCGTGTTTCGGTGATGAAACTTTGCATGATTTCGTTTGAGGCTTCACAGTCGTTGTTCGAGAATGCAGTAAGGGCGGCGAAGTTGTATTGGCCGTCGGCGGCAGGCAGATTGGCGCTCTGATGCTCGGGGGAAGCTGGGAGACAAGTTTGAAGGCTGCCGGGATTGATTTTAGCGATTTCTGTGAGGAGCTCCTGTACGGTGAAGGGCTTGTGCAGGCAGCCGGAAAAGCCGTGTGCGGTGAGGTCGTTGCGGTGCATGTCGCTACGGGCAGTGACGGCTATGACGGGGATGGATTGTGCCTGCGGAATGTTGGATGCGCGAAGCAGCTTCAGCAGGTCGAAGCCGTTGATGGCGGGCATTTGCACATCGGTAAGCAGCACGTCGAAGGCAGAATGGCGCAGGGCGTCGAGCAGTTCGTCTACTTGCAGGCAGGGGGTGGCTGCAAGACCGCTTTGCGAGAGCATGGCCGAGGTGAGTTGCAGCTGGATGCGGTCGTCGTCTATGAGGAGTATGTGCAGGGCGGGTGTCGCCGGTGCGGGTGTACCCTTTGCTTCGGTGGGTGCAGGCGTCGCTTCTTCTGTATCCCGGGGCGTGGTGGCAACGGGATAGATGGGGATGTGTATGGTGAACGTGCTGCCTTGGCCGGGCGTGCTGTCCACCCGGATGTCGCCTTCGAGTAGCTGGACAAGCATGCGCACAATGGAGAGCCCGAGTCCGAAGCCTTCCTTCCCTTGCGCGCTGGGCAGTCGGGTGAATTCCTGGAAAATGCGTTTGCAGTCGGCGGGTGCCATTCCGCGGCCTGTGTCGGTTACGGAAAGGACAAGACGTCGCCCGGTATAGTCGGCGGCAAGGGTTACGGTGCCGTGGTCGGTGAACTTGATGGCATTGGACAGCAGGTTGCCGATGATTTGTCGGAGGCGCAGAGGGTCGCTGATGTAGGCCGCCTCGAGTGTGGAGGCAACCTGGCAGTCCAGCGTGAGCCCTTTGGCATCGGCCAGCGGCTGGAAGCTGACACGTATCTCGTCCAGCAGTCGTGCGGGATGGAAGGCCACGCGGTGCACTTCGGCTTTGTGCAGGTCGAGGCGATGGAAATCGAGCAGGTCGGTGACGAGCCGTAGCAGGTGTTGCGAGGAGGTCTTCATGTTGTCGAGGTAGAAGCGCTGACGTTCGTTCACGGTGAGGCGCGACAGCAGGTCGGCGTAACCGATGATGGAACCCAGCGGTGCCTTGAAGTCGTGGGTGATGGCCAGCATCATCCGTTCGCGCGAGGCCAGCAGGTCTTCTGCCTGGCGGCGTGCCTGTTCCAGCTGGCGGCGGTAGCGGTTGCTGCGGGTGATGTCGCGCCCTATCAGCGCCAGGAAGATAGCGGCCAGCACGGTCGATATGATGGCGATGCTTGCAATGATGCGTGCCGAGTGGCGTCGTGCCAGGGCTTGGCGGTGAGCTTCGGCCTGGGCTTGAGCCAGGGCGTTTTGTTCATATTGCTTCACGAGGGTGTCGATGCGGGCGGTGAGGCGGCGGTCGATGCTTTGCAGCGTGCGGCGTTGGCGGCGTGCCAGGGCGTTGGCCTCCTCTTGTTGGCGTGCGGCGTCGAGCAGTTGCTGTTGCAGAGTGTCGTCGTGCCGGATGATGGTATCGGTATATGTATATGATATGGTGTCGATGGTGTACTCCGTTGAGGTCTGCGTTCGTATGGCGGTGTCGGCCTTGGGGGGTGCGAAGGCTTCGCCCAGGCGGCGGAAGAAGCCTTTGCGACGGCGGGGGGTTACGATGGTGTCTTGCCGGGTGACGACGTGGTGCTGCACGCGGGGCTGTTGCACTATCACGGTGTCGCGCACGCTGAGCAGTCGCTCCAGCTCGTCGGCGCTTACGAGGCCTTTCTGTGCCTCGCTCAGGGTGCGCAGCAGGCTGATGGTGTTTTCGTCCTTCTGTCTCACCAGACGCATCAGGCTGTCGGCCCATTGCACGTCGTGCCCTTCGGCCTGCATCAGGGTCTCCATTTCGCGGCGCACCAGCATGAGCGACAGCACGAGCGCGGCCAGCAGCAGCAGGTAGCCCAGGGCCACTTTGGTCTTCGATACGTTGTTCGCCATTTTTTGCCTCATTATTCCCTTGTTTTCAATATTTATTACTACGAACCCTACCGCGCTATATTGTCGTTAAAAATGCGCTATAGTCCGTTTGTGACGCCACTATGGCGCGTTTCCGGCGGCGCCACTGCGCGTTCTTCCCTGTGCCGCATCCTGCGTGTCTGGCTGTTGAAGCGTGTCCACAGCATCAGCCCGGCGCTGGTCAGCCCGAAAGGAAAGGCCCACCAGATGCCCGGCAGCCCCAGGTCCAGCCCGAAGGCGAAGCAGTAGCCGGCGGGCAGGGAGATGACGAAGTAGGCTATGAAGGCTATGAGCATCATGGGCTTGACGTCTTCGATGCCGCGCAGGGCGTTGGCGAAGCATATCTGCAGCCCGTCGCCAAACTGGTATACCAGGAAGGGCAAGAACAGCCCCGGCACCAGCGCGGCCACCTCGGCGCTGTCGGTGAACCATGTGCCCACCTGTCCGCGCACGCACCACAGCGCGGTCAGCAGCACGGCGGCCATGCCCAGGATGAGGTGGAAGCCCGCGTAGGCCGTGCGTCGCACACCCGCCGTGTCGCCCGTGCCGCGGAAGTTGCTCACCCTCACGGCCACTGCGGCGCCCATGCCGTAGTAGAGCATGAAGGTAAATTGCGAGATGGTGAGCATCACCTGATGCCCGGCCAGCGCCACCGTGCCCAGCCATCCCACCATGATGATACTGAGGCTGAACGAGGCTGTCTCCATGCCCATCTGCAGGCCTACGGGCCAGCCCAGGGCGTTGAGCCGGCGGAACCACGACCACGACCACCGCCACCTCACCAGTCCGGGGCGGTAGCGGGCGAAGCGGCGTGCGCGCAGCACCAGCCAGGCAAAGGCTACCACCATGGCCACGCGCGAGGCCAGCGTGCTGATGCCCGCGCCCAGCAGCCCCAGTTCGGGCATGCCTAGTTTGCCATATATCAGTATGTAGTTTCCCACGATGTTCATGGCATTGCCGGCCAGCAGCAGCCACATGGCCGTACTGGTCTGTGTAATGCCGTCCGTAAACTGCTTGAAACCATTGAACGCCATGACGAAGGGCAGCGAGGCCAAAAGTACCAGGTAGTAAGGCTTGATGAGGGGCATCAGCTCGGGCGGCTGTCCCAGCCCGTCGAGGCAGAGGTAGAGCGTGCCCATTACGAGCATTTGCAATGCCGCTACCGCCACATTAGCCGCCAGGCTGCATCGCAAGGCCAGTCCGGCTTCGGCCAGCCGGTTGCGCCCGTACAGGTTTCCTACTATGGGCGTGAGCCCGTAGCTGAACCCCGTGCTGAAGATAATACAGAGGTTGAACATGTTGTTCACGAACGAGGCGGCGGCCAGTCCCGGCGTGCTGTGGTGGCCTATCATGAGCGTGTCCGCAAAACCTAAGATAATGACGCCCAGCTGCCCTACGACGATGGGTAGGCCCAGCGAGAGCAGCGCGCGGTAGTGGGGCAAGTAGTGGGAGAGTATGTGTGTCATAGTTTCCGTTTATAATAAAGCGTGCATCCGTTGCCCGGCCTGAAGGCGCGCGCGGCGGCCTGCTGCAGACGTTCGGGGGTGACGGCACGGTATCGCTCCGTCTCCAGGCCAATATCTTCGGCCTGCCCCGTCAGTTCAAACCAGGCAAGGTTGGTAGCCACGTTGAGGTAGTTGATGTTGCTGAATATCTGCGTCGCTTCGAATTTGTTTTTTACTTTCTCCAATTCGTGTTCATCTACGGGGCTGTTTACCAGCTGTTCCAGCTCGGCACGCACGGCTTCTTCTGCCTGCTCCAGAGTGACGCCTTGCGCGGGTTTGCCGGAGATGTGCAGCAGTCCCGCGTCTCTCGAGCCGGAGATGTAGGCATCTATGCTCGAAAAGAGTTGGCGTTCCTTTACCAGCCGGCGGGTCAGGCGACTCGACGGGCCGTTGGAAAGAATATCGGAAAGAATGTCGTAGGCATAGTAGTCTTCGTCAGTTCGCTTGCACATGTGCCACACCATGAACAGGGCATCCAAGGGCACGTTGCGTTCTACGGCCAGCCTACGCTCTTCCTGCTGTTCGGGTTCTTCGGGCAATTGGCGGGCGGGTACTTCTCTGCGGGGTATGGGAGCAAACCACTTCTCGGCCAGCCTTATCACCTCTGCCCACGGGATGTTGCCTGTTACGGCCAGTACGGCATTGTTTGGCGCGTAGTAGCTGAAAAAGAAGTTTTTTACCAGTTCGAGCGTTGCTTCGGCTATGTGGGCAGGCTCCTTCCCGATGGTAGGCCAGCGGTAAGGGTGCACCTTGTAGGCCAGTGGGCGAAGCAGGTGCCCGGCATCGCCATACGGCTGGTTAAGGCAGCGTTGCTTGAACTCCTCCAGCACCACGCCGCGCTGCACCTCCAGGCTCTGCGGGCTGAAGGCCAGCTCGAGCATGCGGTCCGATTCCAGCCAGAAGGCGGTCTCGGCGTTGGCGGCGGGGATGGTGAGGTAGTAGTTGGTGATGTCGTTGTTCGTCCAGGCATTGCTCTCTCCGCCTGCGCGTTGCAATGGCGTGTCGTAGTCGGGTATGTGCGCGGAGCCGCCGAACATGAGGTGCTCAAACAAGTGGGCGAACCCCGTGTGGTCGGGGTGCTCGTCGCGTGCGCCGACGTCATACACGATGTTGAGGGCTATCATCTGCGTGCTGCAATCTTCGTGGTGTACTATGCGCAGCCCGTTATCCAGTGTCAGCTTGTTTATTTTCATGGCTCTGCGAATGTGTGTGGGGAGAGGGCAGGACTTTTTTTACCGCGCGGGTCAGTCGAGCACGGTTACTTTCTTGATGACAATATCTTCTTCGGGTCGGTCGTTGCGGTCGGTTTTTACCCGTTGTATTTTGTCGACCACATCCATACCTTCCAGCACTTCGCCAAACACGGTGTATTCGCCGTCCAAGTGGGGTGTGCCTCCCACGGTAGTGTAGGTTTGCACTTGTTCGGGCGTGAAGCGGAAGGGCTCTTCCTTTTCAACTTGGGCTTCTGCTTGGGCTATGAGGGTGTCCTGGAGGTCGAGCAAGGCATCTTGATTGCCTTCCCGGCGTAGCTTGTAGATGGTCTTCATGTTCTTTTGCACTAAGGCCTGGAAGGCGTTGTTCAGGCGCAGCTGGTTCATTTGCCGCTCCATGTCGAGCAGGGTGGAGTCGCTGTACACTTTGCCGGTCACGATATAGAACTGGCAGCCCGATGATGCCTTTTCCGGATTGACATTATCGCCTTGGCGTGCGGCGGACAGGGCACCTTTCTTGTGGAAGTATTTCGGGTAGACAAACTCGGCCGGGATGGTGTATCCCATGTCGCCTGCACCTAGCATCTGGCCCTTGGGGGCGTTTTTCGACTCGGGGTCGCCTGCTTGTATCATAAAGTCCTTGATGACGCGGTGAAACAGCGTGCCTTCGTACGTGCCGTCTTGGGCCAGCTTGATGAAGTTGTCACGGTGTCGGGGCGTTTCGTTGTAAAGTTTGACTACGATGTCGCCAGCGCTGGTTTCAATTTTCAGCTTTGTTTCATTTTCCATGTTGTTTCCGTCTTTCTTTTGTCCCGGCTTGCATCCGGTCAGTGTGCAAGCCAGTATGGTTAATAATACGATGAAATTCCGTTTCATTGGTCATTTTGTTTAATTTAAGTCCGCAAAGATACTATTTTCAGCGAAAACAGTTTACCTTTGTGACAATAAAAAAGACATTGCATGGTTGCTAAATCCATTTTAATTGTAGAAGATGACATAACTTACAGCATGATGCTGAAGACCTGGCTTGGTAAGAAAGGTTTCCAGGTGGCTTCGGCCAGCAGCATCCAGCGCGCAAAGGCACATCTGGAGGCAGAGGGTGCCGACTTGATATTGTCCGATTTGCGCTTGCCCGACCGTGACGGGACTTACCTGTTGGAGTGGCTTCGCGGGCGCGGTCTTTCCATCCCTTTAATCATAATGACGGGGTATGCCGACATCCAGTCGGCGGTGCTGGCCATGAAGATGGGGGCTTGCGACTATGTGGCCAAGCCGGTCAACCCCGATGAACTGTTGAAAAAGATAACCGAAGCTTTGAATACCCCTATTGCCGGCCAATCGCTTCGCGAAACCTTGCCCTCTGTTCGCGGAGGAAAAGCCGACGGCTTTGCCAAAGAAAGTGTGCCCTGCGCCGGGGACTCCTCTGAACCGGCAGATTTTCTGGAAGGGGAGAGCGAGGTGGCCAAGCAGCTGTTCAACTACGTGCGGCTGGTGGCACCTACCAACATGTCGGTGCTGATAAACGGCGCCAGCGGTACGGGAAAGGAGTATGTGGCTCACCGCATCCATCACCTCAGCAAGCGGGCGGGCCGGCCTTTTGTCGCTATTGATTGCGGGTCCATCCCCAAGGAACTGTCGGCTTCCGAATTCTTCGGCCATGTCAAGGGGGCTTTCACCGGGGCGCTGGGCGATAAGACGGGTGCCTTTGTGGCGGCCAACGGCGGCACTATCTTTCTGGACGAAATTGGTAACCTCAGCTATGAGGTGCAGATACAGTTGCTGCGTGCCTTGCAGGAGCGTGTGGTACGTCCCGTAGGCTCCAACCGGGAGATTCAGGTAGACATCCGGCTTATATCCGCCACCAACGAAAATCTGGAGCAAGCCATCGAGAAGGGCACCTTCCGCGAAGACCTCTATCACCGTATCAACGAGTTTACCTTGCGCATGCCCACGCTGAAGGAGCGGCGTGAGGACATCCTGCTCTTTGCCAACTTCTTCCTTGATCAGGCGAACCGCGAGATGGACAAGCATCTGATAGGTTTCGACGAAAAGGCTTGCAAGGCTCTGCAAGAATACCATTGGCCCGGCAACCTGCGGCAGATGAAAAACATGGTGCGTCGCGCCACCTTGCTGGCTACAGGCAAGTTCATCACGATGGCCGAGCTGGCCGACCTGCAAGAAGCCCCAGCCCTTTCGCTTTCGGCCATGCCCCTGCGCAATGAGGAGGCCGAAAGGAACCATATCTTGGAAGTGCTGCGTCAGACGGGAAACAACAAGAGCCGGGCAGCCCAATTGCTGGCTATAGACCGGAAAACTCTGTATAACAAACTGAAGCAATATGGCATAGAAATCTGACCCCGTTGCGGGGCAAAGAACTTGCCATTGTGGAATAATTCCACACCTTAATCCTCACATTCCACACTTTTCCACACTTGCCCCAGGCGGATGGTTCTGCCTGGGGTGATTCTTTATGTGCAGTCAATCAGTAGATTATCCTTGTTTCACCGCTTTGTGGCACGGTGTTTGACGTATGTTTTATGTATGCGTGATGCATACGCCCTGCGGGGCAAGAACAAGACCTATAACTTAACGAATCAAAATAAAGGACTTAAGAAAGCGAATAAGTAAAAAAGAGGAAAATGTAAGTTAGTATTGTAGCAACCCTGTTTATGTTTGTTTGTGGTGGTTCTTTTTTGGTGCCTGCGCATGCGGGTGAGCCAAGGAAGAACCTACACACAGGGAGGGCGGTTCGTTTAGCCCACGAACTTCTTCCTGCTGGGCAAGCAAAGTTTGCAAAGTTGCCGAAGTATAGTAAGCACACTAACACAAAAAAGGCCGTTCCCTTCTTGTCTATTCTGGGGAACGGCTTTTTTGTGTCGTTTTTCTTCCGTTTCCGCTTGAAAAATGTCACTATGCATTTCCCGATGCCCGAGAATCCTCTGTTTCCGGCCTCTGTGCGGCTCGCTTCAGATTTTTGGAGCGGGAAGTATCCATCTCCTTGTCCGATAGTCGGATATCGAAAACTTTACAAAAAATCCAGGAGATTTCCGCCCCTGTTTTCCCATTAAACCGGCACTTTCCGGATAGCGATACTGTGCTGACGCGGTGGCGATACTTCGCTGACACGATAGCGATACTTCACTAACAGGCCGGTGATACTTCCCTTTTGGGACAGCAACGCTTCACCAACCGGCTTTTTACGGTTCGCCTGTGCATAAACTTTGCATAAATCGCCCGTTTATGCAGTAGTCCTTGCATATCTATGCAAGGGGAAGGTGGGTTTATTCTCCCGTTGCCCGTTTTTGCGGAAAGCGGTTGTCAGGAAAAGGGGATTTTTTGTGTCTTTTTGCTACTTTGTGCCGTTGGTAGGGAGGCGGGCGGCCACGTCGTCACAGCTTTTCGGCGAGAAGTTTCTTGCTATTCTAAAGGAAATTGCTTACCTTTGTAGAGCAATTTATTACACAGTGGTTTATGGATAGAAAAGTAATACAAGACGGCATGTTCCCCACGTGCCCCATACGGAATGTCCTGGCACGCATCAGCGACAAGTGGTCGCTGCTGGTCATCTACACGCTCGACAAGGCGGGACAGGAGACCATACGCTTCAAAAAATTGCAGCGCGAAATTCCCGATATCTCGCAGAAGATGCTGACCGTGACGCTGCGCACGCTGGAGGAAGACGGGTATGTGACGCGCACCGTCTACCCCGAAGTGCCCCCGCGCGTGGAGTATGCCCTGACGCCCCGCGCGCACTCCCTGTTGCCGCACGTCAACGCGCTGATAGACTGGGCGCTTGAGAATGCCGATGGTATTATGGCCGACCGCAGGAAGGCGGCGGCGAGGAAAAACTAACGATAAAAGGATATGGATATACGCATTCGGTTGGAACAGCCTTCGGACTATAGGGAGGCGGAACAAGTGGTGAGGGAGGCTTTTTGGAATTACTATTCGCCCGGGTGTGTGGAGCATTACCTGCTGCATGTGATGCGCCATTCGCCCAACTTTGTGCGCGACCTGGACTTTGTGGCCGTGGCCAGCGGCAAGGTTGTGGGAATCGTCGTGTTTCAGAAGGCATTCATTTTGGGCGACGACGGCAACCGCTACGAAGTGCTCACCATGGGGCCTATAGCCGTTTTGCCCGACTTTCAGCGCCAGGGAGTGGGGCGGATGCTGATAGTGCATGCCCGGGCCGCCGTAGCCGGCGGAGGCTATCGGGCCATTGTGCTGTGCGGAGAGCCGAGGTATTACCCGAAAGTAGGCTTCATGGCGGCCGCGCAATTCGGCATCCGCACCTCCGACAACAAGTATGCCGCAGCCCTGCATGTGTGTCCCTTGCACGAAGGTGCCTTGCAGGGTCTTTCCGGCCGCTATTATGAAGACGAAATATACGGTGTGGCGGCAGATGAGGAGGCGTTGGCTGCCTTCGATGCCGGCTTTCCTTTCAAAGAGCGCCTTGCCGATACGCCTACACAGCGGCGCTTTGCGGAGGTCTTGGCGATGCAGAGCGATTATGAAGGATGAGAAAGAGGTTTTTCCACGGATTTTGCGTAAGTTTGTCCCAGAATAATTAAGGAATACAAAGTGTTTATGAACAGAATCGCATCTTTATTCGGAATTGAATACCCCATCATACAAGGAGGCATGGTGTGGTGTAGCGGCTGGCGGCTGGCTTCGGCCGTGAGCAATGCCGGCGGGTTGGGCTTGCTGGGGGCAGGCTCCATGCATCCTGACACGTTGCGCGAGCATATCTGCAAATGCCGCGAGGCCACGCGGGCGCCGTTTGGCGTGAACATCCCGCTGATGTATCCGCAGATAGAGGAAATCATGCAACTGGTGGCGGATGAACGGGTTCCCATTGTGTTTACCTCCGCCGGCAGTCCGTCTAAATGGACGGGATGGCTGAAGGAGCGGGGCATTAAGGTGGTGCATGTCGTTTCGTCTTCTTACTTCGCCCGCAAGGCAGAGGCCGCAGGGGTGGATGCCGTGGTGGCTGAAGGTTTTGAAGCCGGAGGGCATAACGGTCGTGAGGAGACCACAACGCTTTGCCTCGTCCCAGCCGTCCGTGAGGCGGTGTCTTTGCCCCTCATCGCTGCCGGAGGGATAGCTACGGGGCGTGCCATGCATGCGGTGGAGGTGCTGGGCGCCGAAGGCGTGCAGATAGGCACCCGCTTTGCCCTGACGGCAGAGAGTTCGGCAAGCGAGTCCTTCAAGCAACGTTGCCTAAACCTGAACGAGGGTGACACGATGCTGCTGCTGAAGAAACTGGCTCCCGCCCGCTTGGTGAAGAATGCCTTTAGCGATGCGGTGCGCGCGGCCGAGGCTTCCGGTGCCGACCAGGATACATTGCGCGAACTGCTGGGACGCGGGCGTGCGAAGCGCGGCATCTTCGAGGGCGACCTGGAGGAAGGCGAGCTGGAGATAGGCCAGGCGGCTTCACTGCTGAACGGCAAAGGCATACAGACCGTGGAAGAGGTAATGAAGGAGTTGGTCAACGAATATAAAGCGGCGCTGAATGAATCCGGAAATCGCTATTGTTGACCCCAATACATTGGCGGCTCTTGGCTTGCGAGAGTTACTGGGAAAGGTGATTCCCCATGCCGTTATCCGCACATTCTGTTCGTTTGCCAAACTGGTGGATGACACGCCGGACATGTATGCCCATTATTTCATATCTTCGCAAATCTACTTTGAGCATACGGCTTACTTCCTGGAGCGGCGGCCAAAAACCATCGTGCTTACCAATGGTTCTGCCCCGGCATTGCCTGCGGGCATCCCTGCGCTGGATATTTATCAGGACGAGAAGCAGTTGGTAAAGAGCATCCTGCAGTTGCACCGGCATGGGCATTCTTGCGTGCATGATGCTGAGGCATCGGTGCTTTCGGCCCGCGAGGTGGAAGTGCTGGTGCTGATAGCCAAAGGACTGCTGAATAAGGAAATTGCCGAGAGACTGAACATCAGCCTTACTACAGTTATCTCTCACCGAAAGAACATTGTAGACAAGCTGGGCATCAAGTCGGCCTCGGGACTTGCCATCTATGCGGTGATGCAGGGGTATGTGGAAGCCGACCGCATCTGATTTCCTCATTTATTAGGATTGCAGGAATGGAAGTTTTCGGTTTCCTTTGCAGGCCGAATTGAAAATAACATCTCTTGCATGAATAGAACAACAATAGTCTTGTCGATTCTCTTTGCCTGCGCCATGTGTGGCGGTTTGCGTGCAGAGGAAGCCGATACTTTACGGGTAGTAGATATTGAAGAAATAGTAGTCATTGCCAGTCCGAAGGAAAACCTCAAACTTCGTGAACAGCCTGCATCGTCTACCATCCTGTCGCAACAAGAAATGCAGGCCGCGCAAGTTCAGTCCATCAAGCAACTTACAGGCGTGGTGCCCAATCTGTTTATCCCCGACTATGGGTCGCGTCTCACCACTGCAGTATATATCCGTGGGGTGGGGTCGCGTATCAATACTCCTTCCGTAGGGTTGTACGTGGATAACATTCCCTATATAGACAAGTCGGCTTTCGATTTCAGTTATGCCGACGTAGAGCGCATAGATGTGCTGCGTGGCCCCCAAGGCACACTGTACGGGCGCAATGCCATGGGGGGGCTGATAAAAGTACATACCAAGTCTCCTTTTACCTACCAGGGGACGGACTTGCGCCTTGGTGCCGGCACGTACAATGCTTACAATGCTTCTGTAACCCATTATCATCGCATATCTGAAAAGTTTGCCTTCTCGGCCGGAGGTTTTTATGATTATCAGGGCGGTTATTTCCGCAACACGTTTCGTGATGATGAACGTGTAGACAAGAGCCGGTCGGCAGGTGGGCGGATGCGTGCCATCTGGTTTCCAGGCAGCAATTGGAAGGTCGATGTCAGCCTGAACTACGAATATGGCGACCAAGGGGGATATCCCTACCAATACTTGGGTGCCCTCGACCCTGCCGAGCAGTCTGAAGAACTGGCACCATACATCGGGAAAATTGCCAATGACGAGCAAGGCAGCTATCGGCGCAGCCTGCTGAACGGTGGACTGAACCTGGAGTATCAGGCACAGCATTTCATCCTCAGTGCCGTTACCGGATATCAGCATTTGCGCGACCGCATGTTTCTCGACCAAGACTTTTCGCCGGCCAATCTGTTCAACCTCACGCAGAAGCAGCGCATGCACACGGTGTCGGAGGAGGTTATGCTCAAGTCCAAGTCCGACCAAAGGTGGCAGTGGACTACCGGTGCTTTCGGCTTCTACCAATGGCTGCACACCGACGGCCCTGTCGACTTCCACCGGCAGGGCATTACGGATGTCATAGAGGAAAACGTCAATACCGTGTTCGACGGGCTGGCTGCCCAGGGGGCTCCCGACATGCACCTTTCCATCAACAACGAGAGCCTCTGCATAGGCGGCAGCTTCGATACCCCCACGCTGAGTGCTGCGCTGTTTCACCAGTCTACCTTCAACGGATTGTTGGGGCTGGAAGGCCTTTCGGCCACTGTGGGGTTGAGGCTTGATTACGAAAAGATGTGGATGGACTACAGTTCCCTTTCCGACCCAGCGGACTTTGGCTTCCGCATGACCATCAACATGTCCGGCATGCCTTTTCCTGTTACTGTAGAAAATGCCGCACCGCTGCGTGCGTCGACATCCTACCTGGGCAGCCGTTCGACGGACTATGTGCAGCTGCTGCCCAAGTTTGCCCTGCGATACGAGTGGGCGGCAGGCAATAACGTGTACCTCAGCGCTGCACGTGGCTACCGCTCGGGAGGGTATAACATCCAGATGTTTTCCGACTTGGCGACAGCGGCCTTGCGCAACGCCATGATGGACGCCATTGCCGCCGACGACAACTTCAGCCGCTTCGCCCAAATGATAGCCCAAATGAAGGTGGACGACCCTGATGTGGACGCCGCCACCCGCTACAAGCCCGAATATGCCTGGAGCTATGAAGCCGGGGCGCACCTCACGCTGGCCGGCGGACGGTTGCAGGCCGATGTGTCGGCCTTCGTGATGGATACGCGCGACCAGCAGATTTCGCGCTTCTCGGCCCAAGGCCTGGGGCGCGTCACCGTCAACGCCGGGAGCAGCCGCAGCCTAGGCATGGAGGCCGCCCTGCGTGCCGCCTTGACCGACCACCTGACGCTTTCTGCCGGATACGGCTATACGCATGCCACCTTTACCGACTATCGCACGGGCGATGAGGACGGCACGGATTATGACGGTCACTTCGTGCCCTTCGTGCCCCGCCACACCCTCAATGCCGGCCTTGCCTGCCTGTTCCCACTCAGCCCTTCCGCCTGGCTGGACGATATCCGCCTCGATGTCCATTGCACGGGGGCGGGGCGCATCTATTGGACTGAGCAGAACACGGCCAGCCAGCCGTTTTACGCCACGCTGAACGGGCGCGTCAGCCTGCGGCGGGGCGCCGTGCAGGCCGACTTGTGGCTGCGCAATGCTCTCAATGCCGACTACACTACTTTCTATTTTGAGAGCCTGGGCAATGCCTTCCGCCAGCAGTGCCGTCCGTTGCAGGCGGGTGTGGAGCTGCGCGTCTGCTTCTGAGTCAGGTACTTATATCCCTCTTCTTAGTGTAGTGTCGCTCACGTCTTAGCAAAGGCACGCTCATGTCTTAGCAAAGGCATGCTCATGTCTTAGCAAAGGCACACTCATGTCTTAGCAAAGGCATGGGGCTATCTTTGGGGAGTGTATCCTCAAACCAATGGTTTGTTTCCTGTAAGGTAGTGTGTGGTACAGTGGCTATTCGTTGATGGCGCCGCATCGGGGGCAGACTCCTTTGCGCCGCAATTTGCACCCACAACGGCCGCAGCGGTAGTGAGGCATGCTGAGCGACTGCCATGCCCGTCGGGCAAAAATCCACAGCAAGCCTGCCAGCAGCACGTAACCGATGTAGATGCGTGTGGTAAACATGAACAGCACGTAGCAGAATATGCAGCATGCGGCCAGCCCCAGCAGGTAGGCCACGGCGGTAGTGAAGGAGAGCTGTCGGAACGAATCGTCGATGGCGGCCAGCAACACCACGATGAAAAGCCATCCCCCTGTGAGGAAAGCGCCAAGCACCGGTGGCACGTGCACGGGCGACAGGGTGGGGTTGAAGTAAAAGTGTTGCCACGTGTCGGGGGCAAACATCTGCATGGACTCGTACATCGTGGCGCAGAAGGCCATGAGCAGGCATAGCAACATGGGGTAAAGGCTGTCGATGTCGTCCAGAAAGACCAAGGGCGTCTGTTTGCGCCGTGCCATGCGGAAGAGCCATACGGCAGTGAAGGCGGCCAGTACCGTGAGGAAGTACTGTGCGTGCGTATGGCTGAACAGATGTATGGCTTGCGATATGCTGTCTACGGGCACAAATTTCTGCATCATCTCTGTCTCACGCAGCCAGCCTTGCGCTTCTTGCGAGTGGGCAAGCTTTACCCATACGGAGTCTATGCTGTCTGCCGGGTGGATAGCCACCTCGGCCACCACTACGCGGTCGCCCCGGCGTAGCAGTTCGTAGTCACCTTTCACCGGCAGGCGTTCCAGCAAAATGCTGTCGGCAGCGGCTCGGAGGTTGGTGCCCCGCGTGTAGTGATGGCGGTACAGGCACTCCAGCGAGTCGATGGCCTGCCGGGGGAGGCGCTTGTCTGCCAGGTCGGGACGTGGATAGGTGCACGAGGCAAGCAGAAGGAGAATGAAGAATGAAGAACGAAGCATGAAGCATCTCAAGGACAATGACTTTGTCCGTCGGTGGAGGGCACGTCTGCAGCACCAAGCATTCTTCATTCTTCGTTCTTCATTCTTCATTTCCATATCACTCTTTGTTTCCAAGTACATTCATCAGGCATGCCTTGCAGTCGAATGACAGGCGAAAACGCCGTCCGTCGGCTGAAACAAGGTAGTAAGGCTCGCGGTAGGGAGAATGACCTCCTTGGCGGGTGGGGCACCACCCCAAGCTATAGCGCAGACAGTGACGGCAGGTCATCAGCACGGCATTGGGCACAGGCTGCTGCTCGTAGGCCGGGGCAATAGTTTGGACGCCATGTGCCTGGTAAAAGGCGCGTGCCTGCCGGTTCATTACGTTGCCCAGGTAGGTCAGGCTTTGCCTTGCGGGGTAGGG
>CALUIF010000014.1 GCA_944320635.1 uncultured Bacteroides sp. | reverse complement strand
AGTGACGAGCTACAAGCTACAAGTATTTGTCATGTTGAGCATTGTTCTCCCCCGACAAACGGGGGAGGTAAGAGGGGGTGCGAAGCGGAGTCGAAACATCTCCTTCTTGCATTGTCAAAGAAACAGTGTGTTTTAGCAAGATCCTTCGACTGCGCCCTACGGGCTCCGCTACTTGGCATCCTTCGGATGCAGGGACATGACAGCCCCCTCCCACACTCGTAGCTCGTAGCTTGTAGCTCGTCACTGCGCGCTTGCGCGCTAAATTTCCATTTCTAAATCTTCAGTTTAATATGCAGTTTCTCCAGGCACCACGTCACCCCGATGACCACGAAGGCGAAGCCCAAGCAATTGACGATGCTCATGAAGCCATGAGTCAGCCAATCGGGCAAGACGACACCCGTCACATCGGCAAAACCATAGAACACGTAAGGCACTAGGTAGGTAGTCAGCGTAGCCGTTCCGGCAGGGCGTATGGCCTTGAACCACCCTGTCAGCCCATGGTCGGCCAAAACTGTCAGCAACGTATAGGCAGCAACGGAAATGGCAATGACGTAGAACACCCAGGGAGGGGTAGCTCCTATCTTCGCCACAATCCAATACTGATGCAAGGCTATCCCTATCAGCAAGGACACCACAGCCGCCAGCAACCCGGCACGTAGTTTCCACACCGTGCTCATCTCGGCAAACCTCGCACTGACAATGGAGAGGATAACCCCACCCATTGTAAAAGCCGGCAATGCGCCATTGCCTATGTGCACAATAGCCAACATGCCGTCATAGAAGTTGCCCCGAGGGAAGTCCAACAAGGCCGCACCACCCCACTCCTCGCGCAGCGGCGTGCCGGTGATACAAATCAAGATAAAGATAATCCAAATAGGAATCAGATACTTCAGGCGGTCGCGGCTGAAGAAATAAACCACCGCACACACCAGATAGGTCCAACCTATAGCGCCCAGAATGCCCCAATATGCCCCGAACACGCCCCCATCAGGGTTGATGAACGTAAAGGCCAAGTAGAGCAAAGCCAATACACCCAGCACTTTGAGCAGGCGAAACACATTGGCTTGCAGGGATGAAGAAGGCTTGGGGTACTTGTTCCACACCGTTACAAAGCCAAATGCCATGATGAACCAGTACACCCCGATGGGATAAGGAGCCTCCGGCGACAACCGGAACTCTGAGTTGGTAATGAAAGCACCCATCACCAGCAAGGCAAACGTGCGCGACAGGATGTGACCCAAAGTCGACTCTGCCGACATGCCCTTGGCATACCTGCGCTCAATAGCATAAGGAATGGACATGCCCACGGCAAAAAGAAAACAGGGGAACACGATGTCCGCCAGTCCCATGAAGTCCTCGCCAAACTTTGCATGCTCCAGCCAGTGGGGAATGTCGTGCACTTTCCAGAAGTCGTTGACGAAAATCATGATAAACATCGTCAGCCCCCGGAGCATATCAATGGCCAGATTACGCCTGGCATAAATTGATTTATCGTTCATAAAACTTCAGTTTTAATAAAGAATGGAGAACGAGGAATAAAGAATTAAGTGGGTATTGCACGCAACATCCTCGAGAATTCTTAGCTCTTCATTCTTCACTCTTCATTTCATTTAAAACTCCGAAATCAGCATCAGCCAGCGGGCTGCCGACGAACCCCATACTTCCTTATAAGTAGCCGTATTGAACTGCGGCCAGTAAGGAGCGTCTTCGTTGAAATAAGACTGCATGCCTACGGGTATCTCGCCCACCGTTTCGCCCGGCAAGGCTGTATAAAGTTGCGGATAGTTGCTGCCCTCGCCGTAGATGAGCGACTGGCCGAAGGGGTTCTTGCCCACTACCCAGAACAACTGCTGCTCGGCAATGTCCTTCAGTTCCTTGTCCTTCAGGGCACGGGCACAGATAGCTGCCGCCTTACCGGTGGAGAGGTTTACCGCCGTGTTACCCTTGAAGGAGAACCATACAGGGAAGATACGCAAGTAATGCTCCTTATCCAACTTGATGCCGTTTTCCAGCTGCTCCTTGAAGTCCTTCTCGGCACCGCTGCGAATGCCTACCTGCACGGCGTAGAAGTTTACAGAGTCTTTCACCTCATCCTTGTGATAAACACCACTGGGCACCATGCCATAAGGCTGCACATACTTCATGATGTTTTTCAGGTAGTCGCCATACAACTTCATGGAAGCAATCCACTTGTCGTAGTCTGCATGGTTGGGCTGCGTCTCGCAAAGGGCAGCCAACGCCTCCATGTAGGCATAGTCGCGCGACTGATGCGTGTAGTGCACAATGGACTTCTTGGCCAGGTCGCGGTAGAAGAAACCACAGATGCCGTCCTTGTCTTTCAACGGCTCGGTGCGTTGGCACTGCAAGGTGTAAGCTATAGCCTTCACTGCTTCGTCGGCATACTTTTGGTCGCCTGTCAGCTTGTACAGCATGCTGGCTGCCCACGACATGTTGGCGTGATACTGGCTTTCGGAGGCCATGCCTGCGTGACCGCCTCCGGCTTTCACCAACTCCGCAAAGCCAAGTTTACCAAAACGCTCCATGGCATAGCCGAAGTCTTCCTGCGCTATCTCTTTCAGGTGGCCTTTCAGGCCCGGGTCATTCTCTATCATCATGGATGCATACGCCTCGATACCCGCCAGCAGGAAGTTTTCCAACGCGCCGTTGTGTACAAACATCTCCCGGCGGCCACTGTCGTCGTCCGTGCCTACCTTATGGTCAGTCCACAAGTTAGTGCCCCACGTCTGCGCCCGGTAGCCGTCGCCCAAGCGGGTCTTCAGGATGTAGTCCATGCCCCACAAAGCTTCCTCCATCAGTCGGTTATACAGGTTCACATTGCCTTTCTCCTTGGCGCGGGCAGCTGTCTGAAACAGGGAATAAGCTATTTCTCCTGTCTGCAGGGTCTGCTGCGACATGTCGGCTGCGTCGTGCCACCCGCCGTTGATGGGGATAATGTGCCCCTGCCAGTTGGCATGCAGGTCGTTGTGGCAAGCGGCATGTTTGCCCGGCACCGGATAGCCGCAACGCTCGCAAAACAGGAAGTTCACCATGCGCCAAGCCGAGTCTTCCCACAAATCCTTATGGATGTAAAAGGGCAAAGTCGCCACATCGCCCACCTGAATAAAGTACTGCCCTTGAGTCTGGAAGTCAGAGAAATCGATGGTCTCAAACTCACCCAAGCCGGTCTTCACTTTCTGTACGTCGCCCGTGTACATCACAGCCTGCGTCTTGGCATCCTTCAGTTGGAACTTTCCGCTGTGGTTCTCCACGTTTACAATGGCCGTCTTGCGGCTGTCGGGACTATAGCCTGTGGTGGAGAATATGATGCGATCCCTTGCCGGCATCCATCCCTTCACAGTCTCGGGGTTGTCCACCACTTGCAGTTCCACAGCATCCACATCGAAACACAGTGTCTCAGGCATCGTGCTTTCCTGTCCGAATACTTCTATGGCGAAAGACAGTTTGGTCACCTTGTCGCGTGCCAAGCCCGTCATCTCCAAGTAGCACTCGTTCCACTGGTTGTTTTTCAGGTTGATTTCATGATACCCTTCGCGTCCGTAGATGTCGGGCACCTTGATTTCCCCATCGTTTTCTATATACAGGTTCAGATAAATGCTACGGGCGTTTCCGCACGACGGATAAATATAAAACTTCAGCCGGTTATAGCCTTCCCAGTTCACGCCACCTACATTGTACGAGGCCAGGCAGGTACCGCGTCCCAAGCCCCAGCCCAACATCTTCTCCGGATGCGCGGGCGCCTCCAGACGCAAGCTGTGCTTACCCGACTTGCAACGCTCGGTTGTGATACTGATGGTGCCGACACCCTTGTGTTCCCACACGGAAGCATCCTCCATGTCGCACAGCATCTCCGACTTCAATACTTTCTTAATGGCAAATGTCTTGTCGAACGACTTACTCTCGTCCAACGGCAGCGGACTGTGCACATAGCCCGTGTTGATAATGTCCGCCTTGAGTTTTTCGTCTACTTGTGCCTGTACCGCCACGCCCGAGACGCAAGCAAAAGCAGCCAGCAGACCTACAGTTTTCATTCCTTGTTTCATGATATCAATTGAATTTGTTAAAAAAAGAGG
>CALUIF010000013.1 GCA_944320635.1 uncultured Bacteroides sp. | reverse complement strand
GCTGAAGAAGTCGAGCGATGCCTTATTGCTGCCCATGTTGCCTTCGTTCAGGAGGAAGAAGCCCTTGACGGAGCCGTTGCCTGCTGCTCCTCCCGGCGCCACTTCTTCCTCTTCGGAATGGATGAAGAGAATATCGCCACGGCAACCCGCAAAGGCGACCGCCAGGATAAGGAGAGAAAATAATATGCGATGCTTCATAATGATTATTATTAAGTAGTTGTTCATATTTAGTTTATACTATGCCGAGTATTGATTCTTTAGACGCGGATGAAGCGGATTGAGCGGATTTGTAATTTATAGGATTCAGTATTTTAATGCTAAAAATAATCCGCGTCATCCGCTCAATCCGCGTCTAAAAAATATCAGGATATATGCATTTAATTCTTGAGACTTACTTAAGATAAGCCAAATCAAGGAAAAGAAAGCCCGACACGAAATGCCGGGCTTTCTTTTTTTGTAGTACAACAAAAAAAACGTACTTTCGCAGAAAATAAAGATTCCAGGATGAAACACTACGTTTACCTCGTCATACTCTTCCTGCCACTACTGGCAGCCTGCGGAAGCAAGTCGCAAAACCCGAATGCCGTCCGCCTGAGCGGAAACATCAAAGGACTGGGCAACGATACCCTCTACCTGTTCGGCACAGACCAGTTCTATCAACGAACAGATACCATCGTGGTGAAAGACAACCAGTTCAAAGCCTTCCCATTGCCCGACACACTGGTAATGGCCACCCTGCAACTGCCCAACGGCTACGAGTACCCCCTCTTTATGGACAAAGGGGAGAAAATCAAGATTACAGGCTCAATGGCCGAACCTTATTCACTGGAAATCACCGGCAACATTCCGAACGAAGAACTCACCGCCTTCAGGCAAGAACTGAAAGGCATGGCACAGCCTTCGGAAAGTATGGAGGAGAAGGCAAAATCTTTCATAGAGAGCCACATTTCCTCGCTTTCCGCCATCTACGTGCTGGAGAAGTACTTCGTGCAAAAGCCACAGCCCGATTGCGACTACATCAAAAGGATAATCGAGCAAATGCCCGGCGAACTTAAAGACCGCCCGGCCATCAGCGAACTCTCCAACCTGATGAACAAGGCCGAAATTACAGCCACAGGGAAAAACATCCCCTTCTTCAGCGTACCCGACGGGGAAGGGGAAAACATCACCCGCACCACCTTCAAGAACAAATACATACTCTTGCACTTCTGGGCATCGTGGGACAAGAAAAGCCGCGACGCCAATGCAGCCCTGCGACACACTTACCTGCAAGAAAAAGACAACGAAGACCTTGCCCTGCTGGGCATCTCGCTGGACACGAGCCGCGAGGCCTGGCAACAAGCCTGCCAAGAAGACTCTTTGGATTGGCAACAGGCCTGCGACTTCGAAAGCTGGAACAGCAACGTCATCAGCAGGCTGGGCATACAGGAACTGCCCACTTGCCTGCTCATCAACCCCAACGGAAAGATACAGGCACAGGGCACAGACTGCAACACCGTTCTGAAAGAGTGGGAACGCATAAAACCTGAAAAGAAGAAATAGCACTGACACTACCTTGCTTTACCATTAAACACATCCCTACTATGCTTGTCAAAGTTTACGGAGCAACAGTTCAAGGCATCGACGCCACCCTCATCACCATAGAAGTCAACAGTTCCAAAGGCTGCATGTTCTACCTGGTGGGACTGCCCGACTCTGCCGTCAAAGAGAGCCACCAACGCATCATATCTGCCCTGCAAGTCAACGGATACCGCATGCCCACCAGCAACATTGTCATCAACATGGCTCCGGCCGACATCCGCAAGGAAGGCTCGGCCTACGATCTCCCCCTTGCCATCGGCATGCTGGCCGTGGGCGGTGCCTTGCAAACCGACAAGCTCGACCGCTATCTGCTGATGGGCGAATTGAGCCTGGACGGCAGCCTGAAGCCCATAAAAGGCGCACTGCCCATTGCCATCAAGGCACGTGAACTGGGCTTTGAAGGCATGATTATCCCCCGCCAGAATGCCCGCGAAGCAGCCGTGGTAAACAACCTTATAATATATGGTGTAGACAACCTCCGTGAGGTAGTAGACTTCTTCAACGGCGAACAGGCACTCACGCCCACCATAGTCAATACCCGCGAAGAGTTTTATGCCCGCCAAAGTACCTTCGACCTCGACTTTGCCGAAGTGAAAGGACAAGAAAACGTAAAGCGCGCCCTCGAAGTGGCAGCCGCAGGCAGCCACAACATCCTGCTGATAGGGTCGCCGGGCAGCGGGAAGTCCATGCTGGCCAAAAGGCTGCCCTCCATCCTGCCACCCCTTTCCCTAAGCGAAAGTTTGGAAACCACCAAGATACACTCCGTTGCCGGGAAGCTGGGCACAGACAGCGGCCTCATCTCCGTCCGCCCCTTCCGCGCTCCGCACCACACCATATCTTCCGTGGCCATGACCGGCGGAGGCAGTTTCCCCCAACCCGGCGAAATCAGCTTGGCACACAACGGCATCCTCTATCTGGACGAACTGCCCGAATACCCGCGCAACATCCTCGAAATGCTCCGCCAGCCGCTGGAAGACCGCACCATCACCGTCACCCGCGCCCGGTGCAGCGTGGAATATCCTGCCAGCTTCATGCTGGTAGCCTCCATGAACCCCTGCCCGTGCGGATACTACAACCACCCCACCAAAGCCTGCGTATGCAGCCCCGGACAAGTGCAAAAGTACCTGAACCGCATCTCCGGCCCCTTGTTGGACCGCATTGACCTGCATATAGAAGTCACCCCGGTCGACTTTGAGAAGATGTCCGACCAACGGCAAGGCGAATCCAGCGCCACCATCCGTGCCCGCGTCATCCGCGCCCGCCAACGGCAGGAAGCCCGCTTTGCCGACGTGCCCGGTGTGCACTGCAATGCACAAATGACGCCACGCCTGCTCAGCCTCTATGCCCGTCCCGACGAGAAGGGCCTCGTCTTGCTGAAGAATGCCATGAACCGGCTGAACCTCTCCGCCCGGGCATACGACCGCATACTGAAAGTAGCACGCACCATTGCCGACCTCGACGACAGCGAGCAACTCTTGCCGCACCATCTGGCAGAAGCCATCGGCTACCGCAACCTCGACCGCGAGAACTGGGCCGAACGCTGACGGCACCCCTGCACCCCGATAACTTCACCCTTAAAACCGAACCGTTATGATTAATGACCAACTGCTGCATCCCGCCAGCATCGTAGTCGTGGGAGCATCAAACAACGTACATAAACCCGGCGGAGCCATCCTCCGCAACCTGCTGAACGGCAACTATGCCGGCACCCTGCAGGCCGTCAACCCCAAGGAAACCGAAATACAAGGCGTTAAAGCCTACCCCGATGTGAAAGACATTCCGCAGGCCGACCTCGCCATCCTCGCCATCCCGGCAAAGATGTGTCCCGACGCCGTAGACTGCCTGGCTGCCGAAAAGGGAGTGAAAGCCTTCATCATCCTCTCCGCCGGATTCGGGGAGGAAACCCACGAAGGAGCACTGTTGGAACAGCGCATCCTGGACACCGTCAACCGCCACGGCGCCGCATTGATAGGCCCCAACTGCATCGGCCTGCTCAACACGTGGCACCACAGCGTGTTCAGCCAGCCCATCCCCCAACTGCACCCGCAGGGCGTAGACCTCATCTCCAGCTCGGGTGCCACGGCCGTATTCATTCTGGAGAGCGCCGTCACCAAAGGCTTGCAGTTCAACTCCGTGTGGTCGGTGGGCAATGCCAAGCAAATAGGCGTGGAAGACGTGCTGCAATACATGGACGAGCACTTCGACCCCGCCGCCGACTCCCGCATCAAACTGCTCTACATCGAAAACATAGGCGACCCCGACCGCCTGCTGTTCCACGCCTCGTCGCTCATCAAGAAGGGATGCCGCATTGCCGCCATCAAGGCCGGATGCAGCGAAAGCGGAAGCCGTGCCGCCTCGTCGCACACAGGCGCCATAGCCAGCAGCGACTCGGCGGTGGAAGCCCTCTTCCGCAAGGCAGGCATCGTGCGCTGCTATTCGCGCGAAGAACTCACCACCGTGGGCTGCATCTTCACCCTGCCCGAACTGAAGGGACGCAACTTCGCCATCGTCACCCACGCCGGAGGACCGGGCGTGATGCTAGCCGATGCCCTGAGCAAAGGCGGCCTCAACGTGCCCAAGCTGGAAGGCCCCGCCGTCGACGAACTGAAGTCGAAGCTGCTGCCCGGCTCGGCGGTAGGCAACCCCATCGACATCCTGGCTACGGGCACACCCGAACAGCTGCGCCTCTGCCTGGATTATTGCGAGAACCGACTTGACGACATCGACGCCGTAATGGCCATCTTCGGCACGCCGGGACTGGTGACAATGTACGAAATGTACGACGTGCTCCACCAAGCCATGCAGACGTGCCGCAAACCCATCTTCCCTATCCTGCCCTCCATCAACACCGCAGGCGCAGAGGTTACAGCCTTCCTCGCCAAGGGACACGTGAACTTTGCCGACGAAGTGACGCTGGGCACTGCCCTGTCGCGCATCATGAACACCCACCGCCCCGCCAAGAACGAGATTGAACTGATGGGCGTGGACGTGCCCCGCATCCGCCGCATCATCGACTCCATACCGGAGGACGGGTACATCGCCCCCCACCTGGTGCAGGCGCTGCTGCACTCGGCCGGCATACCCGTGGTGGACGAATTCGTATCGGCCAAAGCCGACGAAGCCATTGCCTTTGCGAAGAGAACGGGCTTCCCCGTGGTGGCCAAGGTGGTAGGCCCCGTGCACAAGTCCGACGTAGGAGGCGTGGCGCTCAACATCAAGAGCGAGCGGCACTTGGCCCTGGAGTTCGAGCGCATGATGCAGCTGCCCGGCGCCACCGCCGTGATGGTGCAGCCCATGCTGCAGGGCACGGAGCTGTTCATCGGCGCGAAGTACGAAGACCGCTTCGGCCACGTGGTGCTCTGCGGGCTGGGCGGCATCTTTGTGGAGGTGCTGAAAGACGTGTCGTCGGGCCTCGCGCCCCTCACCTACGAGGAGGCCTACTCCATGATACGCAGCCTCCGCGCCTACAAAATCATACAAGGCACGCGCGGGCAGCGGGGTGTAAGCGAAGCCCGGTTTGCCGAAATCATCGTCCGCCTCTCCACCCTGCTGCGCTTCGCCACCGAGATTAAGGAGATGGACATCAACCCCCTGCTGGCCACCGAGCGCGACATCACCGCCGTAGACGCACGGATACGCATCGAGAAGCCCGCAACGGCGCAACCCTGAGCCTACGGCAAGGCCGTCCCAAATCCGTACGCCGACAACCCTGCCACTCCAGTGGCAGGATCGTGTCACTGCAGTGGCAGACGTCTGTCACTGCAGTGGCAGGGTTCTGCCACTGTAGTGGCACGACAGGCAAAGCACGGCCCCGACACCGACACAGCACCGACTAAGGCACGGAAAAGCCCGGAGGCGCAGGGTGCAAAACCAAAATCCCTGCCCGCTCCGGGCTTGCTTGCAAAAGCAAAGTCCTCGATGTCCGTCAGCCGCGGTCTTGCACCTCGCGGCCAAACTCGCCCTGGGTGTTGAAGTACATGTCCCACTGCACATTGCCGTCCAGCACTTCCACCTGGTATCCACCCACTTCCTTGTCCACGCCATGCACGGTGGCTCCGGGGTGCAGTTCTTCAATCTTGGCCGGAATAGCGGCCGGCAGGAATCCCGTGGGCAGCGGCGCGAAGAAGCTGTCAATGCTTGTCCATTCGCCCTGGCTGTTGAACTCGATGTCCGTGCCGTCGTCCAGCAGCACGTCGTAAGTAGTGTGCCCGTCGTCTTTCTCACGGATGATGGACGTCACACCAACGCCGGGGAAGTACGTCTCCACAAACGCCTGCGCACTGTCGGGCAGCTTGCCGAAGCCTATGCTTTTCTCATCATCGCACGCCGCAAAGGTGAACACCACGGCACACATAGCCAATACTCCGGCCAGCCAGGAGGCGGCACGCCGGCCGCACACGGTCAATACATTCTTTTTCATATTCTAGTCCTTTCATCGATTAAATTGGGTTATACATCACTTTTCTTACTCATTGTGCAGGCAAAAGTAGGGGGCGAAATGGGAAAGAAATGGGAATAACAAAGTTTTTTGCCGGAAAAACCGCTACCTTTGTGTCGAAAATCCTCCGGCAATGAACACTCCCTTACAACTCTTCCGCACCCCTTACCCCAGCATGATCAGGCCCTGGAAAGCCATCGTAGTGCCCGCCGCCATTATTTTCCTCATACTGGGGCTGTTGCAACCCTTCGGCATCGGCCACCTGGAAACGAGTGCGTGGAGCGTGGCAGCCGTCTCTGCCCTGATTGCTGCCGGTGCCTCGGCCGTATTCCACCTGCTACTGCCTGCCCTCTTTCCCGCATGGTACGACGAACGCCGCTGGACCATCGGCAAAGAGACGCTCCACCTCAGCGCCATGTTCCTGCTCATAGCCTTCGGCGTATGCCTGTGGGTGGCGTGGCTGGCGGACATACGGCCAAGCGTCAGGCTGTTCTTCATTGCCTTACTCTGGGTGCTGGTACTGAGCATATTCCCCACCGTGCTTTTCATGCTGTGGAACCAAAACCTCCTGCTCAAACGCAACCTGCGCGAAGCCCGCGAGCTGGACAACACCCTGCTGTCCGCCCACCACAAGCC
>CALUIF010000012.1 GCA_944320635.1 uncultured Bacteroides sp. | reverse complement strand
GATGTACCGCCAATGACCATCGTAGGCGGCAATCCGGCAAAGTTCATTAAGAAGATTGAAGCAGGGAGCAATAAATAATTTCAGAGAACTTCTGATTCAAAATAATAAGGACCGACAGATGGCTTTTCCCCCTCTGCCGGTCCTTGTTTTAGTATTCGTATTTCTTATCTGTAAACTCTCTCAAAGTACGTTCTCCAAAATGGCGGAAAGTTTGTTGTCTCGCCGGGCTATACAATGGCGGCCACTGCCGTCGGCGCAATGCCATATTGCTTCTTGAACGCTGCCGAGAAATGCGACTGGTTCCTGAATCCCACTTTGGCATAGACATCCACGACCTTGTTTCCTCCTTCCTTCATCAAAGCGTAAGCCACCTCCAGCCGCTTGCGTATAAGCCACTTCTCAGGTGTCAGGTCGCTTATCTTCTTGAAGTCGCGCTTGAACGTGGCGAGGCTCCGTCCTGTGTAGTGCGCCAAATCCTCCATCGTGAACTCGTACATATAGTTCTTGTTCAGGAAGTCCAGTATGTCGATTTTCCACGGCTCGTTGAAATCGAACAAGGTAGGCGCAAACCGCTTGTCAATGTGGAGCAGGGCCAGCAGCCCTTCTTGCAGTTTCAAGTGCATGAAATCGTCCTGCGGCTTAACTTCCGGGTCGAAAAACGGTGTCAACGAAGCGAAAAGGCTGGTGATTTCCGCCGTCTTGGGCAACTTGATGACCTCTGCCTTCAGCTTCGGCATATTGGAAGGCACCTTGCGCTGGCCGAGTTTCGTGTACATCTCCCGCAGGAAATTACGGGTAAAGTTCAGGAAGATACCGCAATACCTCTCCCCATCCAAGGGCTTCTTATACATGGTGATGTGGTGGTCGCGCGGGATAAAGACACATTCTCCCTTTCCGACGTGGATTTGCTCCTTGCCGTTATCCAATATCATTTCACCGGAATACACATAGTTCATCGCATACTCGCGCGAGCGGTGGATGCAGCCGCTGATGTCGTCGTAAAAGAAACTGTAGAACACATCCTCATAGTTGAATATGAGCTTCATCGGGCCAAGGCTTTCTCCTGTTTGTTTCTGTTTCATAGTCGTCCTTTCTTTTTCCTGCTGCAAAGTTATAATATTAAACTCATATTTCCACCACACCCGGGACGCTTCCGAAGCGTATCTGCTCCGCTCTTGCTCCGCTTCACCTCCGCTCCTATAGAAGCGGAGCATGAGCGGAGGTGGAGCGGAGCAAAAGCAGGGAAAATACGGCGAAGGATGGACGAGGAAGCGAATAAGAGAAAAAGAAAGCCACACGTTGCAGATTCTGCCCAAAATGATTACCTTTGTCGCCAAAGACATAGGAACCCCGAAACCAACATACACCTAAAACGTAACGAAAGCAATGAACAAATCGAAAATACTTACCGCCTCCCTCGTAGTGGTGCTCGTGGCAGCCATCGGCATGACGGCATTGTTCTTGAACGAAAAGAACAGCAAAAACGAACTGGTGCAAGAGTTTGAACTGGAAAAAGAAGACCTGGAGAACGAGTACACCCACTTTGCACGGCAATACGATGAGCTGAAACTCACGGTGTCCAACGACTCGCTGGCCGTGCTGCTCGAGCAAGAGCAGCTGAAAACGCAACGCCTGCTCGAAGAACTACGCACCGTGAAAAGCAGCAACGCCAGTGAAATACGCCGCCTGCGCAAGGAGCTTGCCTCGCTGCGCAAGGTGATGGTGGGCTACATCAACCAGATAGACTCGCTGAACCGGCTGACCAACCGCCAGAAGGAAATCATAGCCGACGTGACGCAGAAGTACAACGCCGCCTCGCGCAGAATCAGCACCCTGGCCGAGGAAAAGAAGAACCTGGACAAGAAGGTGACACTTGCCGCGCAACTGGATGCCACCAACATCAACATACTGGCCGCCAACAAGCGGGGACGGAAAGCACGCCGGGTGAAGGACATCGTGAAGTTCAAGATAGACTTTACCATCGTGAAAAACATCACCGCCGAAACGGGCGAGCGCATCTTGTACGTGCGCATCACCAAGCCCGACAACGACATCCTTTGCAAAGACCCCGCCAACACCTTTACCTACGAGAACCGCGAACTGCCCTACTCCATCAAGAAGTACATAGAATACAACGGCGAGGAGCAAGACGTCACCGTGTATTGGGACGTGGAGGAATACCTCTATGCCGGCAACTATCGGGTGGACATCTTTGCCGACGGAAACCTGATTGGCTCACAGACGTTTGAAATTGATTAAGAGCCTGTTTGTCCCCAACAGAGTTCTTCTTAGAAGCTGCTTTGATTTTATTCCAGCATTTTTCTAAAGGGTGTTTTTGAGGATTTTTGCCTGTTCATGTGAGGAACATAGCGGGCTATGTGACGAATGGGAACAGGCAAAAAGACCGGAAACAGACTTAGAAAAGCCGGATAAAACGATTTAGAAATAAAATCAAAACAGCTTCTTAGCCTTTCTTCCCATTAAAAAAATTAAATTGCTTTGCACTGTGAGGCAATGCAATTATCTTTGCAATGTTGTTTATGCAATTATTGTCGCATTACCGAAATAAGCGGCAGACGCATATTTCACCCGCTAAAAAGTGCTTTATGAAAAAATATATCTGTATCTTCGCACTGTTCGCCCTTCCGCTTGCACTAAGGGCACAGGCCACATTGAGCCTGGACAGCTGCCGCGCGCTCGCCATAGCCAACAACAAGCAACTGCTGATGAGCCGCGAAAACATCGAAGCCGCAAAGTATGAGCAGAAAGCCGCTTTTACCAACTTCCTGCCCAACATATCTGCCGCCGGAGGCTACATGCGCACATCGAGGGAACTATCTTTGCTGAGCAATGCGCAGAAAGGTGCATTGAGCGGTATGGGCACGGCTTTGGGCACACCGCTGCAACAGGCGGCACAAATCCTTGCACAGCTGCATCCTGAACTTGCCGGACAACTCGCCGGGCTGGGCGAAAGCCTGACGGGCGCACTGGACAATGCCGGGAGCGCACTGGTCGATGCCTTCCGCACCGACACGCGAAACATGTATGCCGGCGCACTGACCCTGACACAACCCCTCTACATGGGCGGCAAGATACGCGCCTACAACAAAATCACCCGTTATGCCGAAGAATTGGCCCGCCAACAGCACAACAGCGGCATGCAGGAGGTGATACTGAGCACCGACCAGGCTTACTGGCAAGTGGTGTCGCTCGCCAACAAAAAGAAACTGGCCGAAGGCTACCTGGAACTGCTGCAACGGATAGAAAACGACATGGACAAGATGATAGCCGAAGGGGTAGCCACCAAAGCCGACGGACTGTCGGTAAAAGTAAAGGTAAACGAGGCGGAAATGACACTGACCAAGGTAGACGACGGACTGACCCTGGCACGCATGCTGCTGTGCCAACTGTGCGGCATAGACCTCTCCACCCCCATCACGCTGGCAGACGAGCAAAAGGCAGACCTTTCGGACAGCATGCCCATGGCCACACGCGACATTGACATGCTCAGCGTGTATGCCCTGCGCCCCGAAGTACGCAGCCTGGAACTTGCCACCCAGATGTACCGCCAAAAAGTAAACGTGGTGCGTGCCGACTATCTGCCTTCCATCGCCCTGATAGGCGGATACATGGCCACCAACCCATCGGTGTTCAACAGCTTTGAGAACAAGTTCAAAGGCATGTGGAATGTAGGCGTCACCGTCTCCCTGCCGATATGGCATTGGGGCGAAGGCTTCTACAAGGTAAAGGCGGCCAAGTCGGCGGCACGCATCGCACAATACCGGCTGGACGACGCCAAGGAGAAGATAGAACTGCAAGTGAACCAATCGGCTTTCCAAGTGAACGAAGCCGCCAAGAAGCTGGCCATGGCCGAAAAGAACCTGGAAAAAGCCAATGAAAACCTGCGCTATGCCACCCTGGGCTTCGAGGAAGGCGTCATCCCCACCAGCAATGTGCTGGAGGCACACACGGCATGGCTTTCCGCCCAGTCGGAAAAAATTGACGCGCAGATAGACGTGAAGCTGACGGAAATCTACCTGAAGAAGGCATTGGGACAACTAAAATAACACAAAAAACAATGGATACAAAATCGCAGAACAGCAACATGCTACTGGCCTTCCTCACCCTGCTGGGGGTGATAGCCGTAGTGTCTGTAGTAGGCTTCTTTGCCCTGCGCAAAGGGCCCGAAATAGTACAGGGACAAGCCGAAGTGACGGAATACCGCGTGTCGAGCAAAGTGCCGGGGCGCATACTGGAGTTCCGTGTAAAAGAAGGGCAGACCGTACATGCAGGCGACACCCTCGCCCTACTGGAAGCCCCCGACGTGCAGGCAAAGCTGGAACAGGCACTTGCCGCGCAGGCTGCCGCACAAGCACAAGATGCCAAGGCGAAGAAGGGCGCAAGAAGCGAGCAGATACAAGCCGCCTACGAACTGTGGCAAAAGGCGCGTGCCGGACTTACCATTGCCGAAAAATCGTATAACCGCATCAAGAACCTGCACGACGAAGGCGTAATGTCTGCCCAAAAGCTGGACGAAGTGACCGCCCAACGCGATGCCGCCCGCGCCACCGAGAAGGCCGCCAAAGCACAGTACGACATGGCGGTGAACGGTGCCGAACGTGAAGACAAGGAAGCTGCAGCCGCCCTCGTGGAGCGGGCCAAAGGCGCCGTGGCCGAAGTGGAATCGTACATCCGCGAGACATACCTCATAGCACAGACCGACGGTGAGGTGGCCGAGATTTTCCCTAAACCGGGCGAACTGGTAGGCACAGGCGCCCCTATTATGAACATTGCCATTGTGGAGGAGATGTGGGTGACCTTCAACGTGCGCGAAGACCTGCTGCAAGGGCTTAACATAGGTACGGAATTGGAAGCCTACGTGCCCGCCCTCGACCGCAACATCCGGCTGAAAGTGTACCACATGAAAGACCTGGGGACGTATGCCGCCTGGAAAGCCACGAAGACTACCGGACAATTCGACCTCAAAACCTTTGAAGTAAAAGCCGCTCCGCAGGAGCAAGTGGAAGGGCTGCGCGCAGGCATGAGCGTCATTCTGGAGAAAGAATAGCGCACGCCCAGGGACCCCGGCATGGGTCGCCCTAAGGAACCGGGTATGGGTCCTTAGGCTGACCCCTACCCGGTTCCCCCCAATGATACACGGACACGATGGAAAGAGAAAAAAAACATATGGCCCTTTGGCACGTGATGATGCGCGAATGCCGCCGCCTCACGAGCCGTCCGCTCTACCTGTTCTGCATGGTGGTGGCACCTCTATTCTGCTACATATTCTTCACCACGCTAATGGGTTCAGGCCTGCCTACAAACATGCCGGTGGGAGTGGTAGACCAAGACCAGACGTCCACTACCCGCCAACTGGTGCGCAACCTCGATGCCTTCGGGCAGACTGCCGTGGTGGCACACTACCCTACCTTCAACGAAGCGAGGGAAGCCATGCAACGGGGCAAGATATACGGTTTCTTCTACATTCCCGAAGGCACTACCGCCGAGGCACAGGCACAGCGGCAACCTACCGTGTCGTTCTACACCAACAACACGCTGCTCATTGCCGGGTCATTGCTGTTCAAAGACATGAAGACCATGAGCGAACTGGCATCAGGAGCCGTGGGACAAGCCACCCTGCTGGCCAAAGGCGCTACAGAAGAGCAGGCCATGGCGCTGTTGCAACCCATCGTCATCGACACCCACCCGCTGAACAACCCTTGGATGAACTACTCCGTCTACCTGAACAACACCTTCATGCCCGGCGTGCTGATGCTGCTTATCTTCATGGTGACGGTATTCTCCATCGGGGTGGAAATAAAGGAGCGCACGGCACGCCAATGGCTGCGCATGTCGGGCAACTCCATCTGGATAGCCTTGGCCGGCAAACTGCTGCCCCACACGGCGGTGTTCTTCCTGATGGGCATCTGCTACAACGTCTACCTGTACGGCTTTCTGCACTTCCCCTGCAACAGCGGCATACTGCCCATGCTGCTGGCTACCCTTTGCCTGGTGCTTGCCTCGCAAAGCATGGGCATACTGATGATAGGCACGCTGCCCACCTTGCGGTTGGGGCTGAGCTTCGCCTCGCTGTGGGGAGTGCTGTCGTTCTCCATGTGCGGACTGTCGTTCCCCGCCATGGGCATGCACCCCATCCTGCAGGCACTGACCAATTTGTTCCCCTTGCGGCACTACTTCCTCATCTATGTAGACCAAGCACTGAACGGCTATCCCATGACATACTCGTGGATGAACTACGTGGCACTGCTGCTGTTCATGCTGCTGCCCTTCCTGATAGCTCCCCGGCTGAAGGGGGCGTTGATTTACTATAAATACATCCCCTGACATGAAAAGGCCGACACTGAAACAGAATGTGATGCAGGGCATACACGACATGTTCTACATCTGGAAACAAGAATTCCGCACCACCTTCCGCGACCAAGGGGTGCTGATATTCTTCATACTCGTGCCATTGGTTTACCCGCTGATTTATGCCTTCATCTACACCAACGAAACCATACGCGACGTGCCTACCGTAGTAGTCGACCAATCGCGCAGCAGCCTGAGCCGTGAGTACCTGAGGCGGGTGGATGCCACGCCCGAAGTGAGCATCGTGAGCTACTGCGCCGACATGGAGGAGGCCAAGCTGGCCATGAAAGACCGCATGGCCTATGGCATTGTCTACATACCGGCCTCCTTCAGCGAAGACATTGCAGAGGGACGGCAGACGCAGGTAAGCGTGCTGGTGGACATGAGCGGACTGCTCTACTACAAGTCGCTCGTACTGGCCAACACGGAAGTGTCGCTCGACATGAATGCGGAGATAAAGCTGCAACGTGCCGGAAACACCACGGAGCGGCAGGACGAAATTACCGCCTACCCCATCAAGTATAAAGATGTGGCCCTGTACAACCCTACCAACGGCTTTGCCGCTTTCCTTATCCCTGCAGTGCTGATGCTCATCATACAGCAGACGCTGCTGCTGGGCGTCGGGCTGTCTGCCGGAACGGCACGGGAACAAAACCGCTTCCGCGACCTGGTGCCCATCGACCGCCACTACCACGGCACGCTGCGCATTGTGCTGGGCAAGGGGCTGAGCTACCTCATGGTGTATGCAGTGGTGGCCGTCTATATCCTCTGCGTAGTGCCTTGGCTGTTCCGGCTGAACCGCATTGCCCTGCCGGGCGAACTGGTGCTGTTTACCCTGCCCTACCTGGCAGCGTGCATCTTCTTCTCGATGACAGCCTCGGCAGCCATACGCAACCGGGAGACGTGCATGCTGCTGTTTGTCTTCACTTCCGTGCCGCTGCTGTTCCTGTCGGGCATCTCATGGCCGGCGAGTGCCATGCCCGGGTTCTGGCGATACTTCTCGTACCTGTTCCCCTCCACCTTCGGCATCAACGGGTATGTACGCATCAACAGCATGGGCGCCACGCTCAGCGAGGTGGCGTTCGAGTACAGCGCCCTTTGGGTGCAGGCGGGTGTATACTTCATCACTACCTGCCTGGTGTACCGCTGGCAAATCATACAAAGCCGCAAGCACATCATTGCAGCCTACAAGGCACAAAAGGCGAAGATGAAGGAGAGGCAGGCTGCCGGGAGAAAGTAAAACTGTCATACAAAAAGACGTACCAACTTCGTTCCATGTTCGAGTCTATAGCAAGGGAATTGGAACGAACATGGTACGAAGTTGGTACGAACATGGTACGACCTTGGTCTGTGGCAAAGACAAAGGCGGGAGGAAAGTAATAATTGCTTACTACAGCAAGCCTTTTACTTTCCTCCCGCCTGTTGTTATGCCGCCCTGCCGACGGCATTAAGGGGCGTGCGGCTTATTGCCAGTCTTTGGCGCCTTGTTCTTTCAGCTTGGCGGTAAAGGCGGCAGCCTTGTCGGCAGCAGCTTTCTCGTCTTCGGGGCTGGCATAGGCGTGGCGGTAGCCCTTCACGGTGTTCCACTCGCCGCGTGTAAAGTCGGGGAAGGCTACGGCAGCACAGCCGTTGTCCATGGAGAGGGAGCCCAGTTCGGCAAGGCAGCACCACTCGGCCAGGTCGTATACATCCATGTCAAGGGGCAGTCCGTTTTGCAGGCAGTACACCAGACGGGCATCCATGATGAAGTCCATGCCGCCGTGTCCGCCTACTTCCTTGGCCATTTCGCCATACTTCTTCAGGATGGGGTGCTGGTATTTTTCTACCAAGGCAGCCATTTCGTCCTTGGGCAGGAAGCTGTGGGCGCTGAGGTTGTCTACCTCGGGCTGCACGCCGGAGGCGCTAAGCTGGTCGCCGCCCAGGGCATAGCCTTCGATGGGGTACTTGTTGGCGAAGCCCTTGGTGCCCGTGAGCTGGTAGAGGCGGTTGTAGGGCTGGGGAGTCATGACGTCGTGCTGTATTTCGATGACCTTGCCCTGCTCGGTGCGGATGAGTGTGGTGGTGTGGTCGCCATTGCGGAAGCTGTTGCACGTGGAGTCGGTGCGTGCTTCTACCAATGCCTTGCCTACAACGGACTTGGTGTCCATGGCCACGAGTGTCTTCATGCGGTCGCCACGATGAATGTTGAGGGCTTGTGCCACAGGGCCGAGGCCGTGGGTGGCATAGACGTCGCCGCGATGGCGCATGTTGTAGTCCAGACGCCAACCCAGTTTGTCGCCCTCGCCGTTCTTCCAATAGTAGTCCCAGAACTCGTCAAGGTTGTGTATGTAGGCTCCCTGTGCGCGGATTACTTCGCCAAACACGCCTTGTTGTGCCATGTTCAGGGTGTTCATTTCAAACCAGTCGTAGCAGCAGTTTTCGAGAATCATGCAGTGCTTGCGGGTGGTTTCGCTCAGGTTGATGAGGTCCCAGCATTGCTGCAGGTTCATGGCCGAGGGCACCTCTATGGCCACGTTTTTGCCGTGCTCCATGGCATACTTGGCCACGGGGAAGTGATGGAGCCAGTCGGCGGCAATGTACACGAGGTCGATGTCGTCGCGTTGGCACAGTTCTTCATAGCCCTTCTCGCCGGAGTAGATGGCTGCCTTGGGCATGGATGCTTTCTTAAGCAACTGCTGGCAACGCTCGGCACGCTCTTGCTCGTAGTCGCACAGGGCTACAATCTGTGTGCCGGGTATGTGGGTGAAGCGCTCTACGGCACCCGGTCCGCGCATGCCCAGGCCCACAAAGCCCACGCGCACCACTTCCATCTTGGGCACGGTGAGGCCCAAGGCGCTTTTCTGCCCGGCAGGGCGTTCGGGTGTTTCCACCACAATGGTTCCTCCATCCCACGTCCAGCGGGTGCCATATTCGTTGGTCTGCACCTGGGGAGTCTGTGCGGAGCACGCGCAAAGAGCCACGCACGCGCCCAGCAATAAGGTCTTCAAAGTTTTCATGTTCGGTAATACAATATTTATAGTGAAACAAAATAAATGGTTTACTCAGCTTTTAAGGCCAAAGATCATAATAAATACACTTGAAGGGGGGATAAATACTCATAACGGGGCGTTCTTTTAAGTTTTTTTATTACTTAACTCCTGTTTTCTTCGTACCCCTTTGCCGGCGCGATAGCGACGGGACGCTAAGAGATTGGCGATGGGACGCTAAGAAAACAGCGACGGAATACTAAGCGCGCAGTAAAGGTACGAATGTTTAGTAATTATTAACTTGCTGGATATTATTTTCCTACGGATAAATCGTATCTTCGCAAAGAATTTAAACGACAACACCTAAGGCTTATGGAAAAACTGACCATTCAAGAAGAAGAAGTGATGCGCCACATCTGGGCGCTGGACGGCTGCTACATCAAGGACATCGTGGAACGCTACCCCGACCCGAAACCGCCCTACACCACCATCGCCTCTGTAGTGGGCAACCTGAAGCGCAAAGAGTATGTGCGCATCATCCGGGCGGGCAACACGTACTTCTACAGCCCCATCGTGGGGGAGAGCGAGTACAAGCGGACATTTATGACGGGCTTCGTGAACCACTACTTCAAGAACTCGTTCAAGGAGATGGTGTCGTTCTTCGCCAAGGAGCAGAAGATTTCGGCCGACGAGCTGAAAGACATCATCAACATGATTGAAAAAGGAAAAGAGGAGGGCTGACCCATGCTGATGTATCTGCTGAAAGCCAACCTGCTGCTGGCGGCGCTCTATGCACTATACCGCCTGCTGCTGCACCGCGACACCTTCTTCGGCTGGCGCAGGGCGGTGCTCATGGGCATCGTGGCGGTGGCTCTGCTGGCTCCGCTGCCTGCCTTGCACGGATGGACGGACAGTGTACCCCTTGCCGGCGTGGCCGACGGGCTTACTGCCGAGGCATGGTTGCCGGAGTTCATCGTCAGCCCGCAAGGCACGGAGGCCGAGTGGCACAGGAACTTCTGGCTACAGGGCCTGGCCATAACCTACGCGGCAGGCGCACTACTGCTGCTGGGGCGGATGCTGGTGCAACTGCTGGCCATAGGGCGGCTGGCGAGGCGGTGCCCCACCACGCTGGCGGGATGCATACGCATCCGGCGGCT
>CALUIF010000011.1 GCA_944320635.1 uncultured Bacteroides sp. | reverse complement strand
CCATCAAGGGTATTGCCGACGAACTGCACTTTAACGATGTGTCTTATATGTGCCGTTTTTTTCGGAGGATGACGGGAATGTCGCCGATAGATTATCGGAGGAGTTTTAAGTGATTATGATCTATGGAGAGGCAGTCAGTAATTATTGTAGTTGCTCTACTTATACTTTGCGCGGCATCTATTTGTGCAAAATGAGATAGGGCGCGAATAGTTCTTTGACCAAGGAGTGGAAGTGGGCAGACACCAACCCGCAGTTTAGTACGGATAAACCGGCAGTTTAGTACGGATAAACTGACAGTTTACTACGGATAAACTGACAGTTTACTCCCAATAAATTGTGATAAACTGTTAATTGATTATCAGACTAATAAAAGATATCAAACTTGAATTTCAAGTTCCCGCTAAAATGCACATTTTAATACCGCACGAAGTATAATTTTTTCTTGTGATATTGGTGTAAGATAGGCACCGACCGTTTCGCCAGTTGATTATCGGTGATATCGGTAGGTGCCGCATTCAGTTGTGCTAAAGATTGATGTGTACTATTCCTCCATAAGGAGGGAGGGCGGAGAAAGCTTCTTCGGCACGGGCCAGTCCGGCATAGACTTGGGCGCACACCAATACGCCTCCGTGGGAAAAAATGGCCACACGGGTGTAGGGCTGTGTGCGCAGTTCGTCGAGGAAGGCGGCTACGCGGCGGTATTGCTCGGCAAACGATTCGCCGCCCGTAGCCGGTACGTGCAGGTAGTCGGCATACCATTCGGCCAGACGGGGGTCGGGGTTGGTGGCAAAAGGCTGCATCTCCCACGCGCCGAAGTTCAGTTCCAGCAGCCGGGCATCGCGCTTGGCGTCGGCATAGCCGCAATGTCCGGCCAGGCGGGTGCAGCGGCTCAAGGGGCTGGTAAAGGTTTGGTCGAAGTCTGTGCCTGGGGGCAGTGAGGCTTGGAGGCGGCGTTTCACTTCGTCGGCTTCTTGGGGAAAGGTGGATTGCAAGGGCACGTCGGTCTGTCCGTAGCACACGCCAGGTGGTATATTGACCGAGGTGTGGCGGATGAGGGTGATTTCCATATCGTTTATATCTTTATTTTTCTTAATGGTTGAGGTAATACAGCATCAGGCTGCTCAGGTAGAACGACAACTCGCACAGCAGGAATGTGGCGCCACAACAGTCGCCCGTATATCCTTGCAGTCGTTGCTTCATCAGCCGACATAGACCGATGAAAACCAGCGCAGGACAGATGGCCGCCATCCACAACCCGTCCGGTAGTAGGAACAGGGGCAGGGCGCCGGCTGTGAGGGCAAGGCTGGTTTCGGTTGTGGTCATGTGGTCGTACACCACGCGCGCTTTGCTTTCTTCCTCCTTCCGGGCATATGGCAGACGGTTGACGAGTTGCGAGGCGCAGGCTTTGCTCCAGCTGTCGGCACAGAACGCTACAGTGCACAAGACGGGCAAGGGCAAAGTTGCAGCTTGTGTCAGCAGTAGGAAGTAGAGCACCAGGCCGATGACACCGTAGCTTCCGATGTGAGAGTCTTTCATGATGGCCAGCGTGTCTTCGCGCGTTCTGCTGCCTCCGAAACCGTCGCAGAAGTCGGCCAGCCCGTCTTCGTGCAAGCAGCCGGTCAGTATCAGGCGGGTGGCGATGGCCAGAATCCAAGCCATCGGCAAGGGCAATACTTGCGCCGCCAGCCAGAGCACGGCAGCCATGGTGCCTCCGGTTATCCATCCTGTCATGGGCCAGTAAGGTACAATGTGCTTGAAAGGGGCAGGGGGAAGGTCTTTCTTTACCTTCCAAAAAGGCAGCCGGGTGAAGAAAATGAGAGCGGCTAAGAGGTGGGAGGCATGCATGACATCAGAAATATTTAGTGATGGAGGCGTGGGCAAAGGTGTCCATTTCATTCAGCATCCGCACGGCCGAGTCGACGATAGGGTAGGCGCAAATGGCTCCTGTACCTTCGCCAAGTCGCAGACCCAAGTCCAGCAAGGGGCGGGCGTGCATGGCATTGAGCAGCAGGCGGTGTCCGGCTTCGTCTCCACAATGACCGAAGATGGCGTAGGGCATCACCTCGGGGTGCAGGCGCGAGGCTGCCAGCAGGCAACTGGTCATAATAAATCCGTCGACCAGTATAATCATTTTTAGCCGGGCTGCCTGTAGCATGGCTCCGATGGCCATGACCATTTCCAGTCCGCCAAACCATCGGATGATGTCGGCCGGCGATCCGTCACCTGTGTAGTTGTGCATGGCCTTGTCCAGCACTTCGAGCTTATGCCTGATGCCTTCGCTATCCAGTCCGCTGCCTGCTCCTACGCACTGTTCCAGCGGGATGTCGGTGAGCAAACTCATCCACAAAGACGAGGCCGACGTGTTGCCTATGCCCATTTCGCCGAAACTGAGGATGTTGCTCCCTTCAGTCTGGCAATGGCTTACTATTTCGGCTCCCCGCTCCAGGCAGAGAATGGCTTCTTCTTTCGTCATGGCAGGGTCATACAGATAGTTGCGAGTGCCACGCCTCACTTTGAGGTTGATGATGCCTTTGTCGCGTGGCAGGTCATAGTCTACTCCTGCATCCACGATTTTCAAGTCGAAGCCGTGCTGGCGACACAGAAAGTTGACTCCGGCTCCTTCGTGCACGAAGTTGCTGATTTGTTGCCAGGTCACTTCTTTGGGCGAAAGACTTACACCTTCGTCTACAATGCCGTGGTCGGCAGCAAAAATAATGTTTTGCGGGTGCCGGAGGGCAGGTGTCAGTGTCTGTTGTATCAACCCTATTTGTAGGGCCAGTTCTTCAAGTCTTCCTAAAGAGCCTTTGGGCTTGGTTAGGTTATTTATCTTGTCTATAAGTGCTGTCTTGATAGTTTCATCGGGCAAGTCGATGGGAAAGTCTGTTGTAATATCCATATACAGTAGTATGTATAAATGATGATTTTATGGTTTTATTTGGAGAGGAATGCCTGATATCATGCATATTACTTTGTCTGCCCGGGCAGCGATGTATTGGTTCGTCCATCCTTGCAGGTCGGTAAACTTGCGTTGGATTTTGTTTTGGGAAACTTCACCCATACCTATTTCATTGGTGACAAAGATGAAGGTGGCATTTTGCCGGGTCAGTTGATCAAATTCTTTTTTAAGGGCATCCAGCGCTGCCTGCGTGTCGGCATTCAGGTCGAAAAAAAAGTTGGTGCACCATAACGTTACGCAATCTATGAGTACCACTCTATCGGTCAGTATATGCCGGCTGAGGCATTTATCTTCTTCTATATTCGTCCACTCTGGGCCGCGGCGTTGTCGGTGGGCTGCGACACGTTGACTGAACTCTTCATCCCAGATGCGTGCTGTTGCCATATAAACAGGAGTGTCGGAAAGGCTGAGTGCCAGTTTTTCAGCATAGGTGCTTTTGCCCGATCGTGCTCCTCCTGTAATGAGTATAATTTGTCGTTTCATGACGTAGGAATATCGTGTTATGGGGAGCAAAAGTACGCTATTCCGGTATCAGAACCAAGCAATCTGCATAGAAAACAAAAATAAAGCGGAGAAAGCTTGTTGTATTTTGAAGGAATTTATTACCTTTGCCGCGTTTTCCGGAAGGAAATTGTGAAAAGATTGTTGCGGCAATAGCTCAGTTGGTAGAGCATCAGCTTCCCAAGCTGAGGGTCACGAGTTCGAGCCTCGCTTGCCGCTCTTCTGAAAATCAGACAGTTACATTATATTGTAGCTGTCTTTTTTTATTTTTCTATTGCATTTTATTGCGAAATAAGCTACATTTGGGGACGTTAAAGGACGCGAAAACGGGTCAAATACGAGGTCAAATTTCTCCAAACGAAATTATATGATGAAAGCAAAGATAACATTAGATACGCGAAGATGCAAGAAAGATGGCTCTTTTCCGATAGTGGTAGAGGTGAGGAACAAGGATAAGATAAGGGTATCGACACCTTATTCTGCCATCCCCGAAAATTGGGAAGGAACACAGTTCAATAAGAACGAAAGCAATTTTAAGCGGAAAAACATCATTCTGCAAGACTTGTTCAATCGGGCAGAAAGATTCTTGCTGGATTTGGATGAGAAACAGAAACGGATTTCGGACAAAGAGATGCGTAGCGAGTTGTCTTCCATCATATCAGGGCGTGAGCCGGATGATAACCGCGGCATGAGGTTTATTGATTGCTTGGATGAATTCATTTCCAATAAGGAGAGGGAAGGTACACGCACCGTCTACACCACGACGAGGAACAAGATTGCGTCATTCGACCCCGATTGCACGTTTGATACCATTAATAAAGATTGGCTGATGCGTTTCGAGCAATGGATGAAAGACAGTGGAATGAAAACAAACGCCTATGCCATTCACCTGCGGAATATCCGTGCCGTTTTCAACTATGCCATCGACGAGGAATATACTACGTTATACCCTTTCCGGAAGTTCAGAATCAAGAAGGAAGAAACGCGCAAACGTAATCTGACCATAGCACAACTGCGTATTTTGCGCGATTATCCATGTGAGGAATATCAAGTGAAGTACCGCGACATGTTCATGCTCATGTTCTACCTTATCGGCATCAATGCCGCCGATTTGTTCCTTGCCAAGAAGCAGGACGTGGTAAACGGGCGGCTGGAATACAAACGTGCCAAGACTTCAAAGCTATATTCCATCTTCATACAGCCGGAAGCCCGTACTATTATAGACCGCTATGCGGGCAAAAGCGATTACCTGCTGAATGTGATGGATGAATACAAGAACTATAAGGACTTCCTGCACAGGATGAACAAAGGCCTGCAGCAGATTGGCGAGGTGGAGCGCAAAGGGCTGGGTGGCAAGAAAAGTAGGCATCCGTTGTTTCCGGAACTGTCCTCTTATTGGAGCAGACATACCTGGGCCACACTGGCTGCCGGACTCGATATATCCAAAGACACCATATCGGAAGCCTTGGGGCATGAGCATGGCAGTTCCACAACCTCCATATACATCAATTTCGACCAACGTAAGGTAGACGAGGCAAACCGGAAGGTGATAGACTTCGTGAACGGAGAGGATGGAGGTGAGAAAGATTAATCACAAAATATTATCTTTTAACTTTTATATGTGTATTTTTGATATTATATTTGCACCGTCCAGCTGACAAACAAAAAGCATAGACCGCACAATGACCAAAGAATCCGGCATACGACCCGATATGCCGGATTCTTATGCATATTAGTACCAGTTTTCCTTCCTTCACGCCACATTTTCCACCGAATAAGATGCCGGCTCTCGCGTAATGGAATATCTTCGCGCCAGCGAAATCAATCAAGTATCAACCCTTTAAAAAAAATGAAAGAAATGAGCGTGAACTATTCATTAACCTACATTAGCAGCGAGCCGGGCAATCCCGACGCACCCAAGAAGTACTACGCCAAGATGCAGGCCAGCGGCGTGGTGACGATGGACGAGATGGCCGAAGACATCAGTTATGCCACCACCTTGACCGACGGCGATGTGCTGAACGCCATCCGTGCATTGATAAAGCAGGTGAACAAACACCTGGCTGCCGGAAAGATAGTGCGGCTGGAAAATTTCGGCTCCTTCCAGCTCCAGCTTCATAGTGAAGGAGCGGACACCGAAAAAGAGTTTACCGCGGCCAACATCACCGGAGCAAGCATCCAGTTCCGCCCCGGCAAACCAGTCAAGGCAGCCACGAGGGCAGGAAGCGGAGGACTGGAGTTCAAGCGTGTGGCCAGACTGGGCGAAGCCCTTCCCGATGAAGACGGAACGGGCAGCGGCACCGACGATGAGACCTCCGGCGAAGATAATGACGGCAACCAGCAACTGGGCTGACCTCTCTACAGGTAACCGCCCAACTACCTGTACGTAATTAGCCAACTACCCGTAGGTAAATGCCCAACTACCTGCGGGTAATTTTTTCCTCTCCGTACGCAACGGTCGGAATAACATAAAGAAATGCTACCTTTGCATCATGGGAACCATCTATCTGAACGAACTGGCACAAGCCTACTTTCCGAAGTCCACCCCGCGCAGCGCAGTATCGCAGTTGCGCCGCTGGATTGTGCTCAACACCGAACTATCCGCCCGCTTGGAGCAACTGCATTTCAAGCCGAGACAGCGTGCGCTCACGCCGTTGCAGCACGAGGCTATTGTGAAGTATCTGGGGGAGCCGTGAAGGAAAAGGGATGGCATTATTTATCGTCACATATTGGGGAACCATGACGACCTTTGCTGAAAAATAAGACTATGGCAATTGCTATCCCACATTTTGGACAACTGACAGAAAAACAGGCATCCGATTTTATCCAATGCATGATGGAATATTCTTCCGTTCATGCAAGACTGCTGTCTTGCAGGCAAAATGCCTATACAGAATTCATTGCCAACAGCAATCCGACTGATAGAGAAAAAGCCGTCTTTGAGCTTTTCTCCGAGAATGCCAAAGAAACCTGCGGAATTTTGTCAGACTTTATGGTTAGTCAGTGCCTCCGCTATGCAGAAATTGCGGACGCACAACGTACTTTAGATATGACTGACAGGAACAGCCAGAAGACTTGAGATATTTCCAATCTTCCTTACCGGTGCATTTCAATATGCCTGATTGGGCGGAATGTGATTAGATAGCCATTCTGGCAATGTTTTCCAAGTCAAATCCGTCACTTGTGCAATCCACATTCAAGCAATCAAAATGCAGGTAGAACAAATCTGTACCTTCAAGAATTTTATGGAACTCTTTCTTGGCATCAATCCCTACACTTGAACAGAATGACAATTCCACATCCACAAATAGTTTATCCACTTCCGGGAATACGTCGCGCAAAGTCCTGGCTGTAGAAAGACGGATGCCTTTCCGGATTTCCCGTTGTTCTCTTATCTTCTTCTCATTCATGACAGTTTTATTTTAGCAAGTTACTCAACGTGGATACTTAATAGTCTCAACTTTTCCTGTCCACTTGTCAACAACAAAAGGCTTGCTGACCACGTATCTTCCATTCTGGATGTACAAGTAGAACAGAAACAATGCCAACAAGGCAATAACTAATTTTGCGATTCGGTATGATTTGTCGGTCATAGTTCATTTTTTAGAAAACACCTTATCCAATAATTTAAATAAATCTTTTCTTGCATACAAAACAGCAAGTCCGACACCAGCCGTAAGGCCTGTTACCCCTATCGAGTTGGGTTCAAGAAATGTCATTAATACGGTTGACATTAAAAACATTGCAAGGATTATACAGATAATCCAAACTAAATAATAGATAAATGTTTTCATGCTTGATGTCACTCATATTGATTAATAATTGAATAGCCTCTAAATATCTCATTTATATATGATTTAATTTCATCAAATTCATACAGAGCCTTATGAACTTTTACAGAAGCCATATAAGTAAATCCCCTATACGCATAAGAATAAGCAATAGTTATGATTTCATAAGGTTCTTCATATCTATCATCTTTTAAATAAGTATGTTGATAAGTCTTGTATGCTTGTTTACCACAAAACATACATTTCTCAAAAGTATGTTTTACTGTTTTGTTTCCAGTGTTTTTCTCGATATATTGATCTATTTGTTTTGATTGAGATACAATTTTGTCATAGAAATCCCATATGCTAATATCATTTGCTTTTTCATGCTGTATTTGGTTCACATTTACAACTACAGTTATGTATGTATCAGGTTGATAAGCTTTGAATATAGTATGCTTTTCTGTGCCTGATATTTTTTTCCAATCCATATCAGTTGGAAGAGACCATGAAAAAGCGTATTTAAAATTCGAGTAGACAAAATCTTCAGGATTCCATCTGTAACTTTGACCATGTACACACAATACACACTGTGTCATCAGGAACATAAATACTAATCGTAACATACTTTTACTTTCTATGTTTTATGCGTTTTAATAACCGAACAAATCCATAACACCCAATACCAAAAACAATAAAGTTAAAATGGGGGACAAAAGAATACCAATCTTATTTCTTTGGAAAAACATAGCAGTAATTCCACCTATCAACATTGAACCTATAAAAGTAACTATAGGCTGCCACCATGGGAAATGCCAAAAACTCCATATAATTAATGCCAAATATGCTAAGTAACCGATATTTCCTATAAGAATCATCGCATTTTTAATCAAAGTAGATGACCCTCTAAAATTCTTCCCTATCTCGTGGCATTGGTATGTAAATGCACCAGATAGTCCTATAAAAATAAGTGTATTCATTTTATTTGTTTTCTAATAAAGTTAATAATCTGTCTATTTGTTCTTGACCCTTACTTATCTGCTCTTGACTTTTACTCAATTGCTCTGCTTGCATTCTTATTATGTCAAGCAATTTTTCACTCTCACTTTTATTCACCGTAACGGACTGGCCGTGTATGTTATCTCCATTCTGATTTTTTTGAACTACGGAGGGATTCAGCATTTTGCCTTCGCCTGTAAGCAGCCAATCTTTATTTAGTTCCGGGAAATTCCTAAGAATATCAGAAAGTCCCCTCTTCCCTAAAGAATCCTTAACCTTGCGGACATACCCATTTGATAGCCCACAAATGCGCTCAAATTCAGCGACAGACAATCCTTTCGATGAGATAAATTCATTAATTCTTCCATTCAAATCCATAATCAAAATCTAAATAAATATTAAACATGGGATTTTTCTTAGGATTTTCCTTTGTAATCCTAAATAATATATTCATCTTTGCACCACAAAGTTAGCAATAAACTTTAATCATCTGTAAATAACGAAGTAAAATAAAGTAATAATGAATAGAAAAGATAACACCATGTGCAACTTGATGCGGAATCTGAAAGCCTTGCGTCCATTGCTTCCGCAAGGCTACATCAAGACCATCGCAGCAAAGACAGGAGATTGCGAGGCTACAGTCAGCAATGCCTTACAGGGAAGGTCACGACGTTATGACATCATAAACTGCGCTATTGAACTGGCTTTAGAGAATAAAGCCATTTTAGAAAAACTCGACAAGGTTGTAAACGAATAAATTCATATATCATGAAACCAAACAACTACCCCGCCGCCCTCATCGGCAGCATCGTCTCCGCGCTGGCACTGATAGCCTTGTCGCAACTGTTGTCCCACCACCTGATGTTTGGTTGGAGCTTCGCCTGCGACCTGATGGCACTGGCGTTCATCTTTGCCTACTGCGTCTATGCCGGCAAGATGGACCGTGAACAAGAGGAACAACAAAAAGCAAGAAGGAGGAACTGAACATGGCACGCACAAGAAACTTGGGCAAGGTGATGCCCATCCCTAAAATCTGGCTCAGCAAAAACGAATTGGCAGCCTACCTCGGCGTAACCACACGGTACATCGAGCTCAACATCAACACCAACCCGAAGGTGGATGTGTACCGGCCCAGCGAGCGGACCGTTCTGTACAACAAAGAGAATATCGACCAAATCATACGAAGGTCAAAGACATAACGGTTTCCCGACCTTCCCCTTAGCTCAGCGGATAGAGCGGCGCCGAAAAATCAACATTTGCCATTTGTTATCTTAAGGTAAGACTGGTGTTTTCAATAGGTACAGGCGCAGGTCGCGGGTTCGAATCCCGCAGGGGAAACGACTTATAAAAAGGAAGTATCACGAATTGACAGCCAACCCGCAAGGCGCAGGCACACGACGCCTCAACCTGCATACATAGCGGACGGCTGAACAGGATGGCGAAACAAAAAGGTAGCCTACGGCCCATGTGGGGCGGGAGCGCGGCTGTTGCAGCGTGTGCCCGGACATGGATGGATCATGGAAGAGGAAAACGGATACCTCCCCAGTAGTATGTATGACAATAATTGCCCTTCAGTGGACAAACTACAATATAAGCACACAAGCCGCATAGTTCAGGTGGTCAGAACATTTTCGTGGGCTCACGAAAAAGGTCGCGGGTTCAAGTCCCGCTGCGGCTACCATATATACACACATTGTTTCACACTTAAAATACCTTGAACAAATGAGCAACATCCAACTCACCGTCGACGAGCTGAACCGATTGCAGCCCGCCGACATCCTGACGTACCCAGCCGTCAGGGAAAAGTTTATCCAAATCTGGGACACCCTTTGGGGAGAAGGGAAGGGAGAACCCGCCTACGAGCGCGAGCTGAACTACTTCGGCCACTGGCTGAAGGACAACGCGCAGTCCGTCGCCAAAGCCACCCGTTTTTCCATCTTCACCACCTTCATCGACCTGGCCGTGTGCGGACTGTCCGTCGAGCCGGGCGTGCGTGCCCTCTGCTACCTGCAAGGGCGTAACGTGGCAGTCGGGAAAGACGCGCAGGGGAAGACGACGTACGAACCCCGCCTCACCCTCACCATCTCCGGCTATGGCGAACTGGTGATGCGTGCGCGGGCCGGGCAGATAAAGTATGCCGACAACCCCGTCATAGTCTACGAGGAAGACAGCTTCTCATTCAGCGACAACGACGGGCGAAAGTCCGTGAAATACACCTGCAACCTGCCCCACAACAGCCGCCACATCGTGGCCTGCTTCATGAAGATAACCCGCACGGACGGCTCGGTGGACTACGCCGTGATGTTTGAGGAAGACTGGACGCGCCTCTCCGACTACTCCGCCAAGCAAAACCGGAAGTGGGACGACCAGAGCCGCCGGTGGGTGAAGGGAAACCCCAACGAGCTCTATTCCTCGCAGAACGGGGGCATTGACCCCGGATTCCTGATGGCCAAGTGCATCAAGCACGCCTTCAAGACCTATCCGAAGGTGCGCATCGGCAAGGCCACGCAGATGGAAACCGACACGATGGACGCCCCTCAGGAAGATTTCTACAGCATGGAAGAAGCGGCAGATGCCCCACAGCCCGAAAAGCCGCAGGACTTCTGCCCGCAGCGCGACGACTCCGGGGGCGTCACCATCGACCCCGGAAAATCGGAAGACAGCGATGAACCCTGGTAACATTTCTCAATTCCCAATTCTTAATTCTCAATTCTCAATTATGAGTACCGAACTTATCCTACAAGAAGACAACGTCCGCCTGATAATGGCGCAAGCCCCGCAGGCGTGGCGCGACAACCAATTGTCGCACGACCGCTGCCTGGACTCCTGCCGCGCCCTGCTGGACACCATAGAGGCCGAAGGCATGACCGACGAGCTCGACCAGAAGGCTGACACATACATACGCAAGAGCCGCAACACAGTGAAGAAGATGAACGAGCAGCGCAGTGCCGTCACCAAGCTGTTCGACGAGATACGCACCGTCTTCACCACGCTGGAGAACGACGTCGACCCCGCGAAGAAAGGCAGCATTCCCTACCAGCTGCAAGAGCAGCGCAACGCCTACGCCGCCCGCAAGCAGCGCGAAGCCGAAGCCGCCCGGCAGGCCGAACTGAGGAACCAGCGCATGGAGATGGCGCGCACCCAATACCGGCAGGACGTGGAGGCCGACTACCGGCAGCAGTTCAACCGCTACCTCACCCAACGCTACAACGAGCTGGCCGCGCTGAACGACGGCATCACCCTGCATAACCTGGCCGAGCGCGAGCGGCAGATACGCGCCTACGACACCCGTCCGCGCCCCGAGCTGTTCCGACAGTTTCCCAGTGGCGTGCGCATACCCGCCGACCTCTCGCCCGATGAGGCGAAAGCCATCCGCCAGCAGGTGATGGACGACGTGGTGCCCAAGTTCTGCGACCAATATGCCTTCGACCTCAGCGAGAATGCCGGCGCCATCATCGCCATGCTGCCCGGCAAGCGGAAGGAACTGGAAGCCATCGCACAGGCATCCGCCGAAGAAGCCGCGAAGAGAACGGAAGAGCTGAAACGCCGCGAAGCCGAAGAAGCCGCCCGCCGGGAGCAGGAACGCATCCGCCGGGAGCAGGAGGAGCGCGAACGCCAGCAGGTACAGAAACAGCAAGCGGAAATGGCCGGACTGTTCGAGCAGGCCAAAGCGGCAGCCCCCACCTATCAGCCCAAGGCGCAGGTAAAGAAACGCATTGTGGTCACCGACCCGCGCGGATTCCTCGACATCCTCAACCTCTGGTGGACAACGGAAGGCGTTACCCTCGGCGTGGAGGAACTGGCGAAGAAATTCAAGTCACAGCTTACCCACTGCGAACGCCTGGCCAACGACAAGCAAGACCCGCGTTTCATCCAGTCGGAGTATATACAATACGAGGACGAAATAAAAGCGAAATGACATGAACCCCGATGCCTATTACAACCGTACCGAAGTCTCCAACAGCGACCTCACCGAGCTGAAGAACCTGCTGCACCCCAACATGCAATACGGCGACCGCGAGCAGGCCTTCCGCTTCGGCTCGCTGGTAGATGCCATCATCACCGAACCGCAGCGCGTAAACTACTACCAACGCACGGTGGACGATGTGCCCTACACGGACGACGAGTTTGACCACGCCCGCGAGATGAACAAGTCCCTGCGCATGGAAGCCCGTCACGACGTTTTCCTGAAGACCGTGTTGGAGCGTGCCGAGACGCAGCGGTACATGGTGAACGGACGGCAGGACTTCGAGTATGGCGGGTTCGCCTTCTCGCTTCCCACCCGCTGCAAATGGGACTGGTGGATGCCATTCGCCGGTTTCGGAGGCGACCTCAAGACCACCTTCGCAGCCTCGCAGCGGGAGTTTGAGGAAGCCATCGACTTCTTCGACTGGGATCGCAGCCGCGCCTGGTACATGGACATTGCCGGAAGCAGCCGGGATTTCATCTACGCCATCAGCAAGAAGAACTGCCAGGTGTTCAAGCACTTCATCAGCCGAGACGATGCGACCTACCGCCGCGGACGCGAGAAGTACGAGGAACTGGCCTTTCAGTACTGGTTATTCAATTTAAATTAAAGAAGTATGAAAAAAGGAGAATACAGCTACCACCCCTACGGGAGAAACTTTCGCATTTACGTCTGCACCTATGCCGATGGTCGAAGCACTATGTCCGACCCTGTACGCGACGAACCCCTATACACTGATCGCGAGGAAGCACGCCGCAGAGTATATGAACTAAACGGATGGAAGTATAAAGGATCTAAAATATGAACTCATCACTGAAAGTCACCCCTTATCCTTACCAGCAAGAAGGCATCGAGCAGGGCTTGAAGTGGAAACGTTTTTTCTTAGCCGACGAGCCTGGACTGGGCAAAACGCTTCAAAGCATAGGTATCATTCACGCCGCCCGTGCCTGGCCCTGCCTGGTCATCTGCCCCTCGTCGCTCAAGATAAACTGGCAGAGGGAGGTGGAGAAGTTCACCGACACCCGGGCACTTGTCCTTGGCGACGCCGTGCGCACCACGTGGCCCTACCTGTTGCAGATGAAGATGTTCCAATACATCATTGTCAACTACGAGAGCCTGCGCAAGTACTTCGTGTGGGACATCAAGGGAGGCAAGTCCTTCCGGCTCAAAGATGTGGTGTTCTGCCCGCAGATACGCCTGTTTCGCTCGGTCATCATTGACGAAAGCCACCGCGTGAAGGACGCTTCCACACAGCAGGCCAAGTTCGCCAAGGGACTGACGGCGGGCAAGGAGTATATCATCCTGCTCAGCGGAACGCCCGTGGTGAACCGTCCCGCTGACCTCGTGGCGCAGCTCTCCATCATGGACCGCTTGAAGGACTTCGGCGGGCGCAACCAGTTCCTACTGGACTATACCGGAGTGGAACGTGAGGCTTCCAACCTCGACGAACTGAGCCAACGCCTCTACGACACGTGCCTCATCCGCCGCGAAAAGCAGAAGGTACTGACCCAACTGCCGGCGAAGACCCGCGTGGACCTCTACGTGGACATCGCTAACCGCGAGGAATACGACACCGCCGCCGAAGACCTGGCACAGTACCTGCGCGAGTACCGCCAATGCTCCGAGCCGGAGATACGCCGCAAGATGCGCATGGAGGCATTGGTCAAGTTCATGGCGCTTCGGGGCATCTCCGCCCGGGGCAAGGTGGCACAAGCTGTGGACTTCATTCGCACCGTTACCGACAGTGGCCAGCCGCTTGTAGTGTTCTGCTCGCTGCACGACATTGTAGACGAGCTGAAGACCGCCTTCCCCCACGCAGTCACCGTCACCGGACGCGATTCAGCCGTGATGAAGCAGGCCGCCGTGGACGCCTTCCAGCAAGGAAAGTCCAAGCTCATCATCTGCTCCATCAAAGCCGCCGGAGTGGGACTGACGCTCACCGCCGCCAGCCGCGTGGCCTTCATCGAGTTCCCCTGGACGTATGCAGACTGCCAGCAGTGCGAAGACCGTTGCCACCGCATCGGCCAGAAGGACAACGTGACGTGCTACTACCTCATAGGACGCGGCACGATAGACAGCCGCCTGTACCGTATCATCTACGACAAGCGCGCCATTGCCAACCAAGTGATGGCCGCCAACGACGACATCCCCACCGTCGAGGCCTACTTCGACGAACTAGTAAATGAATTTTTAACTTAACTTTTATGACATCCCAAGATCTGCTACGACTTGTTCGCCTTTCCTCCGACATGGTCGATGTGATAGACCGCTACCAGCGCGTCATGAAGCCAAGGGAAGCCGACAAGGCGAGGCAGGCGAAGAAACTCATTAAGAAACTACAAAAGAAAATAGAAAATGAAAAGCTATGAATGCAAAGTCGTCCTCGACCGTACGATGGAAAACGGGATGACGAAGAAAGTAACCGAGCAGTACATCGTAGCAGACTGCCTGAGCCTGTCCGAATCCGAAAGCCGAATGGCAGCGTACATACTGCCCTATGCAAGCGGACATTTTGAAGTCATATCCTCCCGCGTGGCACCCTACCACGAGATTGTATATGATAAATTCGGCATCGTGAGCCAAGCCGACGGCGAAGCCCAGAAGCTGCTCGGGCAGAACCGCAACGCGTCTACCGACCCCGACCGCTGGTACCGCGTGAAAGCATCTCTCATCACCCTCGACGAAAAGAGCGGAAGAGAAAAACGCACCGCTCTCAACCTGCTGGTCAACGCGTGCAGTGTAAACGCCGCGCACGACGTCACGGTGGAACACATGAAAGGCTGCATGTCCGACTACGAAATCGGGAACATCGACGAGACCAAGATTATGGACGTGATACCTTTGGAAGAAATACCGGCTGGACAGAAGTCATTCAAATCCTTCAAAAAGGAAGTAGGAAAGTTTGTAGACAGCTTGCCCAAAGGATACAAAACTACCATTCACGTGGACGGGATGGAAGACGTCACCATCGACAAGACGAAGGAGGACGCGTAATGACCGAACAAGACTACATCCCCGACTGGTTCATTCCAGCCGGATTAAACACTGGAAACAATGAAAGAAATTAAACTAACCATCCCCGAAGGATGCAAGACCGTCACCGTGAAAGTGGACGGAGAAGAAGTGATAACCGAGTTTGAACCGAAAGAAGAAAAGTGGACACCGAAAGATGGGGACATTCTGTACGGGAAATCGATAACAGAAAACATCATCATCTACAAAGGCACGAATGAACATGGAGCAGTCCTATCGTATGCCGGAATGACGACATTCTTAGGAATAGACAAAGTGTCTGTCTTCCAAACTCCGAGCATTGGATATGGATTAACAAAAGATTACATCCGCCCCGCCACCGAAGCCGAGAAGCTACGCCTTTTCGATGCCCTTGCCAAGGAAAGAAAGCGATGGAACGCGGAGAAGAAACAGATCGAGGACTTGCCGAGATGGAGGGCGGAGAAAGGTAATATATATTATTATATCTCCGAGAATAGATTAGAAGTTGATTGTACTTCAGATTCGCATGGTTTATGCGACGATAATTATTATAACGCAAGAAACTACTTCAAGACCCGCGAAGCCGCCGAGAAGGTAGCCGAACAAATTCGTGAAATCTTCAAAAATAGCAAAGCCGAATAACCCGTGAGGGCGAAAGAGTGTGAATTATAAGCATAATATTACTCTTTTTGAGACCAGCACCCCGCAAGCCCAGCCCGAGGTACGCCACCGTGGCACGGTATAAGGGAACTGCGGGGGACACACGGAGGCATGGCGGAATAGGAAGACGCAAGGAATAAAGCGGTTCACGAGAAAAGGGACGGCACTACACGGAAGAAAACCGTCCGCCTTAACCGCAACCCGCGAGGGTGTCCGTTCGAAAACAGATACAAGGGTGAAAGTCCAGAACGGCAATATCGAGCAAAATCGTGCAGGTTCGAATCCTGCTGCCTCCACAAAGAATAATTGCAAAACAATGACTGATGGCACGAAATAAAACGGAATAAAAGCGAATAATGCACAATTTTGCCCATTTTTTGCCATTTCAGCATTGCAAATGCAATATGTTCTATCTATATTTGCGGCAAGAATATAAAAAGACTGTTTTCCTATGGATAAATCTATGCTGTGGCTAATGTCGTGGCATGAGTTTTTCCGTGGGATTTTTTATATCATGGAGGATAGATTTATGAAAACGGATGCAATCGCAATAGCGAATTATTTTGTAGACAAATCTCTACAAGACAAGACTGCACCACATCCGCTTACATTACTTCGGTTGGTCAAGTACGTATATATTGCGTACGGTTTTGCGATGGCCATTCTTGACAGGGTCATCATAGATAAGCGATTTGACGTTGTGGAAGCGTGGAAGTATGGTCCGGTAATCCCCTCTGTATATCATTCATTCAAATACAATGGGAATAGTCCTATACGTGCAAAATCATCCATAGCAAAGGATGAAGAAGAAAATGGGACTTTGCATTTTGTAATTCCGGAGGTTAAAGACGAAGACATCAAGATAATCCTTGATTTCGTTTGGAAACGATATCGTGGAGTGTCTACCCCGGATATGATAAATTTGTTGCATAAAGAGAATACCCCGTGGGCATATTGTTATCGTGTAGGGAAAAACGTGGAAATTCCGGACGAAATGACCAAGGTTTATTATTCCGCTATTGTTAACAGTAAGCCGAAGCAATGAGTGACATAAAGAAAGTATTGGATGAAATTCCCAGTATAAAAACAGATGCTTCTGTCGATGTAGACAAGGGATATAATGATGTTCATATTGAACTGGCCAAAGAACAGCTTCGGGAAGCACAGCTGAAGAATGAAGCGTTAGCAGAAGAAAATCGCGGGGACAGCCAAGACCGTGACCAGCGGAAGGAATTTGCCGAACGCATTTTCTCTTTCGTGTCAATTTACATGCTTTTTGTATTCCTTATACTATTCTTGTCCGGAACAGAAACGACAAATTTCAAACTGTCAGACAACGTATTGATAACATTACTTGGCACAACAACCGCAAACGTAATAGGTATTTTAATCATAGTCGTTACATACCTGTTTAGCAGGAAAAAGAAATAAAAGACACATATTGTTAAATCGATGCCTAGCTAACACCACATAGCTCCGCATATCTTATTTGCCCGACACCCACCAAGTGCCGGGCTTTTTCATACCCCTAACCCAATACAATTATGACCTACGAAGAAATGCTAAACATTGCCAGACATCCATCGTCCCGCGCCAAAAGCCGCGACGAAGAGCATCGGCTGCAAAGCACCTGCGTGCGCTGGTTCCGCGCCAAATACCCCAAGCACCG
>CALUIF010000010.1 GCA_944320635.1 uncultured Bacteroides sp. | reverse complement strand
CTCGACTTGGAGAAGCAGGGCATTACTTCCCTGATCATTGACTTGCGCAACAACGGCGGCGGTCTGCTGGACGAGGCAGTGGAGATAGCCAACTTCTTCGTGCCCCGCGGCAAAACGCTGGTCACTACCAAGGGAAAGATTAAGCAGGCCAGCAATACCTACAAGACACTGCGCGAACCCATCGATCTCGACATTCCGCTGGCGGTGCTCACCAGCAGCGTCACGGCTTCTGCCGCCGAAATTCTGGCCGGCTCCCTACAAGACCTCGACCGGGCGGTCATCGTAGGCACACGCACTTATGGCAAGGGGCTGGTGCAGACTACACGTCCGTTGCCCTATGGCGCACAGATGAAACTTACCACTTCCAAGTACTACATCCCCAGCGGGCGTTGCGTGCAGGCCATCGACTATACGCACCGCAATGCCGATGGCAGCGTGGGCCGCATACCGGACAGTCTGACCACGGTGTTCCATACAGCCGCCGGACGTGAGGTGCGCGATGGCGGGGGAGTAACGCCCGACATACAGGTAGAGCAAGAGAAGCTGCCCAACATACTGTATTATCTGGTGGCAGACAACCTGATATTCGATTACGCCACGGATTATTGCCTGAAGCATGCCACCATTGCGGCACCCGAGCAGTTTGCTGTGACCGATGCCGACTATGCCGAGTTCAAGGAAAAGGTGAAGAAGGCCGACTTCAAATACGACCAGCAATCGGAAAAACTCTTGAAAAGTTTGAAGGAGATGGCCGAGTTTGAAGGCTACCTGGATGATGCCAAGTCTGAGTTTGAGTCGCTCGAAAAGAAGCTTACCCATAACCTTGACCGCGACCTCGACCACTTCTCTAAAGAAATAAAGGAGATGATAGCCATAGAAATAGTGAAACGCTACTACTACCAGCGCGGCGGCATCATACAGCAGCTTAAAGACGATGCCGACCTCAAAGAAGCCATGCAGGTGCTGGGCGACAGTGTGCGTTACAACAAGATATTGAGCGTGGCAGTTAATTCTATGACAGAGAACGGATAGGCTGTCGCCCAATAAAAAGGTCGGTTGATGAAAACCGCTTCATCCTTTTTTTTACTCATTGTAAATTAATTGATTGTACTGTACTGGGTAGTAAAAGAGTAGTGCCTAGAAAGAGGGATAGTAATATCTATGATAGTCCTATTTTGATTTATATCAATTTCCGATTGTAAGTTTGCGACCTACATGTTAAAGACGTCTTCCGATGCTATTAATCCCATTGTGCGATTGATGGTGGTGAAGGATAGATTAGTTGCCCCTGCCCCCAAAATTACGGATATCCGGGTTCCCACAGCGTGCGTGCACATTACGGTGTAAAAATGGAACAGTAACTTAAACACACACCATAAATGAAAAAGCTTTATTCTTTGGGAGGTGCCTTGCTGTTGGCGGGCGCACTTGGTGCGCAAGACATGCGCATGGATACTTATTGTAATCCGCTGAACGTGGACTACACTTATATGATTTACAATTCGGACAAGGACATTTCTTACCGTTCGGGTGCCGACCCTGCCGTGGTGGAGTTCCGGGGCGAATACTACATGTTCGTCACCCGCACCCACGGCTATTGGCGTTCAAAAGACTTGCAGAATTGGGAATTCGTGCACCCTGGCAAGAATTGGTACCCGCAGGGATGTAATGCGCCTGCCGCTCACAATTACAAGGACTCCGTACTTTATGTGACCGGTGATCCCTCCGGCTCCATGAGTGTGCTCTATACCGATGACCCGGCATCGGGCAACTGGGAAGCCACACCTGCCATCCTGCACAATCTGCAAGACCCCGACCTGTTTATTGATGACGATGGAAAGGCATACATGTTCTGGGGCTCGTCCAACGTATATCCCATCCGAGGCATGGAACTCGACCGGAATCATCGCTTCATACAAAAAGGGGAGGTGAAGGAACTCTTCAACCTCGACATGGCAAAGCATGGTTGGGAACGATTCGGCGAAAACCATACGGACACCGTGTTGGGGGGCTATATCGAAGGCCCGTGGCTGACGAAGCACAACGGCAAGTACTACATGCAGTATGGCTCCCCGGGCACAGAGTTCAATGTCTATGCTGACGGTGTTTATGTTGCCGACCACCCCATGGGGCCTTACACTTATCAGCGGCACAACCCCGTATCCTATAAGCCCGGTGGCTACATGAACGGCGCCGGACATGGCAGCACGGTGCTGGGTCCCGGCGGACGTTACTGGCATTTCGCTTCCATGGCGCTCTCCATCAATGTGAACTGGGAACGCCGCCTCTGCATGTTTCCCGCAGGCTTTGACAACGACGGTATCATGTACGTAGATACCCGCTTCGGCGATTATCCCCGCTACGCTCCCTCGGTGCCGGGCAAGGCTGGGCAGTTCCGTGGCTGGATGCTTCTCTCTTACAACAAGCCGGTAACAGCTTCCGCTTCGGCAGAAGGAACGGTGCCTGCTGCTCTGACGGACGAACTGACCAAGACTTACTGGCTGGCAGAAAATAACGATGACCGCCAGTGGGTGATGATTGACCTGCAAAGTCCCGCTTCGGTCTGTGCCGTGCAGATAAATTACCACGACCACAAGAGTGACATGTACGGCCGATACGAAGGGTTGAATCACCGTTATGTGGTAGAAGGCTCGCTGGACGGCGAAAACTGGCAACCGCTGGCAGACCGCTCCAACAGCTACAAGGACACCCCGAATGACTATGTGGAATTGGAACAGTCCTGCGAAGCACGTTACATCCGCTACCGCAACATTGAAGTGCCTACGCCCCATCTCGCCATTTCCGAAATACGCATCTTCGGCTTGGGCAATGGCAAGGCACCTGCCCGTGTAAAAGACTTTAGGGCAACCCGCCATGCCGACCGCCGCGATATTACTCTGACTTGGCAGCCCGTGAAAAATGCCCAAGGCTACAACATCCTGTGGGGCATCGCGCCCGACAAACTCTACAGTTCCTGGATGGTATACGGCAACGAAGGGAAGCACCTGATGAAGTCGCTTACTACCGACCAGGATTATTACTTCTGCATCGAAGCCTTTAGTGAGAACGGCGTGTCGCAGCGTTCCGAGTTGGTACATGTAGAATGAAAAGCCTTGTTATACTTTGCGCGGCATCTATTTGTGCAAAATGAAATAGGGCGCGAATAGTTCTTTGACCAAGGAGTGGAAGTGGGCAGACACCAACCCGCAGTTTAGTACGGATAAACCGACAGTTTACTACGGATAAACTGATAGTTTAGTCGGAATAAACCAACAGTTTACTACGTATAAACTGACAGTTTACTCCCAATAAATTGTGATAAACTGTTAATCGGGTGATTGCCAGACCGATAAAAGGCGTCAAACTTGAATTCCAAGTACCCGCTAAAATGCACATTTTGATGCCTCACAAAGTATAAATAGGGAGTTTTAACAGTACATATTAATCCTCCTCCCGATAATCCCCATATTGCTTGATGAGGGCGATGAGCCGTTCCACGGCTTCTTCTTCGGGAATGTTTTTCTCGATGCACTCTTTCTTTTTGTAGAGGCTTACCTTGCCCCGTCCGGCGCCCACATAGCCATAGTCGGCATCAGCCATTTCGCCGGGGCCGTTGACTATGCAGCCCATGATACCTATCTTCAGTCCTTTCAGGTGTGAAGTGGCCGCCTTGATGCGGGCAATAGTGCCGGGCAGGTCGTAGAGTGTGCGTCCGCAGCCGGGGCAGGAGATGTACTCCGTCTTGCTGATGCGTGTGCGTGCAGCTTGCAGGATGCCGAAAGCTGTGGTGTCTATGACAGTGGGGGAAATGTTGCCTTGGTTGAACAGGAAGATACCGTCGCACAGCCCGTCCATCAGCAAGGCACCCATGTCGGCGGCTGCTTTCAGCTGGAGGTCTTCGGTCTGCTGTTCGGCATAGTGCTGGAAGAAGATGACGGGATTCTCCAAGCCTTCACACATCAGCTGGTGGGCCAAGGCACGGAATTCGCCCAAGCGGTTAGTGTGGTTGCTTTGGGCTATGAGTACGATTTCCGGATGGAATTTCAAGCAGGCCAAAGCTTCTTCGTTCAGCCCCATATAGGTGATGAACAAAAATTTCAGTTCGGCTGTGCAGGCACTCATGAAGGGCAGCTGGTCGGCCTTAAAAGCCGGCCACGTGCCTGCTTGCCCCTGCCATAGGTCGGCATCGACAATGCACTCCACGCCTTCCGGCAGATAGTCGGGTAACTGGCGGCCTGTATACACATAATCGGGATGGAGCTGCGGCTCGAAATCCATGCGGCCGTCCAGTCGTGCGGAGAGTACTACGGGCACTTGTCCGCCGCCGATGTTGCGCACGGCCCGCGTCCTTCGGCGCACGGGGTTCAGGTAGTCGAAATCCGGCGCCACGGCTCCCGGGATGTATGCGTGGCCTTCACGTTTCACAATGTAGTCCACCAGCTTACGGGCTACGGGTATTTCGGCTTCGGGCGCTTCGCTCAGCGACACACGAATGGTGTCACCCAGTCCGTCGGCCAGCAGGGCACCTATGCCCACTGCCGACTTGATGCGTCCGTCTTCGCCATCTCCGGCCTCCGTCACGCCCAAGTGTAGGGGAAAGTGCATATCTTCTTTCTCCATGGTGGCCACCAGCAGGCGTACGGTCCTTACCATCACTACAGTGTTTGAGGCTTTGATGGAAATGACTACGTCTGTGAAGCCTTCCTCCACGCAGATGCGAAGGAACTCCATACACGATTCCACCATACCTTCCGGAGTGTCGCCGTAGCGCGACATGATGCGGTCGGACAGCGACCCGTGGTTCACCCCGATGCGGATGGCGGTGTGGTGCTCTTTGCATAGGTTGAGGAAAGGGACGAAGCGGTCACGTATCTTTTGCAGTTCGCCGGCATACTCCTCGTCGGTATATTCCAAGTGCTTGAAGGTACGGGCGGCATCTACGTAGTTTCCCGGGTTGATGCGTACTTTCTCTACATATTGGGCGGCAACATCGGCCACATGTGGGTTAAAGTGGATATCGGCTATCAAGGGCACGTCGTATCCGTCGCGGCGCAAGGCAGCATTGATGTTCCGCAGGTTTTCGGCTTCTTTCACCCCTTGTGCGGTGAGCCGTACGTATTCGCCTCCCGCATCTACGATACGTTTGGCTTGCGACACGCAAGCGTCGGTGTCTTGAGTGGGTGTGTTGGTCATGCTTTGCAGGCGGATGGGATTGTCGCCTCCCAAGGGAGTGGCTCCGATGTTGACAACGGAAGTCGCGCGGCGGAAGTAATTGAATAAGTCCACTTTGAGAATTGAGAATTAAAAATTAAGAATGGAGAATTGTCTTACTGTATGTTTTCACATCCTTGTGAATTCTTCGTTTAATTGGTTTTGTACTCGTATTTCACCGCTTTCAGGTCTTCGTTGGCTTTAGTGATTTTCTTTTTCAATCCCTCCTTGTAGGTGGCAAATGCTTCGGCCAGTGCGGGGTCGCTCAGAGCCAAAATCTGCACGGCCAGTATGGCGGCGTTCATGGCCCCGTTGATGGCTACTGTGGCTACCGGTATGCCGGGAGGCATCTGGATGATGGAGTATAGCGCATCCACTCCGTCGAGTACCGAACCCTTCACCGGTACACCGATTACGGGCAGCGTGGTGTTGGCTGCAATCACTCCCGGCAGTGCGGCGGCCATTCCGGCAGCGGCAATAATGACTTTGATGCCACGTCCGGCAGCCTGCTTGGCAAACTGCTCCACAGCCTCGGGTGTGCGGTGTGCGGAAAGTGCGTTCATTTCAAAAGGGACATGCATGTCGTTGAGCAGTTGGGCTGCTTTCTCCATGACGGGAAGGTCGGAGGTGCTACCCATAATGATACTTACTATAGGATTCATGATGTAGTATAAAAGTGCTTTTATTGATTCGTATTCAGTGTGGTAAGTGATTAGTGGCAAGCATTTGGGTATGTTGTGCTTGCCACCAATCTTTTTCAATTTTTCATTCGTTGATGAGTGCTTTGTAGGCTTCGGCATCAAGCAGGCAGTCGAAGTCGGCATCTGCGGCAGGCTTTATCTTGATGAGCCAGCCTTCGCCATACGGGTCTTGGTTCACCAGTTCGGGCTGGTCGGCCAAGGTTTCGTTCTGTTCCAGCACTTCGCCGGATACGGGCAAGAACAGGTCGGAGATGGTTTTTACCACTTCGATGGTGCCGAACGTTTCGCCTGCAGCCAGTGTTTCACCCACAGTGGGGATGTCTACAAACACGATGTCTCCCAGTTGTTGCTGTGCATAATCGGTAATTCCTACATAAGCTACGTCGCCTTCCAGGCGTATCCATTCGTGCTCTTTGGTGTACTTCACATTAGTCGGACAGTTCATAATCTTTAGTTTTAAGGGGTTATACGTTGAGTAAATAAAATGTTTTGTTTCTAAAAAAAGTATTGTCGTTTTCTCGCTTTGCCTTCCGGCTAAAAAAGAATGTAGCTGAACAGGTAAATCAGCAGCTTGCTGCCCGGATGCAATGCAGCCAACGAGCACAGCAGGCCTACGGCAAAGCCTCCCAACACCTCGCCTTGCGTGTGGTGGCGTAAAATGATGCGCGCACTGCCCAGCATGCCGGCCACCAGTATGAAGATACACAGCCAGCCTACGGGGTTGTATCCAAACAGTTCGCTGAATGCCACCAATCCGCCCACGGTGCCTCCCGCCCCGGCCATGTGCTCGCTGAGTTTCCACCTCAAGTTGAAGGCTACGCAGATTATCAGGGTCAGCAAGGCAGCCAGGATAATGCCGTTCATGTACCACGGCAAGTTAAGCTTGTGCATGGTGAGCAGGCAAAATGCATACGAAAGTATGGTGAGCAGGAAAGGCATATAGCGATGTTTGCGTACGCGCAGGTCATCCGGCGTAAACCCGTTTATCTTGCGGAACAGAAAGATGGTGAGCGTGGGCATCAAGATGGTGAATCCATATACCACAGCCAGTACCAGCACCTTAAACACCAAGGGTGTAATGCTGAGGTAGGAAAACAGGAACAGTACCAGAAAAGCCAAAAATGGAATGGAAAACGGCGTGAACACTGCCGACACCACCTTGGCTGTCCGGATTAAAGTCTTGTCTTCTTGGATATGTTGTAGTTCTTCCATGCCTTATTTCCTTAACCGTGCTACCGGGATGTTCATCTGTTGGCGATATTTGGCTATTGTGCGTCGGGCTATGGGGTAACCTTTTTGCTTCAGCATATCGGTCAGTTCGTCGTCGGTATAGGGCTTTGTTTTGTCTTCGTTGTCGATGCACTCCTTCAGGATACGGCGTATCTCGCGTACCGACATTTCTTCGCCGCTCTCCGTTGTGTAGCCGTCGTTGAAGAAGTACTTCAACGGATAGATGCCGTAGTTGGTCTGTACGTACTTGCTGTTGCTCACCCGCGAGATGGTGGAGATGTCAAGCCCGGTGCGTTCGGCCACGTCTTTCAGAATCATGGGGCGGAGCAATGACTCATCGCCTTCCAGGAAGAAGGGACGCTGCAGGTCTATGATGGCCTGCATGGTGGTGAGCAAGGTGTTCTGTCGTTGCTTTATGGCATCGATAAAGCCTTGTGCGGCGTCAATCTTCTGCTTGAGGAACATCATGGCTTCCTTGGATTCTTTCGACTGGTTGGCGCGGTTTTTGGTATGTTCTTCCAGCATCTGTGTGAAGTCGCGGTTCATGCGCAGTTCGGGCACATTGCGGTTGTTCAGTGTCAAGCTGATGGTACCGTCGTCGTAGGTTTCCACGATAAAGTCGGGCACTATCTGCTGCATGTTTTTGCCGATGGTTTCGCCCATTGAGGCACCGGGGCGCGGGTTGAGCTTGCATACTTCCCGGATGGCTTGGTCGCAGAGGGCTTTGTCCAGACCGAGTTTCTGTTGTATTTTGTCCCAATGTTTGCGGGTGAATTCGTCGTAGCACTCTTTTATGATAGCTTCTTCTGTTTTCAGCACGGTCAGGGCGGCGTTGTCGGCCGGCTGCTCCATTTTGCGGCGGATTTGTATCAGGAGGCATTCCTGCAGGCTTTGTGCACCCAGTCCGGGCGGGTCGAAACTTTGCACCACGCGCAGGGCTTGCTCCAGCTCGTCGGGGGTGGTTTCCACGCCGGCATAGATGGCGAGTTCGTCGCCGATGCTGTCCAGCGACTTGCGCAGCAATCCGTCGTCGTCCAGCGAGCCGATGATGTATTCGGCCAATGTGCGCTGGTGTTCCGTCAGGTCGTGTTCGCCCAGTTGTTCTTTCAGCGTTTCGTAGAATGATGTGGTGTCCGAGAAGGGGATTTCTTCGGCGCGTTCATCGCGGCTCCGGTTGTTCTCCTGGAGCTTGTAGTCGGGTATGTCGTCTTCTGTCAGGTAGTCGTCCAGCGAGTCGTAGTCTGTGTCGCCGCCGTCTTCGGGGCTTTGCGTCTCGGTGTCGGGGTTGTCGGCATAGTCGTTGTCCGGCGTGTCTTCCTTGCCTTCTTCGAGGGCCGGATTTTCCAGCAGCTCGGCCCGCACGCGGTCTTCCAACTCAATGGAGGGCAGTTCCAGCAGTTTTACTGCCAAGATTTGCTGGGGCGACAGGGTTTGTACCTGCTGCTGTGTTTGGGCTTGTATCTGTCGGGAACCTTGTGGCATGCTTTTCTTGTTTCTGCTTTACGCCACAAAAGTAGTGAATAGTTTGCGAACGCAAGGCAGGTTGCATGGATATTTTCGAGAGACTTTGAATATTCTCGGCAAAAGGCGCTACCTTTGTATGTACATTTTAATACGTTTAGTTGCTTATGAAGAATCTGGTAGTATTGTCGGGCGCGGGGATGAGCGCCGAGAGCGGTATCAGCACTTTCCGCGATGCCGGTGGATTGTGGGAGCAGTATCCGGTGGAACAGGTGGCCACGCCCGAGGGCTTTGCCCGCGACCCGGGGCTGGTGCTTGGCTTTTACAACGCGCGCCGCCGCCAGTTGCTGGAGGTGGAGCCCAACGAGGGGCACCGCGGGGTGGCTGCGCTGGAGGAGAGTTTCAACGTGACGGTGGTGACACAGAACGTGGACAACCTGCACGAGCGGGCGGGCAGTTCGCACGTCATCCACCTGCATGGCGAGCTGGACAAGGTGTGCTCCAGCCGCGACCCCTACGACGCGCGCTACATACGCCGCCTACGCCCGGAGGAGTATGATGTGAAGCTGGGCGACCTGGCGGGCGACGGCAGCCAGTTGCGCCCCTTCATCGTGTGGTTTGGCGAGGCGGTGCCCGAGATTGAGACCGCCATCCGTTACGTGGAGCAGGCCGACGTGTTTGTCATCATCGGCACGTCGCTCAACGTCTATCCGGCGGCGGGCCTCCTGGCCTACGTGCCCCGCCGTGCCGAGGTCTATCTGATTGACCCCAAGCCGGTGGACACGCATAGCGACCGGCCGGTGCACGTCATCCGCAAGGGCGCCTCGGAGGGGGTGAAGGAGTTGCGGCGGCTGCTTGCGGGGCGGTAGGACGTGTGGAGACCTTCGCATAGGTAAGGTGACGACCTTTCACCCGCTCTGATGAAGGGTCGTCACCTTATCTATGCGAGACTCTCACGTAGGCTTATGCGAGGGTCTCGTTCAAGCGGTCGTCCGGAAGTGGCGCACGGTCAGCGTGCCACGAGCCGTATGCGCAGCAGGCTGGGCGTCCGGCCTATGTAGGGGCCTCCCCAGTCCGTCTGGTCGCCGTTGAGCAGGCGGGTCATGCGGAATTCGCCGTCTTCGTAGCAGCCTTCCTCCACGGTGAGGTATTGCCAGGGCTTGCCTTCGTTCTTCCCCTTGCCCCGGAAGGTGAAGCAGCATCCGGTGCCCACGGCCATGAACTCGTTTTCACCCAGGATGATGACCATGGCCTTCCCGTCGGCAGGACCGCCGGCCTTTGCCTCATTGCGCCGCCCGCTGCCAAAGGTGATGACGGCTTCCCACTGACCCAGGTCGATGGTCTGTGCGGAGTGGTCGGCGGGCTCGATGACGGACTGTATCCGCCCCTCGAATGCCCAGCGTGCCAGTTGGCGTGCCATGGGTGCCAGCAGCTTGTACTCGGCGGCGGTGGGGTTGTTGAGGCCCTGCTCCACTTTCTGCGCGGCGTCCACGCCGAAGGGGGCGTAGCCTATGCCTTGCTTGATGACCTCGTACAGGTACTTCACGTGTCCGGTTCCCGTTTCGGGCACCATCAGCGCGTTGTCCGGGCGGGCATAGAGGCCGATGATTTTCAGCACACGCTCGTCGCCCGTCAGGTAGATGTCCGGCGCCAGCAGGCCGATGGAGGGTGCCGCTGCTTTCCAGATGGGGATAACGTTGTCCGTGGCCCCGCCGCTTTCGTACTGGTTGGGCTTGAGGTTGGCCAGCGGGTCGCGCAAAGCCACGTTGACGTACATGGGCAGGGGGTTGACGGCCTTTCCGGCTGCGGCTACATGCTCTATGTAGCTTGCCACGTGCCAGGCGTGGAAGTACTCGTCGGCATGTTCGCCAAACACTTCGCTCCACGTGCCCTGCGGCTTGCCTGTCGTGCCGAGTTGCTTCAGCACGTCGGGCTTCAGCAAGGCCTCGGGCACGGGCTGGCGGAAGAGCTTTTCGGCTTCCCGCGAATAATCGCGCACGCTATACCATGAGCCCGGTTCGTTCTGCACCTGCACCATGATGACGGTGTGCTGCGGGTCGGCTTCCTTCAGGTAGCCCATGAACTTGGCGAACGCTCGCGCGTCGGCCTCCATGGCAGCCCGGCAGTGGGGCGAGGGCGAGTCGACATACGTGCCGTCCTTGGCCATGATGTTGAAGTACTTCTTGGCATCCTGCTTCATCCATTGGGGCATGTAGTGGTTGCTGCCGTTCTTCCAGGTGGCAAACCACAACAGCACCAGGCGCATGTCGTGCTGGCGGGCCTGGTCGAGCACCATCTGCACCATCGAAAAGTCGTATTGTCCTTCTTGTGGTTCCACCTGCTCCCAGTAGATGGGGATTTCCAGTGTGTTGGCGTGCATGCTTTCCATCACCTGCCACACGCCCGGCAGCATTTTCGGCCATGTGGACGAGTTGGACGATTGCCCGCCCAGAATGAGAAACGGCTCTCCGTCCACCAGCAGGGCATGCCGTCCGTCTTTTTCCACGAGCCGTGGCATTTCGGCCTCTGCTGCCTGCTGTGCGCAGAGGGTGCCCGTGCCGGCAAGCGATAAGGCCAGCGCGGCACACAATGTCTGCATAAAGTAGTTCATGCGGTGTTTCATGTCGTATAAGTTTTAGATGTGTTGGTAAATAGAGTTTATCTTTTTGCAAAGTTGCAGGAAAATGCAGGAAAGCGGGTCATGTATTTGTTCGCAAAAGGGGGATGATTTGTATCATCTCTTCCCGAAGCTGTTCATGCGTAGTCCCTCGCCGCTTCTCAGACGTATTTGCTCCGCTCCACCTCCGCTCATGCTCCGCTTCTATAGGAGCGGAGGTGAAGCGGAGCAAGAGCGGAGCAAAACCGCCTCGGGTACGCTTCGGGTAGGGCGGATGCCTGTTGACGGTTCAAGGTCGCTTTGTCCGTTTCTGCTACATTATTTTTCATATAGTAATAAGGTGTAATGCTTCTGTCCCTGTTGCTCCGGTAAGTGTTTTGCGGGTATTTTCGAAAAAAAATGAAGAAAAAAGCGAAGATTGTTTTGCCAGTTCAAAAATAGTTCATACCTTTGCAACCGCAAATCGGGAAACGAGGTTTGCACGAGCGGAAACGCTCATCGAAGGCTTGGCCCCTTCGTCTATCGGTTAGGACGCAAGATTTTCATTCTTGAAAGGGGGGTTCGATTCCCCCAGGGGCTACAAATAAAAAATAAACGAATTAAAAAAAGATTAGTCGAGATGGCAAATCACAAATCATCACTGAAAAGAATCAGACAAGACGCTACGCGCAGGCTGCATAACAGATATTATGCAAAGACGATGAGAAATGCAGTGCGCAAACTTCGTGCTACGACCGACAAGGCTGAGGCTCAGAACATGTTGCCCGGTGTGACTAAGATGTTGGACAAGCTGGCTAAGCGGAATATCATCCACAAGAACAAGGCCGCCAACTTGAAGTCGAAATTGGCTAAGCACATCAATAAATTGGCATAAGCGAATATATCTCCTTAGAACCATAAGTAAATAAAGGCTTTCATACAGATTGCAGAGGCTGGACAAGTGATTGTCTGGCCTTTGTTGTTTAGGGGTTTCTGAAAGGCATGGTGGCCTTTGCCGTTGTGCTATGGCTGGTTGCGCAAGTCGGGGAAAAATGTGTGGGAAGAACCGTTTGTTTTACCCCGTCCGGGGGTATGTTTTTTCGAGTTTTTTTTCTACCTTTGCACGGTTAATATTAAAGGTATAGGGATATGACTGAAGAAGAAAAGATACAGGGCGAAAACAGCTATTCGGCCAGTAACATCCAGGTGCTGGAGGGGCTGGAAGCCGTGCGCAAACGTCCGGCCATGTACATAGGTGACATCAGCGAGAATGGCCTGCACCACTTGGTGTACGAGGTGGTGGACAACTCCATAGACGAGGCCATGGCCGGCTATTGCGACCACATTGAGGTGACCATCAATGAGGACAACTCTATCACGGTGCAAGACAATGGCCGTGGTATTCCCGTAGACTTCCACGAGAAGGAGAAGAAGTCGGCGCTGGAGGTGGTCATGACGGTGCTGCATGCCGGCGGCAAGTTCGACAAGGGGTCATACAAAGTGTCGGGCGGATTGCATGGCGTGGGCGTGTCGTGCGTCAATGCATTGTCTACCCACATGACCACGCAGGTATTCCGGGGTGGGAAAATCTACCAGCAGGAGTATGAATGCGGCAAGCCTCTTTACCCTGTAAAGGAGGTGGGCACTTGCGACCCGGGATTTACGGGTACCAAGCAGACGTTCTGGCCCGACGGAAGCATCTTTACCACCACCGTCTACAAGTATTCCATCCTGCAGGCACGCTTGCGCGAGCTGGCCTACCTGAATGCGGGCATCCGCATTACGCTGACCGACCACCGCGAAAAGGACGAGGAAGGCAACTACATGCAGGAAGTGTTCCACTCGGAGGAAGGTGTGAAGGAGTTTGTGCGCTACCTCAACAGCAACAATACGCCGCTTTTCAACGATGTCATCTACCTGAACACGGAAAAGGCGGGCGTGCCCATAGAGTGTGCCATCATGTACAACACAGGCTACCGCGAGAACCTGCACTCTTACGTAAACAACATCAATACCAAAGAAGGCGGCACGCACGAGGCAGGCTTCCGTTCGGCCTTGACGCGTGTGCTGAAGAAATATGCGGAGGATACCTGCTCCAAACAGTTGGAAAAGGCCAAGGTGGAAATCAGCGGCGAGGACTTCCGCGAAGGGCTGATTGCCGTTATCTCGGTGAAAGTGGCCGAGCCTCAGTTTGAGGGGCAGACCAAGACCAAACTTGGCAACAACGAGGTGAGCGGCGCCGTGAACCAGGCGGTGGGCGAAGCCCTCTCTTACTATCTGGAAGAGCATCCCAAGGAAGCGAAGCTTATCGTAGACAAGGTGATACTGGCTGCAACTGCCCGTGTGGCTGCAAGAAAGGCGCGCGAGTCGGTGCAAAGGAAGTCGCCCATGAGCGGTGGCGGGCTTCCGGGCAAGCTGGCCGACTGCTCCAGCCGCGACCCGGAGGAATGCGAACTGTTTCTGGTGGAGGGCGACTCGGCAGGCGGTTCTGCCAAGCAGGGACGCGACCGCAAGTATCAGGCTATACTGCCGCTGCGCGGAAAGATATTGAATGTGGAGAAAGCCATGTGGCACAAAGCTTTCGAGAGCGAGGAGGTGAACAACATCATCCAGGCGCTGGGCATACGCTTCGGAGTGGACAGCGAGGATAGCAAGGAGGCCAACATCGACAAGCTGCGCTACAAGAAAATCATCATCATGGCCGATGCCGATGTGGACGGTGCGCACATTGCCACGCTGATTATGACACTGTTCTACCGCTACTTTCCGCAAATCATTCAGCAAGGCTACCTGTATATTGCCACGCCACCCCTCTACCGCTGCACCAAAGGCAAGATTGCAGAGTATTGTTGGACCGACCAGCAACGGCAACGCTTTATCGATACCTATGGCGGCGGACAGGAGAATGCCGTGCATACACAGCGCTACAAAGGTTTGGGTGAAATGAACCCCGACCAGTTGCGCGAGACTACCATGGACCCGGAGAACCGCATGCTGAAGCAGGTGCAACTGGAGAACGCTGCCGAGGCCGACTATATCTTCTCCATGCTCATGGGTGAAGACGTGGGTCCGCGCCGCGAATTCATCGAGAAGAATGCCACTTATGCTAACATTGACGCATAATTTCAAGGGGAACGATTATATCTCTTAACCCGCATCTTACAATACTGCGCCGGACGGAAAGTTCCCCCCGTCCGGCGTTTTTTTATTATACCCTCCTCATCGGATAGGGGCTCATAGGTTGTGCATGGAAAAATGCCCGGGAAACCAGTAATATCGGTACAAATATCTTCAATCATGGTACATGGGCGGATGAGGCGGCATTCTAACTTTGCATTGTCGTAATAAGAACTAAAAAAAGAAGAACTATGAAACCTTACATTATTGTCCACATGATGACTTCGGTGGACGGGCGCATTGACTGCCCGATGGTGGGGCAATTGAGCACAGACGAGTATTATGTTGCAGTGGACAGGCTTGGGCTTTGTTCCAAACTTTCCGGACGCAGGACGATGGCTTTGGAATGTCCGGAAGTAAAAGAGGAGCTGGCTATGCCACTTGAAGGCAAGACGGTAGGGAGGGAATCCGTGCACGTGGCAAAAGCATCCGAAGAATATACCATTGCGGTAGATACCTGCGGCAGGTTGCGGTGGACTTCCGGCGAAGCGGACGGACACCCTTTACTCTGCATCGTAAGTGAGAAGGTGACGGACGGATACCTGGAGCACTTGCGGCAGTTGGGCATCTCGTGGATTGCCACAGGGCAGGAACGGATAGACTTGCCACGGGCGATGGAGATACTCAGGGAGCAGTTCGGAGTAGAACGGCTGGCCGTAGTGGGGGGCGGACATATATGCGGCGGTTTCCTTGAAGCCGGGCTGGTAGACGAGGTGAGCATCATGGTGGCTCCCGGCATTGACGGACGGCAGGGACAGACTGCGGTGTTCGACGGCATCGCGGACAGGGGTGTCAATCCCTACCGGTTGAAGCTGGAAAGTGTAGAGCAATGGGCGACGGATATCGTCTGGTTGCGATACACGGTGAAAAGATGACCCCCGCCCTTTTTGGGAAAAAGGGTAAAATCGGACATTTTGCGGTACTTGGAGATAATGCGGGCAATGCGCCAACCGATTATATTTGCGGCATGGGACTGAAAAAAGATTAATAACCATCTTAAATGCAAAACGCCATGGACTACTACGTAATCGGCGAAAATGCAGGCACCGTATGGCGCGCGCTGCACAACAACATGCTTTCGTGGGAAGAACTCGTGAAGACCACCGACCTGAAACCCCTGGAACTGGCCTCAGTCATCGGTTGGCTGGCGAGGGAAGGCAAAATCAACGTTTCCTACCGGGATGGCATCGTGTATTTCGATACCTTCCATGAGACGTATTACTGAAACCGCCAAACACAATAACCAACTATATGTTTCACCCGTCTTCCTGTCAAGAATTATCCAAACGCGAAGGCAGCCAAAGGCGCCCCGTTTTCCCGTGGGGGACACACGACTTTCTCGTGTGGGACTCACGACCACCTCGTGTGGGACTAACCATCCCTACTTGTAACCTTAAGGGTAAGGTTCTATATTTGCACTCAAAAAAGGAAAATGAATAGACGTAAATTTTTCAAGCAAGCCGGCATATCGGCTTTGGCGGTGGCAATAGGTGGTAACACGCTGCCTGTCCAAGGTGAAGAACTGTTTTATAATCATTCTAATGTGAGTAACAATATGAATAAGCGTATGAAACACAAATGTAAGATTACCATCCTGAAACGGGAGTGTTACAAGGATTTGCAGGCGGAATATCTGGCAGACCCTAAGTCGGGGCCTTGCCCTTATTTCCACGAAGGGCAGGAAATCATGGTGGACAGCGACAATTTCTTCCGCATGCTGAATGGGACATTCT
>CALUIF010000009.1 GCA_944320635.1 uncultured Bacteroides sp. | reverse complement strand
GCCGTCCGCGAGCACCCCGACCTGGTGCAAAGGTATCTCGGCTCGGTGGTGCCCTACCGCGACAACTTCTTCGCCGCGCTCAACTCCGCCGTGTTCTCCGACGGGTCGTTCGTCTACATCCCCAAGGGCGTGCGCTGTCCCATGGAGCTGAGCACCTACTTCCGCATCAACGCGCAAAACACCGGCCAGTTTGAACGTACCCTCATCGTGGCGGACGACGACAGTTACGTGTCCTACCTCGAAGGCTGCACCGCCCCGATGCGTGACGAAAACCAGCTGCATGCCGCCATTGTGGAGATTGTGGTGCACGACCGCGCAGAAGTAAAATACAGCACCGTGCAGAACTGGTATCCCGGCGATGCCGAGGGCCGCGGCGGCGTGTACAACTTCGTCACCAAACGCGGCCTGTGCAAGGGCGAGTCCTCCAAACTTTCGTGGACGCAGGTGGAAACGGGCTCGGCCATCACCTGGAAATACCCCAGCACCATCCTGGCGGGCGATAACTCCGTAGGCGAGTTCTACAGCGTGGCGGTCACCAACCACCACCAGCAGGCCGACACGGGCACGAAGATGATTCACCTGGGCCGCAATACCCGCAGCACCATCGTGAGCAAAGGCATCTCCGCCGGGCTGAGCGAGAACTCCTACCGCGGACTGGTACGTGTAGGCCAGCAGGCCGACGGCGCAAGGAATTACAGCCAGTGCGACTCCCTGCTGCTGGGCAGCCGCTGCGGTGCGCACACCTTCCCCTACATGGACATCCACAACGAGACGGCCATCGTGGAGCACGAAGCCACCACCTCCAAGATAAGCGAAGACCAGCTGTTCTACTGCAACCAGCGCGGCATCTCCACCGAGGACGCCGTGGGCCTTATCGTCAACGGCTATGCCAAGGAGGTGCTCAACAAGCTGCCCATGGAGTTTGCCGTCGAGGCGCAAAAACTGCTGAGCGTGTCACTCGAGGGCAGCGTGGGCTGAGGAGTTACATATAGCAATAGGAAGATACAAACGGGGGACGCACTTTCTTTCTGGTGCGTCCCCCGTTTGTATTTGTATACGAAGTCTACCGGAAGCAGCGGTTATCGCAGCGTACCAGCCTGGCGGACAGGTTCGCGGCGAGTGTCCCAAAGGGCAGCGATGTATACCGCTTTGGCGGTCACATAATACACCAGCTTACAGTTTCTATGCACAACGACGCTGCGGAAACCTTCAGGATGTTTTTCCAACAAAGGCTCTTTGAAACCTATTCCGGGATTGCACGCAATGGTTCGTACCCATTGATTTATATTCTGTGAAAACTTTTCCACAGCCTTCTTGCCAAACTCGCGTGATATATACCTTGCCATTTCCTTTCGCTGCTGCTGCGCAGGTGGCAATCACCTTACATTCATAATGTTGCCAAAAAGCGTTCCATATCCTTGTCCGCTTCTTCCTCTGTCAGGTAGCGGCCGGCGCGGGCATCTGCCAAAGCCTCGTCTATCCACCCGTCAATTTCCTCCATCGTATAGGGCTTCAGCGCCGACGGCTTTTTATGCGCTTCGACATCGTCCAGCAGCCTTTCCGCCAGCCAGCGTTCGTTTTCGCTGCCAAGGGAGAGCGACTTCAAGAACTCGTAGAGCGACTCCATGGAAATAGTAACTTGCATAGTATTCCTCCTTTTCTTAGTTATTACCTCACATGCAAAGATACGCCTTTACTCCTGAAATACAAGGCAGGAGGGGAGTTTTTTCACAGCATCTTTACGCAGTCCACGCATTATTCGTATCTTTGCGCCCGAACAACGCATTAATTCTTACTTAGATATGTTAGAAATCAAAGACCTTCATGCCAGCATCAATGGCAAAGAGATACTGAAAGGCATCGACCTCACCGTGCGCGACGGCGAGGTGCACGCCCTCATGGGGCAGAACGGCGCCGGCAAAAGTACGCTGAGCAACGTGCTCGTGGGCCATCCCGCCTACGAGGTGACGCGCGGTTCGGTGACCTTCAACGGCAAAGACCTGCTGGCCATGTCGCCCGAAGACCGTGCCCACGAGGGACTGTTCCTCTCCTTCCAGACCCCGGTGGAAATACCCGGCGTGTCGATGGTGAACTTCATGCGCACCGCAGTGAACGAGCAACGCAAGTACCGCCACCTGCCCGCCCTCAGCGCCTCGGAGTTCCTCAAGCTGATGCGCGAAAAGCGCGCCATCGTCGAGCTGGACAGCAAGCTGGCCAACCGTTCGGTGAACGAGGGCTTCAGCGGCGGCGAGAAGAAGCGCAACGAAATCTTCCAGATGGCCATGCTCGAGCCTACCTTCGCCATACTCGACGAGACGGACTCGGGTCTCGACGTCGACGCCCTGCGCATTGTGGCCGAAGGCTTCAACAAGCTGCGCACACCGCAAACCTCGGCCTTGGTCATCACCCACTACCAGCGCCTGTTGGACTACCTCCGCCCCGACACCGTGCACGTGCTTCTCGGCGGGCGTATCGTCAAGACCGGTGGCCCCGAACTGGCGCAGGAGATAGAGCAGCGCGGCTTCGACTGGATAAAGAAGGAAATGAACGAATAAATTTTTTAGACGCGGATTGTGCGGATTAGGCGGATTTATAATTATGAACTTGAAAGTAGCAGAGGAAACCGGAGTCATATTGGAGGCTTTCTATGAAGTGTATAATCAATTAGGTTACGGTTTTATAGAAAATGTCTACCAAAACGCATTGTATAAAGAATTGCGGCGTAGAGGTATTCCTTGTGTGCCACATCAACAAATAACCGTCCACTACAAAGGAGAACCGGTGGGATATTATGAAACAGATATTATAGCTTATAATTCTGTGATATTGGAATTGAAAGCGGTAAGCCGATTAACGGAAGCACACGAAATTCAATTAGTGAATTATTTAAAAGCTACAGATATAGAAGTCGGCTTGTTGTTGAACTTCGGACCTAAACCGGAATTCAAACGACGATTCTTCTCGAAAGAAGCCCGTGAAATATTAAAAAAGAAAAATCCGCTTAATCCGCACAATCCGCGTCTAAAAAATAAAGATACAAACCTATGAGACCCGAACAACAATACATCGACCTATACACCCAGGCGGAAGCCCTGCTGCGCAGCCACAGTGCTGAGCCGCTGAACACGTTGCGCGCCCGTGCCTTTGCCGACTTCGAGCGGTTGGGATTTCCTACCCGCCGGCAGGAGGACTACAAGTACACCGACATCGCCAAGTGCTTCGCCCCCGACTATGGCATGAATCTGAAACGCCTGCAGATGCCCGTCAACCCCGGCGAGGTATTCCGCTGCGACGTGCCCAACCTCTCCACCTCGCTCTATTTCATGGTGAACGACATGTTTTATTCAGCTACAAGCTACAAACACAATACAGCTACGGGCGACGAACTACAAGCTACAAGTAGTGATGGTACGGCTGACGGACTCGTAGCTCGTAGCTCGTCACTTGTAGCTAATCAAGGTGTCATCCTTGGCAGCTTCCGCGACCATCCCGACCTTGTAAGTCGCTACCTCGGCACCCTGGCCGACACGGCTGCCGACAGCATCACCGCCTTCAACACCGCCTTTGCGCAAGACGGCCTGCTCATCTACGTCCCCCAGGGCGTCGTCGTGGAGAAACCCATCCAGCTGATAAACATCCTGCGTAGCACCGTGCCCCTGCTGGTGAACCGCCGTGTGCTCATAGTACTGGAAGACGGTGCACAGGCCCGGCTGCTGATGTGCGACCACGCCATGGATGAAGTGAACTTCCTGTCCACGCAAGTCATCGAAGTATTCGTGGGTCGCAACGCCACTTTCGACCTCTACGAGCTGGAAGAGACGCACACCGGCAGCACCCGTCTCAGCAACCTCTACGTCCGCCAGGAAGCGGGCAGCAACGTCTTGCTGAACGGCATGACCCTCACTTGCGGCACCACGCGCAACACTACCCGCGTACTCCTGGGCGGCGAGCAGGCCGAACTGAACCTCTGCGGCATGGCCATCGCCGATGGAAACCAGCACGTGGACAACCGCACCGTCATCGACCATGCCGTGCCCTCGTGCCGCTCCAACGAGCTCTACAAGTACGTGCTCGACGAGCAGGCCACAGGCGCCTTTGCCGGACTCATCCTGGTGCGTCCCGGCGCCCAGCACACCGATGCCCGCCAGACCAACCGTAACCTCTGTGCCACCCGCGATGCCCGTATGTACACCCAGCCCCAACTGGAAATCTATGCCGACGACGTGAAGTGCAGCCATGGCGCCACCGTAGGCCAGCTGGACGACGCGGCCCTGTTCTACATGCGCCAGCGTGGCATACCCCTGCACGAAGCCCGCCTGCTGCTGATGTTCGCTTTCATCAACGAGGTGGTCGACACCATCCGTCTCGACGCCTTGCGCGACCGCCTGCACCACCTGGTGGAGAAGCGTTTCCGCGGCGAACTGGGCAAGTGTCGCGACTGCAAGGCGATGTGTAGCGCGCACAGCGCGCAGTGACGGGTTACGAGCTACAAGCTACAAGTCAAGTTTCCAAGTATTGCGACAGTCACTCGTAGCTTGTAGCTCGTAGCTGCGGGGCCTCGCCCCGCTCAATTCCCATTTATAAATTAGAAAAGGAGAAAGAACATGATGTACGACATAGGAAAAATACGTGCCGACTTCCCCATCCTGGGTCGCACCGTTTATGGCAAGCCGCTGGTCTATCTGGACAACGGCGCCACTACCCAGAAACCCCGCCAGGTGGTAGAAGCCATTACCAATGAATACTACAACACCAACGCCAACGTGCACCGCGGCGTCCACTTCCTCTCCCAGCAGGCCACGGAGCTGCACGAAGCCAGCCGCGAGACGGTGCGTAAGTTTATCAATGCCCGCAGCACAGCGGAAATCGTCTTCACCCGCGGCACCACGGAGAGCATCAACCTGCTGGCCGCCACCTTCTGCCAATCACAAATGAAGGAGGGCGACGAGGTCATCGTCTCGGCCATGGAGCACCATAGTAACATCGTGCCTTGGCAACTGCAAGCCATGCAGCGGGGCATCCGCCTGCGCGTCATCCCCATGGACGACCGAGGCTGCCTGCTTCTCGACGAATACGAACGGCTTTTCTCCCCGCGGACGAAACTGGTCAGCGTGACACACGTCAGCAACGTGCTCGGCACCATTAACCCCGTCGCACAAATGATAGCCACCGCCCATGCCCACGGCGTGCCCGTGCTGGTAGACGGCGCGCAGAGCATCCCCCACATGCCCGTCGACGTGCAGGCGCTGGATGCCGACTTCTACGTCTTCTCCGGCCACAAAGTCTATGGCCCTACCGGCGTAGGCGTGCTCTATGGCAAGGAAGACTGGCTGGACAAGTTGCCACCCTACCAGGGCGGCGGCGAAATGATTCAGCACGTATCGTTCGAGAAGACCACTTTCAACGAACTCCCCTTCAAGTTTGAGGCCGGCACGCCCGACTACATCGGCACCACCGGCTTGGCTTGTGCGCTGGACTACGTCTCCGCCCTCGGCATGGACGCCATCGCCGCCTACGAGCACGAACTCACCGCCTATGCCACCCGTCGGCTGATGGAAATCCCCGGCATGCGCATCTTCGGCGAATCGCAGCAGAAGGGCAGTGTCATCTCCTTCCTCGTGGGCAACATCCATCACTTCGACCTGGGCACCCTGCTCGACCGCCTCGGCATAGCCGTACGCACCGGCCACCATTGCGCCCAGCCGCTCATGACGCGCCTTGGCATCGAAGGCACCGTGCGTGCCTCCTTCGGCCTCTACAACACACGCGAGGAAGTCGATGCATTGGTGGCAGGCATCGAACGGGTGAGGAAAATGTTCGGGTAGCAACTGACGAGGGGGATAAATTGCCGGGGTTATCTTTCATCTGCGGATGAAAGATTAAAATCCTATTTATAGTACAAACTAAACATTACCAATTACTTACAATGAAAGGACTCAGCACCATTCTCTTACTTATCGTATCCAACATCTTTATGACTTTCGCTTGGTACGGGCACCTGAAGCTGCAGGAAATGAAAGTCACCACCAACTGGCCGCTCTACCTCATCATACTCTTTTCATGGGGCATTGCCCTGTTCGAGTATTCCTGCCAGATACCTGCCAACCGCATCGGCTTTTCGGGCAACGGTGGCCCCTTCTCGCTGATGCAGCTGAAGGTCATCCAGGAGGTCATCACGCTCATCGTCTTCACCGTGTTCACTACCGTGTTCTTCCGTGGCGAAGCACTGCACTGGAACCACTTTGCCGCTTTCTGTTGCCTCATTTTGGCGGTATACTTTGTCTTCATGAAGTGAAGGCACTGGATATTTCTTTTTGCCTTGCCGCAAAAAA
>CALUIF010000008.1 GCA_944320635.1 uncultured Bacteroides sp. | reverse complement strand
TCCACCAGACGTTTGGCCAAATCGAGTGAACCGTTGTGGTTGACACCCGCTTCAGCTATAATCAAAACCTTGGAATTCATCTCTTTATTTTCAATATCGCCGGATTTCCCGAATAGACACCCGGCTTGAGGATACTCTTGCGGACAAAGCTGCAGGCACCCACCAGTACATCGTCGCAAACGCTTACGCCATTGGCCAACACGGACTGGCTACCGATGAAACAATTGTCACCCACCCGGCAATCACCGTTGACCATGACGCCGGTAGATATATGGCATTGAGAACCGATATAAACACCATGCTCAATATTGCAAAAAGTATTCAAAATCACGTTCTCCCCCACCTCTGCTCCGGCGTTGATAAAAGCGTGGTGCATCACCACTGTACCTTGTCCCAATTTTGTATGACGGGACACGTAGGCAGAACTTGCAACCAAGGTAGCCAACTTACCACCGCTTTCCAATACCCGATTATAAAGTTGGATACGGAGTGCAGGATCTTTGATGAAGCCGACCGTAATGACAAACTCGCAAGAGGCAGCATAATTGGCTATTTCCTCATCCGTGCCGATGACAGGATATCCTAATACCTCCTTGCCTACTTCCGCCGGGATATCCAAAATGCCACGGATAGCACGCCCGCAACTCTCGGCCACCTCAATAACGGACTGGCAATGGCCGCCACCACCTATCAGAATCAAAGGCTTCATCAATACCATTGGTTTACTGGCGCATTCGCATCCTTCGGAATATCATTGGTATCCAAACGCGGCAACTTATAGATGGCATCATCGGCAGTATTATTCAGGTCTGCCACATCAACAACAGTGGTCAATCCCAATTTACAACCATTTTCCTTTAGCAATGCGAGAGTATCTGCATTATAATTGCCATAAGGATAGCAAATGCTCCAATTATTGACATCCCCGCCTACTTCCTTTATGAAGTCTATGGATTTCTTGATTTCAAACTCCTGCTTTTCTTTCGGGAGAGATCCCAACCAATAATGGTCGTAACCATGGCTGCCAATATGCATACCACAATCTACCATGCAGCGGATTTGATCCATGGACATATACAATTCACGACTGAAAGCATCTTCTGGGATTGCGACTATTTTCTCAAACAGGATATCTGAGAGGATGTTCCTTAACTGTTCGTCCAACTCCACTTGCAGCAGCCGTTTGACGAAAATCACTTCCTTGGTATCAAAACGATTGGCCACAGCCAACTTCTTAAAATAATAGTCAAAGTCCTTCAGTCCGTATTCTTCTCGATATACATCCAGCAGCGATTTTATCTCTTCGAGTAAAAGAGGCATTTTATCCGCCGGAGTGGAAGCCAATATAAAGTGGATTTTATTCACATCCAGCACCTTGTTTTCCGTAACAGCCTTTACCGGAGCATAGAATGCCCCTTGAATACCTTCGTGCCGTAAGATGGGAAACACAGTACTAAAATGATCTACGTATGCATCGTCAAAAGTCAGAAGAACCGGATGATCCGGCAACCGGTTGTCACCGGTATAGGCAGCTATCACATCTTCAACCCGCACAAAATGATAATGCTTTTTCAGATATTGAAGCTGTTCCTTGAACAACTCCGTTTGCAAACCCTTTATGCCCGGATACCTGGAATGCTTCAGGTCGCGGACATAGTGATACATGATTATGGTAAGCTTATTTTCATTCATTACAATTAGCTGGTATTATATTGGGACGGTCTTGGTCTGAATCTCCTTTAAATGCCACATATTCATCATATTTAGCTTTAAAAGCCAATTCAATTTTCACATTGTGCGATTCAAAAGGCTCAAAATAATTGGGAATTATCAAGTCTCCTTCAAAGTCCAACAGAGAAAATCCCATTTCCTCAAATACGTCTTTATTTATCCCATAATTGAGCAAATCCACATATTCAGCATTCTCCGCTTCCAAAATCGATTGCAACTGTTCGTATAAATGACCCTCCAATCGTCCTAAAACATCCACGACTCGAATAATCTTGGAACCATTGATCTTAATCTTTCTTACAACCCAAATAGAAGTAAGATTATCCCCATTGTACACCCCCCAAAAACAATACTTATAAACAGGGTGCTTAGCATATTTGTTTATCAGATAAGCGATGGATTTGAAAGGTCTATAGACTGGCTGTACTTGAAGACCTTTCAACTCTTCTACACCTAACCAAACGATCTTAAAATCATGAGAGTTTTTTGAACGGACACTGCCATTGCTTCTCATTACATTTTGGGCAATTCTGAAATTATTAAATCTTTCATTCAGCAAATAATAATGGCTCAAGTATCCTATGTTCATTCTTGAAGCTTCATAGATTCGCTTAGCGATGGAACTGATGCCGATGGCCGCATATGATTGGAAATGAGGCAATTTAAATAATTGCTTCCAAACATAATATCCAACATTATTAATCTCTCCATTTGAAACGTCATCTCGTATTTTCCAAATTGCTCCCCAATAGTCTCCGTTATTCTGTAAATCTTCGTCAAACTGGGAAGTTGGAATGTACCCGACCAAGGCATCATATTCTCCAGTTATCGTGTTCTCCCCTACAATAAAATTGTACGTATGATCCTTGGCGTTCTTATGTTGAAAATCCAATAATTCTTCAGAAACTACCAATGAATGTCCCTTCTTCCAATGATTATCTAAAAAAGAAAGGAGCTTATCCTTCTCTTCAGAAGGTACGTGTTTTATGCAATATATTGACATAATTATATCGTTCCGCTATCTACATGAATATTTTGCCCCGTTATAGAGAGTGCCTTATCAGACAATAAGAACGCAACAGTCTCAGCAACAGAATGCACATCCGTTGCCTGCTTCAATGAAGTACGCTTGTATATTCGATCCTTTTGCTCCTGGGTCAAGGTGGAGCTCATAGCCGTTTCCATAAATCCTGGAACCACTACATTGGAACGGATACCCAACGCGCCCCATTCTCTTGCCGTATTCTTCGAGAAAGCTTCTAAAGCTCCTTTACTTGACGCATACATGGCCAATCCTTTATAACCGGTATGTACACTGATGGATGATATATGGATGATGCAACCTTTCGTGTGATGAAGCAGCATATTACGGATAGCATACTTGGTCACCAACATGGGGGTGAACACATTTACCGAATACATCTCTTGTAACTTCGACAATTGCAGGTTAGTGACAATATCATCGTATGCAATAGCTGCATTGTTGACAAAACCATGCAATACAATTTGATTCGAAACAAAATCTTTGAACAGATTACTACGTACATTATCCGAATCCGACAAATCAACGCTTCTAAAAAAAAGTCGATTCGGATAATCTTTTTCTAATAGAGAGAAATCGTCAGAATGACTTCTCGCCACGCCATATACACAATGTCCTTGTTCTAAAAGGACTTTGCAAATTTCAAGTCCCACTCCACGGGAACATCCGGTCACCAAGTAATTCATATGCGTTTTAATTTTCCTGTACGAGTTAATGATAAAGTTTCCACAAATTTGATTCGGCGGGGTATTTTAAAATCCTGCAACTGACCAAGCAATGATTTACGGATATCCAATTCCGACAAGCAACTGCCTTGTTCCAATTGCACATCGGCACATAAAATATTACCCAATACCGAATTGGATTTTCCATATACCAAGACCTGTTGCACTCCTTCTATTTTCAGTATAGCATCTTCCACTTCCCCAGGATTGACCTTGTACCCTCCAACATTGATTAACTCATTCTTACGACTCCGGAACCTAAATAGCCCTTTTCCTTTATCCACCCAATCAATCAAATCCCCGGAATGATAATAATCTCCATCGAACTGAAAGTTGGCTGATTCACCCAATAAAGAACGATGGATTAATAATTCATCATCCACGACTTTAAACATTCCCTGCATATTCTCCGGAAATTGAAAGCAATCACCCTTTGCTGCAAACAAGGATCCTGCTTCTGTGGAAGCATAAACATTGTTTATCTTCGCCTTAGGGAAAATCTGATGCAACATTTCACACAAATGACAATCGGATTTCTCCCCTCCCAATGTTATTCTTTGAACAGATAGAAATGCCTTTTCAAAAGGAAGTAACAAACGATAGAATGTCGGTGTTGCCGAGATATGGGTAATCCCATACTTTTCTATTTGAGAATAAACAGCATTACGTGACTGATTGAATACATTTACCAATATATTGACATTTTCAAAGGCCTGAAAGAATACTTGCAAACCTGCCATATGGGTCGGGTTATAAGCATAAGCCCAAATATTATCGGCATACTTATCACCTACCCTGACCGAACGCGTCAATGTTTCCAAATTATGGACTACTTTCTTAGGCTGGCCAGTCGTACCAGAAGTAAAAATAGTCAAATGGGAAGAAGAACTTCGCAACTTCTCCATCAAATCAGACAAAGATGAGAAAGGAGTAGTATATGCCTGCACTTTCTTTGTAAGATCTATGTTCCCATCTAGCGAACGAAGTTCAGATGGGTTCATATCGGCATCCAACAAAACTATATCCTTACCACTCGACAATGCTTTCACTAAGTTGACAAAGTAGTGAAAGAGATTATGGGTTTGATAATAAGGATAATAGTGATCATCAGCATTAATACTTGCCAACAAATCACCATAGGCATAAGCACAATCCTTATCTATTAAAAAAATGCGTGTCATTTTGATAACTTGGCACAAATTTCTCCAACCGTATTTACCAAGCCGTCCTCAAAGATATCTATATCAAATTCATCCTCAATGCGGACGGTCAGCTCCGCCAGATCAAAGGAAGTAAAACCTAAGTCATCCCGCAAACTATCTGACAAATTCAATGCTGAAATAGCTTCCAATCCTTTAGCGGCTCTTACTTGATTAATAATTGACAATACTTTTTCTTCCATACTGTTTTATTTTTCTAATCTTACACTACTCGGTATATTCACAATCCTGTCCGCCAGCCACTGCGTGTTCTTCAGCCCGTCCGTCTCGCAATGCTTGAACATCTCCAGACGGCTCATCAGTTCCCAGACAGGACGGGTCATTACACCGTGGTCGTTGGTGTATTCCAAGAATTCCTGTTGAGCAGCCTTGTCCCTCAACATCACCACGTTCAGCCAATAATTGGAACGGCAGTTCTCCGGCTCGGTAAAGAAAGTGATGTCGGGAACGTTCTTGAAGAAGTCGGCATAGATAGCAGCCGTCTCCCGCTTATTCTCCACATATCGGTCGATATTTTCCAGTTGGGCACAGCCCAAAGCGGCGTTGATATTGGGCATCCGGTAATTGTAACCGATATGGTCATGGACAAAAGCCCAACGATGGGGCACCTTCGCTTGAGTGGTAAGGTGCTTGGCAAGTTTTCCCAGTTCCTCATCTTGGAACAACAGCATGCCACCTCCACCAGTGGTGATGGTCTTGTTGCCGTTGAAGCTGATGGCGCCCACCTTTCCGAACGTGCCGGTATGGCGGCCTTTGTACAGGCTGCCGATGCTCTCGGCTGCATCTTCCACCAATTCGATGTGCCAATCCTCACAAACAGTCACCAGTTCGTCTATTTTAACAGGATGGCCGAAGGTGTGCATCGGTACGCAGGCTTTGACACGTCGGCCTGTATGCTTGTTGTAACATACACCGTTTTTAATTTCCGCGTTCTTGACCAACCAGTCTTTCACGGCTTGTGGTGAAAGTCCCAAGGTTTCCCTGTCCACATCGATGAACACGGGATGTGCCCCAATATAACTGACGGCATTGCAAGTGGCGATGAAAGTCAGGGCTTGGGTCAGCACCTCGTCATCGCGCTCCACGCCTACCAGCATCAAGGCCATGTGCAAGGCATTGGTGCCGCTCACACATACCACAGCTTTCTTGGCGCCTGTGTAGGCAGCCATATCCGCCTCGAAGCGATCCACGAACTTGCCCACGCTGGACACGAAGGTCGTGTCTATACACTCTTCCAGGTATTTTTTCTCGTTGCCGATGAAGAGCGGGGCGTGCAACGGAACAATATCTTCCGTTCCGAACAACTGATGGATAAAATCGGTTATTTGATTGTATTCCATATCTCATTACATCTTTTGATCCAAATTCTTTCCTTTCTCCACATGCTCAAAGTTAGGCAAGAAACGTTTGAGGACGGCCACCACCTCCGCCTTGGTGAAATCGGGTTCATGGAAGATGGATTCCAGTTCGTTGAAGAACGTTTCCAATTCCTGCATCGGACGCTTCTTCACGTTCTCTATCACGCCCAAGGAAGAGAAACGCTCCAAGTTAAGTTGCTCACCGGGAACATAGAACTCCTCAAAATCCTTCTCACCGGTCGTGTCGCTCTTGAAGTAAACCACCGGATAGACCTTGCTGTCCTCAGGCATCTCCGCTGCAAACTTCTTGGCTTCCTCGTCCGTGGCGCATTCTTTTTTCTCATAACCAAGGGCGGCCAGGAAACGATCGCAGATAGCAGAGAAGGTCATCATCTTCTCCTCGCCTAATTTCGGGAAGAAGATTTCCCCATTCTTCCCCAACATACAGGCCAGCATACAAATCTGTCCACTCTCTTCCGGAGAGACAAAATAACGCTTCACATCACAGGGAGCGGCCAAGGGTTGTTTCTTCATAATGCGTTCCAAGAAACCTGCCAGCAAAGAACCGTTGGAGAAAGCAACATTGGCGAATCTTGCCGTGGTCACCTTGAACTTCGGAGTATAGGCCATAATCATGTCCTCCATGATGCGCTTGCTCGCTCCCATGATATTCACCGGATTTGCCGCCTTGTCGGTGGAGACGCAGAAGAAATGGCGGGGTGGATATTCCGTCAACAAATCCAATAGTCTCTTGGCCTTGATGACATTGTTCTCTATCAGTGCCTGTACGGAATACTTATCCTTTTCACTACGCACATGTTTATGGGCGGAGAAGTTGGCCACGATGTCGAAACCTTTCTCCTCACGGAAGATACGCTCAAAGATAGGGTCGGAAAAACTCAACGTATAGGTACGATAATCGTCCGGAACATACATGCCATACGTAGAACGAAGGTCACGCGTCAGTTCAGCCAAACCATTCTCGCTCAGGTCAACGACCACCAGTTTGGAGGGTTTGAAAGGCAGCATGGCACGAATATAGGAGGAGCCGATAGACCCGGCACCGCCAATGACCAACAGACTTCTGCCCTCTATCTCATTACGGAGTTTGTCCTTGTTCGCCTCGATATCGGGCGCAAACAGACTGGTCGGACGGGAGGTTATATTCTCGCCGATAAAATTTGCTATGTTGAACATTTGAAAAATGTGATTGATTACCTAAGAGTATTGCCGAAGAAATCCAAGCAAATACACCTTATATTATATACACCCTCTTTCCACCATCTCCATCGCCATTGTTCCCAGGATTCTTATTCAATACGGTTCTTCGAGACCAACTCTAGAATCTTTTGGATAAGCTCCCCATTGTCTGCCCGGACATGGATATGAATATCCACATAGGAGGTGGAAGGAGTATCGGAGGCCTGTGGTAGTAACGATATGGAAGACTGCATAGTATAGACCTTCTGAGTCAACTTTCCATGGGCATTACGCTCGCTCTTCAATGCATGGGCTGCCAGCATCTTCCGGATATGGTAGGCAGCAGAATGGGCATTCCACGCCCGGTCCATCGTGGTGAAAGGCAGCAGGTCGGAAAGGAATTTTACTTTCACTGCCTTGACTGAATCTATCTCGCCGGACAGATAAAGAGGATAAACCACTTTGTAGGCCACATCCGCATAACAGTTGCACGTTGCCAATATACCAATCCAAAACTTGGCCTTCTCCAAACTATGGAAGTGCCAGGCCACATTCAGCACTTCGTCCGGTTCTTCAGGGTAACTACGATGAAGAGACTGTTTATATTCATATTTATTCATTATATATTCTACACACGCTTATGTGTGCAGGTGTTTTATGGTACAGAAATAATCGGTTATTTTTTGCTTAAACTTGCCTAGCTTGTACAAGTTTGGAAAGTATTTGAAATGTTTGGACGCTTTTTCGTCTTTCCAAACAATCTGTTTACCTTCACCCCATCATCCGGATGAGACCTATTATTTTTTATTAATACATTAAAATGAACTGACATGGAAGAAATTTCCTTTCGCATCCGCCCTTACTTCAAACGAGAACTGGCGGAACTTTATTTCCCGGATACGGTGAACACCCGATCCGCAGTGGCAAACCTTCGCAACCTCATCAGCCGGAATCCGGAATTGATGCAGGAGTTGAGCAAAGTAAGGTATAAGCCGTACAGCAAGATATTCACACCCAAGCAGGTGAGCATACTTGTACGCTATCTCGGCGAACCCTAGAAGGCATGGAAAGCCATCAACTGAACACTGTCCGCCGCATCAACTGATCACTAGGGGTAGCCGTCAGTTGAAGGCAAAGGTAACCGTCAGTTGCTCGCTTGAAAACCCCGCGACTGACGGTTGAAAGTCTGCTTGAAAAGGCCGGAAACGAATCAAAAAGAATGAAACGTAAAGCAACGTAAAGTGCGAAAAATGGGTTTCGTACTTTTGCAACGTCAAAGGCCTTGACAAGCTAACTTAATTATTCATTCATTTAAATTTTTCAAACAATGGCACAACCATTCTACCCACGAAAGGTCGAACTGCACATCGGCCCGCGC
>CALUIF010000007.1 GCA_944320635.1 uncultured Bacteroides sp. | reverse complement strand
CCCAACGTGGCCAACGCCATTAACACCGAATGTACCCGCAACCTCGTGATTGACGCTGAAGGTGACTGGGTGGTGGAAAGCATGCCCGATTGGTGCAGCCTCTCGGCCAAAGAAGGCAGCAAGAAGACGGAAGTAACCCTCACTATCCACGAAATGGCACAAGGATCGGCCACACGTACCGGTGAAATAGTCTTTAAGCTGAAAGACCAGGACTATCGCCACACGTGCACTGTCAGCCAATACGACTACCAATATGGCGAAGATGAAGTCATCACCCTGCAGAAAGCAACGAAAGGAAATAACGGCGGTATCAATCTCGTATTTCTGGGCGACGGCTACGATGCCAAGGACATTTCGGAAGGCAAGTATATGGAGAACATGGAGGAACAGGTGGAAAACTTCTTCGGCATTGAGCCCTACAAGACCTATCGTGACTACTTCAACGTTTATACCGCCATCGCCGTATCGCCGGAGACGGGCATCGGCACGGTAAACACCATACGCTACGCCAAGTTTGAGACGACCTACACGGGAGGCGTAGGCCTGCGGTGTGACTACGACGCAGCCTTTCAGTATGCCTTGGACATGAGAACTACGGTGACACGCGACAATCTGCACCAGTCGCTCATCATTATGGTGCCCAACAGCTCAGACTACGGCGGCATCTGCCAGATGTGGGAAGACGGCTCGGCCATTGCCTTCTGTCCGCTGAGCACTTACGGTTATCCGCTGGACACGCGCGGCGTCATCCAGCACGAGGCTGGTGGTCACGGCTTCGGCAAGCTGGGCGACGAGTACATCTACCACAACGAGTTCATAGACTTCTGTACCTGCACGTGCTGCGGGCATGTCGATGCCATCAACTGGGCCAAAGGCTTGGGCTGGTATGACAACCTCTCACTGACGGGCAAGACCAATGAAGTGCCTTGGAGCCACCTTATTTACGACGAGAAGTACAGCGACTTTGTAGACATCTTTGAGGGTGGATATATGCACAACCGGGGCGTCTTCCGCTCGGAACAGAACAGCTGCATGAACAACGACATCCCCTACTACAGCACCATCAGCCGAGAGAGCATCGTGAAGCGCATCAAGGCGTATGCCGGAGAGACGTACTCCTTTGAAGATTTCAAGGCCAACGACAAGGTGGAAGCCAACGTCACTACCCGCTTTGTCGGTGAGCCTTATACGGGAACCTCCGTACATGGTTTCCAAATGCCGCCGCAGATACATCGCGGAAGCCCGCTGAAATAAAAGATTACTTAGCTACTTATAATTAACAATCGATATGAAACGATATACACTTTTACCATGTGCCGCCTTGGCAATGCTGCTTGCCACAACGGCCTGCCAGGAGAAGATTTCTTTGCCGACGGGACAGGACGACCCCAATGTCATGACTTTCTGCATAGTCCATCCGGGTGAGGTGACTCGCGTTACTTCCAACGCGTTTGAGAATGGAGATCAAGTGGGGATATTCATCACCCAAAAGGATACACCGCTGGAAATGTCCGGCAACTATGTGAACAACGCATCCCTGACCTTCAATGGCAGCCAATGGACACCTGCCCGCACCATTTACTGGGACGGCGGCACATATAATATCTATGGTTATTATCCCTACCTGTCCGCCATACCGTCTGTAGACGACCTGCCATTCAGCGTGGCCACAGACCAAAGCACGGCGGAAGGCTACGAGGCAAGCGACTTTCTGTGGACATCTTCCCAAAATGTTTCGGCAAGCAACACCTCCGTCAATCTGACCTTCTCCCACCGCATGAGCCGCATGCTCATCCAATTGGTAAAAGGGGAAGATTATGAAGGAGATTTGCCTGAGGAAGCCGAGGTGTACCTGCACAACACCGTGCCCGATGCAACCATTGACTTAAGCGCAGGTGTAGTGACACGCGCCCCGTATGCCACTGCACAAAGCCTACGCGCCAGGAGTTTGGGCAACCACCGCTATGCAGTGCTTGTAGTGCCTCAACGCTTGGACAACCGCCAACCTTTGGTAGAGGTAGTCATGCAAGGGGTATCTTATCTTTACGAGAGCAAGTTCGTGTTCAAGGCCGGCATCCAACACACCGTGCAACTCGTCGTGTCCAAGAACCCCGAACAAATAAAGATAGAGATAGGAGGAGAACTGGAAAACTGGACCAAGTAAACTATATACATTCAAACTCTAACGTATCCTGACCTTAACTTTTTTGCTTTACTCATCAATTAATTAGAAAGGAGAGAGATGCCTTCTGACTTTTCTTCGCTATAAGGGAAAAGGATGGAAGGCATCTCATTTGAAAAATAGTATCTTTGCAACATGATTCATAAATGGTACACATATTTTCTTTCTGCATGGGTAGTATTGGCTGGTGCCATTGTTATCTGTACCTGCCAACATACTGCCGGGGAAGAGATGGAAGCATGGGCTTTCAGCGATGACGATGAAGCATCATGGGGATTGTTAGACAAGGACGGACAACTCCTTATGCCTGCGGGCAGTTTCTCGCAACCGCCATCTGCCGTAGTGAATGATATGTTCAGCGTAGCCGATGAAAAAGGAAGATTCCACTTATACCATACGGACAATCCGTCCCGACCTGTAAGTCCGAGAAGTTTTGCACGCATCGGACATTTTTTTGATGAAGTGACCTTGGCACAAGAGGAACTGCAGGGTCCTATTCTACTCATTGACCGGCAAGGGAACGACATTGTCTCTACAGCCCAATACCCGCAATACGACATAGTGCAAATAAACAACTTCAGCGAAGGAAGAGCCCTGTTTGCCACCTCACAAGGGAAGTATGGCTATTTGGACATACAGGGAAACGTTATCATTCCCCCCATTTATGACATTGCTTATGATTATCACGAAAACATAGCATTGGTCGGGATAAACAATAACCAAGGCGAAACGGGATTTCAAATTATTGATACGAATGGACGTCCGAAAGGTTCAGTCCGGCTGTCCGGCTGTTTGCTTGACATCCGCTTCTCCGACAACAAGCTACTTTTTAAAGAGCAACGTTCAGGACAACTGGGTTTCTTGGACAAAGAAGGTAACGTACTCTCCTATCTGCCGGAATTTATTTTCCGTGCTTCCCGCAGCAGTGATCAAATGGTCATTGTACATACAACAGACGGTGCTGGTAGCACAGACTACACAGGGAAGCCGCTCATCCCTACCCTATACGAAGACATGCAAGTAGTAGGCAACGACCGGATAGCAGCCTGTCGCGAAGGGCAATGGGAACTACTGGATGCTAAAGGCAATCCTGTCACCCCCCACAAATACGACTCCATCGGCCATTATCTTCACGACCAATGTGCCGTGGTGAGACAAGGCAAAAATTATTGGTTAATGGATCGGAAGGGAAACCTCGTGGGTACCCCTCATACACATATTATGGAAGCCCCTACCGCCCGACACCACCGTCCTCAAATATTTACTATCAAAAAACAAAGGAATACAGAGCCTGACTCTACAACAACTGCACGCAATTCCCACAAGTCTGCGAAGCCGGACACTGGTCCATCTACCCAAATTCGGATTGAACAAAAAGACTGGCGTAAGGTAGCCCGCCAACATCCGTTCTACACAGAAGCAGTCAAGGTAACATCGGGTAAACTGGAGGAGGTTGATGCCAAGAATCGACGGATGATATTGAATTATGTAGAACACTTGCGTACATCGTACACCACGAAGGACATAGACTTTTTGGAGCAACTGTTCAGTGAACATGCCCTGATAGTGGTAGGCACTGTGGTACATACAGCGCCACAGGAAGAAAAAAACTATTTGTCTCCTTCGCAAGTGGTATATAACGTAAAGAGCAAGCGGGAATATTTGGACAGACTGCGGGACGTCTTTAATGCCAACCAGAATATAGACGTGACATTCAGCGACTTCTACATCATGCGGCATCCTACACGGCCAGGCATTTATGGCGTCAGTCTTAGGCAACGATATCGATCGAACATCTATTCGGACGATGGCTACCTTTTCCTTTTATGGGATTTCCGTGACAAAACCTGCCCGCAAATTCATGTCCGTACTTGGCAACCCCGTATGCAAGCCGACCATACCATTTTGCCAGAAAATGAACAGTTCAACATCAGTAACTTTAATTTAGAATGAGGCCTTTTTCTATTCTATACCACTTGTCACGCATCAACCTTCTGATAGCATTGTTCCTCTGCCTTACCGACAGCAAACAGGTTCGTGCCCAAGAGTTCAGCGTACGCACATTCCGCATGCTGCCTAATGATATCAGTGCTTATATAGACCCCGTGCGCGACCTGAATGGAGAAGCATGTGCATTGGTAAAAGTGGTGGCTAATGAAGATTTTGCTTTTTCTTCTCCATTGGGTATCGTCAAGCGCCGGAATGATGTGGGAGAAATATGGCTATATTTGCCACACGGCACCCGGTTGCTCACCCTTAAACATCCACAATGGGGTGTGATGCGCGACTATCGGTTCCCGGCACCATTGGAGTCACGCATGACGTATGAATTAGTACTGATTCCCCCCATAGGCTATAGGCAGCCTAAGAAGCTTGAGCCTCTACCTGCACACCCTGTAGGCTTCGATACACTGGTGCACAGTACCATCACGCCACCCAAGTCGGCGACACCAGATATATACCGTGTACTTGAACGTATGCACTATTTAGGATTGCTCAATATAGGAATCCGCCAAGGACATCCGTCATTAGGCATTCGGTTAGCAGCCATGAGAAGGCATGGATCTTATGTATTGGCACAAACCGACTTTCATTCATCACCTGCCACGCACGAGACCTGTGACAGAAACGGGCGATTGGAAAACGGAAACTTACCTTATTACAGCGGTAAGACAAAAGACAACCGCTGGACACTAATGGCAGGAGGCATCCACCGATTGATTGATGAATTTTGCCTATATGAAGGCATTGGTTATGGATGTCGCACAATGGCATGGGAACAATACGATGGTGCATGGCTACGCAATAAGGATTACACTCACCACGGTCTCTCTGCCGAAGCCGGTTGCCTGTACCGCTTTTACCGTCTAGCCCTATCGGTAGGAGTCATGACCATCCGTGCGAAGTACTGGGAAGCCTCCATAGGAATAGGATTGCATTTTTGATACATAAGACAGGAAGATACCGAATATGACACATTTGCTTCACATAGTAAACGCCCTTTTCCTCATTATTATAAGCATGATAGTGGGGTGCACAAATGAATATGAACCATTGAATCTGCCTCCAGCTTTAGACATACAACCGGCCAAGGACATCACCCGCAACAGTGCCTTGCTGCAAGGAGAAGTGAAACCTCAAGGAGAAGACACAATAAAAATCATAAGATTTCGTTATGGACTCACAACGGATATGAAAGAAACTGAAGACTGTAACCCAAATGAGCTGCATGCCTTAGCCATACTGGCAGACCTGCAACCTGGCTGTACTTATTACTATTGCCTGGAAGCTGGCAACGGCTACAGCACAGTACGCAGTGAAGTCAAGACGTTCTGTACACATCCCAACATAGCACCGACGCTCAGTGACCTGCAAATGCTTAATCAAAGTCCACTCAGTATTACACTGGCTTACAACATTACAGACAACGGCGGAGAAAAACTCACAGCTACAGGACTCTATTATCGAAAGACGGGCGATGCAAATGAATATTGCATCAGCCTTCCTCTGACAGAAGATACCACCTATCAGACACGTCTTTCCAATCTGCAAATAGATACCGACTATGAAGTGCAGGCGTATGCCACGAATGATATTGGTGAAACCCGAAGCGCATCTTTTCATTTTCATACGGACGAAGCCATTATTGTAACAAACGGAGGTATGCTTGCAGAAGCTATTGGTGAGGAAAATAAATATAGCTTCACCACGTTGAGCATAGCCGGACCACTCAACGGAACCGACATTGGCTATCTTCGCGACATGATGGGCAAAGACCGAGAGGGCAATGATACATCCGGACGCTTGGAAATATTAGACCTAAGAGACGCTAATATCATTGCGGGGGGACATAGCTATGACGGCAACCGCTATACTACAGACCACACAATAAGCAAAGGCATGTTTGCGCAATGTAACTACTTACAACAACTTCTCTTACCTGATGGAATCCAAACTATTGAAGAAGGAGCCTTTGAAGATTGTCCGGCACTTAAGCATTTGCGGCTTCCTTCAGCTTTAGTACACTTCCAACCCTCGGCCGGATGTGACAGCCTGCGTGAAGTGGATGTACCCGCCTCATGTGCAGGATTTTGCGCCATAGACGGCATACTTTATAACAAAGACCAAACCACTTTAATGTGGTATCCAGAAGGGAAAGGGGACAGTAAATTTACAGTGCCAGACGGTGTAACTGCGATTGGGGATTATGCTTTTCAATATACGAGCCTCTGCCAAATAAACCTCCCTGCATCACTCAAAGACTTAGGGAAGAATGCTTTCCGTGGTTCTCATTTAGAGCACTTAACATTGCCGGATGAAGTAAAAATCCTACCCTACGGATGTTTTCAGCAATGTCAATGGTTAAAGAGCATTGCTTTAGGGCGTGAAACAAATTATTTATCTTCTTACTGTTTCGATGGATGTCTTGCCTTATGTGATCTTTATGTCCATGCTACAGATTTTGCTCCCTATTGTCAAGAAGATACATTCAACGGAGCGGAGTTATTACTCTCAGAAGGTGCATTGCATGTCCCGGCAGGCTGTTTATCACTTTATCGCAACCACAAAGAATGGGGACAGTTCGTTACGATTATAGAGAATGAGGAAGAATAGAATCCGTCCATTGTTCTACCGATTCCGCATGATTGCCATATATTGGAAGAGGTACCGGATGCTCCACCTCCTGCTTAACATATAACAAGTAAACGGTACAAGCAATGGCCAATAACAATAAAACAGCCGCCGACACTACCCACCCAAAGGAAAAGCTTTTGGACTCGAGTGCATGGGCTACTTTAGCGGCTGATGCATACCGTTCAGCTGGTTCTTTCCTCGTACATTTCCTCGACACAGCCGCCATTGTTTTACTTTGCAGTCGCTCTGCCATCTCCCCCATGATGATACCTAACGAATAGATATCGGCACGGCAATCCAATGTCTGACCGGGTTGCAAGACTTCAGGAGCCAAATAGTAACGTGTTCCTGCGGGAAACTTCAAAATCTCGTAATCATCACTATCCGACAAACCGAAATCAATGAGTTTCACATTAAGGCCATTGTAGGTAATCAGAATATTGTCCGGTTTTAAATCCCGGTGCACAATTTGTCTCTCATGAAGATATTCCAAAGCGTCACATACTTCATGCAATATCTTCTTTGCATTCTCCTCTGTCAGTTTCCCCTGTTCCATGAATGCACGCAATGTGATGCCGTCTATGTACTCCAACACAATGCAATGCCCCAATGTGGGAACTGTCTCCCAGCCCAATACCCTACCAATATGAGGATGCTCTAATCCATAGCCTATCTCAAACTCCTTACGTAATGCTTGCTCGTAAAAAACATTGCCTATATAAACAGGCTTAAGCCCTTTTAATATATGAAGCTTGCCATAACGCGAACAACGGAACAGACGGGCATACCCTAACTCAGATTCATAAATTTCCTCTTTATCGGTAAAGCCCTGAATACTACTGTCCGAAGTATCGAGAACCAAAAAACAGGATGATAAATTGCTTTCACCCATTTACTACGTTATTTAGCATGGTTAAACCTCCATTACGTCCGGCAATGAAAGGCGAAAGCCTCTTCCCTGCACGTTCTACGTATGGCAAAAACAAAGGTTGTCCCATCAAGAACGATACAGCCCGGAAAAGATCTCCCCTCACCAACTTGGACTCTTTAGCTTCACGTACCTCAAACAAATTATTTCCCTTATAACGCAAGCGCAAATAGCGGTTGGGCGACCAGCCAATCTCTACTTCCATGCCGGGATTCAAATCTTCCACAAGTATCCGTTTGGCAGAAAAGAATGAGGAATTGTAAGCAGTGGTATGCTTCAGCCAAGCACAGAAGTTTTTGAAGTCAGCATGCCCCAAATAACGGGCCAATATGTCTAAAGTTTGCGGACGGGGTGAATGTGTATCGCCCACATACCCCCACAAACGCTTCAATGTAGATGCGGATATGGACATACCCAATCTATACTTCAACTGAAGTGAGAACTCTTCAAAATCGGTAGACGAGTTGAGTGGCTTGGCATAGGCTTTCTCTACTTGCAACAGTAACTCGGCAATCTCGGGTTTATAAACATTCATAATGCTTGTTCTTTAATTAGGGCAGACAAATTTACAAATTATTTCCGGTCTTCAGCCAACCTATACATATATTTCCATGAAAATAGCAGAAAAATGAAGGGGAAGCCGTATCTTTGTGCAAATTAAAGATATACAAATTAAAATAATAATACCTTTATGAAACTAACCCATTTTTTACTTATGTCAGCAACTATGACATTGGCAGCTTGTGGCAATATGCCTCAAAGCACCTCACAAGAATCCGGCGCACCGATAGGCCGTTCGGACATCAGCATTGAAGGCAAGCGTCTTACCCCCGAAGCCCTTTGGGCCATGGGGCGCATAGGCGGCGTGGCACCTTCGCCCGACGCAACGAAGATAGCCTACACCGTGAGTTATTACAGTGTGCCGCAAAACAAAAGTAACACCGATGTCTTTGTTATGAATACCGACGGCACAGGCAATACAAAGCTGACCACTTCTCCATACATTGAGTCGCAACCCGCCTGGATAAAAGACGGACAAAAACTTGCTTTCCTTAGCAATGAAAGCGGCACCAGCCAAGTGTGGGAGATGAACCCCGACGGCACAGGCCGGCATCCGCTGACCAACTACGCGGGCGACATCGAGGGCTTTGCCTTTTCGCCCGACGGACAGAAACTCCTTTTCATCTCTCAAGTAAAGACCGTAAAGAGCACTGCCGACAAGTATCCTGACCTGCCACAAGCCAGCGGCATCATTGTGGACGACCTGATGTACAAGCATTGGGACGAATGGGTGACGACCGCCCCCCACCCCTTTGTGGCCGACTTCGACGGGACAGGCATCAGCAATGTGCGCGACTTGCTGGAAGGTGAACCTTACGAAAGTCCCATGAAACCCTTTGGCGGCATAGAGCAGCTGGCATGGAGCACGGATAGCAAGTCGGTAGCCTATACGTGCCGCAAAAAGACAGGGATAGACTATGCCCTCTCCACCAATTCGGACATATACATATATAATATAGAAACCAAAGAAGTGCGTAACATCACCGAAGACAACAAAGGTTATGACACCAATCCGCAATATTCGCCCGACGGCCGATACATTGCCTGGCAAAGCATGGAACACGACGGCTATGAAAGCGACTTGAACCGTCTGATGGTGATGGACCTGCAGACGGGAGAAAAGCGCTTTGCCAGCCAAGGCTTCCCGTCCAACGTCGATACCTATGCCTGGGCCGATGACTCGCAAAGCATCTACTTCACCGGCGTATGGCACGGCACGGCGCAGATCTACAACATCGCACTGGGAAACGAGAAGCAGGTAGGCGCAGTGACCGCCGGCATGCACGACTATGCCTCGGTGGCTCCCTGTGGAAACAAGCTCATAGCGACACGCCACAGCATGAGCCAAGCGGACGAAATATATGCCATTGAGGAATTGGACAGCAAACCAGTCCCGGTCTGCCTGTTCCTTACCAACACACACAACAGGCAGAACAGCACGGACAGCATAAGGCAACCATTCCCCGTAAAACAGCTGACAACGGAAAACCGCCACATCTACGACCAAGTGGAAATGGGCCGCGTGGAAAGCCGTTGGATAAAGACGACGGACGGACAGGACATGCTGGTGTGGGTGATCTACCCGCCACAGTTCGACCCGCAAAAGCAGTACCCTGCCCTGCTCTACTGCGAAGGCGGACCGCAAAGCGCCCTTAGCCAATTCTGGAGCTACCGCTGGAACTTCCAGATGATGGCAGCCAACGACTACATCATCGTGGCCCCCTGCCGCCGCGGCATGCCGGGCTTCGGCACAGAGTGGAACGAAGCCATCAGCGGAGACTACGGAGGCCAATGCATGAAAGATCTGCTCACGGCCATCGACGAAGTGAGCAAGGAGCCCTTCATCGACCGCAACCGCCTGGGATGCGTGGGCGCCAGCTTCGGAGGCTTCACCGTCTACTGGATGGCTGGCCACCACAACGGGCGCTTCAAGGCATTCATTGCCCACGACGGCATCTTCAACATGGAGATGCAATACCTGGAGACCGAAGAGATGTGGTTTGCCAACTGGGACATGGGAGGCGCCTATTGGGAGAAAGACAACCGGACGGCCCAACGCACCTTTGCCAATTCGCCCCACCGCTTCGTGGATAAGTGGGACACGCCCATCCTTTGCATCCACGGCGAGCGCGACTACCGCATCCTGGCCAACCAGGCCATGGCGGCGTTCAATGCGGCCAAGCTGCGCGGCATCCCGGCAGAGCTGCTCATCTTCCCCGACGAAAACCACTGGGTGCTGAAGCCTCAGAACGGCGTGCTGTGGCAACGCACCTTCTTCTCCTGGCTCGACCGCTGGCTGAAGAAAGAATGATTTCCCTATACGCTTAGGGATATATACAACACAGGCGAAGACTCCATTACAGAGACCTTCGCCTGTATCGTTTTTACCCCAAACATCCTATGGCATCAGTGCCGGTACAGCAGCCTCCCAACTCCCCAAAGATAGCACTCCGTCGCTAAGAAGATAGCGTCCCGTCGCTAAGAAGACAGCACTCCGCCACTAAGAAAACGCCTCGGGAACCACTCTACAAGCCCTCCCCTTAGAACGGCAGCGGCCCTTCCTGGCTACTACCGAAAGGATTGCCAGCCTGCGGGGCAAAATCGGGTGCCGGGGGCGGTGGAGTGGCAGTCGAGCCAATGGGGGCATTCATGCTGGAGCCGCGCATGATGCCTCCCCCCTCCGAAGTGGGCGGAGGCGCAATGAGGTCGTCTTCCGGATTCTGGAAACGCGTGTACTGCCCGATGAAACGCAGCCTTACGTCGCCCACCGCGCCATTGCGGTGCTTGGCAATGATGATTTCCGCCATGCCGCGCAGGTCGGTACCATCCTGCGACTGGTATATCTTGTAATACTCCGGCCTGTGGATGAAGCACACCATGTCGGCATCCTGCTCGATGGCACCCGATTCGCGCAGGTCGCTCAGTTGCGGACGTTTGCCCTCCTCGCCTTCGCGGTTCTCCACACCACGGTTCAACTGCGAAAGGGCAATGATAGGAATGTTCAGCTCCTTGGCCAGCCCCTTAAGCGAACGGGAAATGGTGCTCACCTCTTCCTGCCGGCTTCCGAACGACATGCCGCTGGCGTTCATCAGCTGGAGGTAGTCGATGATGATAACCTTCACCCCATGCTCCCTCACCAGCCTGCGCGCCTTCGTGCGCAGCTCAAACACCGAGAGCGAAGGCGTGTCGTCCACATAAAGGGGGGCGTCAATCAGGTCGCGCAACTTGTAGTCCAATTGCTGCCACTCATAGTCGGCCAGTTGTCCACTCTTTATCTTGTCGCTGGGAATTTCGCAAACGTTCGATATCAAGCGGTTCACCAGCTGTACGTTGCTCATCTCAAGGGAAAAGAGGGCCACCGGGTTGTGGAAGTCTACCGCAATGTTCTTTGCCATGGAGAGCACGAAGGCCGTCTTTCCCATGGCAGGCCGCGCGGCTATGATGATGAGGTCGGAGTTCTGCCAGCCGGATGTTATCTTGTCCAGCTTGTGGAAACCGCTCTCCAGTCCGCTCAATCCGTCGGTACGTGCCGCGGCCTTCTGCATCAGGTGGTAGGCTTCGGAAATGACCGGGTTTATCTGCGTGTAGTCCTTCTTCATGTTCTGCTGGGAAATCTCGAACAGCTTTCCCTCGGCATCCTGCATGAGGTCGTCCACGTCGATTGTCTCGTCGAACGCCTTGCTCTGTATGTAGCTGGTGTAGGTTATCAGCTCGCGGGCAAGGGCTTTCTGCGCAATGATGCGGGCATGATACTCTATATGGGCCGACGATGCCACCTTGCTGCTAAGCTGCGTGATGTAGAAAGGGCCTCCCACCTCGTCCAGCTCGCCGCGTTTGGCCAATTGGTCTTTCACGGTAAGGATGTCGATAGGCTTTTGGTTGACGGCCAAATCGGTGATGGCTGCATAGATAAGCTGGTGGCGATGCTCGTAGAATGACTCCGGACGCAATATCTCGCTCACCTGCGAATAGGCATCACGCTCAATCATCAAGGCACCCAGCACGGCCTCCTCCAGCTCGGGAGCCTGCGGTTGGATTCGCCCGTAGTCGGTAACGGGTTGTGGGGTTTTGCTCTTCGGTACTCTGGTTCTTTTAATTTCTGCCACGGCGTTTCATGTTTTTATATTGGTAGTTTATTGCTAAAGCGAGTGCAAACTTAGGCAAAAAACTCCGATTATCATGCCTGACGCCTAAAAAAGAAAAGATATGTGTGCACACGCTGGCAGACCAAGCCCATGCCTGCTCCTTGACTTGGCCGCGCCTACCCGGCGGCAAGGTATAGAATCAAGTAACATGATTCCTACCATCAAGTAACTTGATTCTATCCATCATCTAAGATGATGCTATTTCTTCTCCGTACTTTGACACAGTCATGTGACGGGAAAGGCAATGGCAAGACATTGGCTTCATTGCGGATATTCATCGGACCGGGCTTCCATACTGCCAAAGTGACAGATATTTGTCAGCCTTTTAAAGGCATTGCCGCATAGCGGGGCTTTGGCACGCGGTTTGTTCTTTCGTAAACGTCTTGCCGACGAAGCAAGGCGAAAAGAAACCGAATAATAACAAATAAAAAAAGAATAAGATCATGGGAAAGATTATTGGTATTGACTTAGGAACTACAAACTCTTGCGTGGCCGTATTCGAAGGCAACGAACCTGTAGTAATTGCAAATAGCGAAGGCAAGCGTACTACTCCTTCAGTAGTAGCGTTTGTAGACGGTGGCGAACGCAAGGTGGGCGACCCCGCCAAGCGTCAGGCCATCACAAACCCGAAGCGCACGATTTACTCCATCAAGCGTTTCATGGGTGAAAATTGGCAACAAGTACAAAAAGAAGTATCGCGTGTGCCCTATCCGGTAGTAAACGACAACAACATGCCTCGTGTAGACATCGACGGGCGTCACTACACTCCGCAGGAAATCTCCGCAATGGTTCTGCAGAAGATGAAGAAGACGGCCGAGGACTATCTGGGACAGGAAGTTACGGAAGCCGTTATCACGGTACCGGCCTACTTCTCAGACTCCCAGCGTCAGGCCACGAAAGAGGCCGGACAGATTGCCGGATTGGACGTTAAACGTATCGTAAACGAACCTACGGCAGCCGCTCTGGCTTATGGCATCGACAAGGCCAACAAGGATATGAAGGTAGCTGTGTTCGACCTCGGTGGTGGTACATTTGATATCTCTATCTTGGAATTCGGTGGCGGTGTGTTCGAAGTATTGTCTACCAACGGTGATACCCACTTGGGTGGTGACGACTTTGACCAAGCTATCATCAACTGGCTGGTACAGGAGTTCAAGAACGACGAAGGCGCCGACTTGACAACCGATCCGATGGCTATGCAACGCTTGAAGGAGGCTGCCGAGAAGGCCAAGATTGAGTTGTCTTCTTCTACCTCCACCGAAATCAACCTGCCTTACATCATGCCTGTAGGCGGTGTGCCCAAACACTTGGTTAAGACATTGACACGTGCCAAGTTTGAGCAACTCTGCCACGACTTGATCCAAGCTTGCTTGGAGCCGTGCAAGAAGGCTGTCAGTGATGCAGGTCTGAGCACTTCAGACATTGATGAAGTCATCTTGGTAGGTGGTTCCTCCCGTATACCGGCCGTTCAGCAGTTAGTTCAAGACTATTTCGGTAAGGTTCCTTCCAAAGGCGTTAATCCCGATGAAGTAGTAGCCGTAGGTGCTGCCATTCAAGGTGCCGTATTGAACAAAGAAGCAGGTGTAGGAAACATCGTCTTGCTGGATGTCACTCCGTTGACTTTGGGTATCGAAACCATGGGCGGTGTCATGACCAAACTGATTGATGCCAACACGACTATCCCGTGCAAGAAGAGCGAAGTATTCTCTACCGCAGCCGATAACCAGACGGAAGTTACCATCCACGTATTGCAAGGTGAACGTCCAATGGCTGCTCAGAATAAGTCCATCGGACAGTTTAACCTGACAGGTATTGCCCCTGCCCGCCGTGGTGTTCCTCAGATCGAAGTTACGTTTGACATCGATGCCAACGGTATCCTGAAGGTATCTGCCAAGGATAAGGCCACAGGCAAAGAGCAAGCCATCCGCATCGAGGCTTCCAGTGGTTTGAGCAAGGAAGAAATCGAACGTATGAAGGCAGAAGCTACCGCCAATGCCGAAGCAGATAAGAAGGAACGTGAGAAAGTGGATAAGCTGAACCAGGCAGACTCCATGATTTTCACAACCGAGAATCAGTTGAAAGACTTGGGCGATAAGATTCCTGCCGATAAGAAAGCTCCTATCGAGGCAGCTTTGCAGAAACTGAAGGATGCCCACAAGTCTCAAGACCTTGCAGCTATTGATAGCGCGATGGCCGAATTGAACACAGCCTTCCAAGCCGCCAGCGCAGAAATGTACGCTCAAAGTGGTACTCAGGCAAGTAATCAAAATGCAGGTCAGACAAACAATAACCAGAACGCAGGTAACAATAAGGATAATGTTCAAGATGCAGACTTTGAGGAAGTCAAATGATTCCGATAAGTAAATACATACTAAATCGCAAGCAAAAGCGTGCAGCTCAATGAGTTGCACGCTTTTTGCGTTTATGGGGTTCTTGGTTTCTATGCCTTTTTTACGCCCT
>CALUIF010000006.1 GCA_944320635.1 uncultured Bacteroides sp. | reverse complement strand
TTATGACCTACGAAGAAATGCTAAACATTGCCAGACATCCATCGTCCCGCGCCAAAAGCCGCGACGAAGAGCATCGGCTGCAAAGCACCTGCGTGCGCTGGTTCCGCGCCAAATACCCCAAGCACCGCCACCTGCTCTTCGCCGTGCCCAACGGCGGTCGCCGGGATGCGGTGACCGGCTCGAGACTGAAAGACGAAGGCGTCACCGCAGGCGTGTCCGACCTCATCCTGCTGGTTCCCAGCCGCTTCTACGGCTCCCTCTGCATCGAGATGAAAACTCGCAGCGGCCGCCAGCAAGACACCCAGCGCCGGTGGCAAATGGAAGTGGAGCAGGCCGGGAACAAATACGTACTCTGCCGCTCGCTCGACGAATTCATACACGCAGTAACCAACTACATGGACAACTTATGACGAACACCATTCAAGACCTCACAGCCGAAGCGGGGGAAATCAGCTCCTACCTGCAGGCCACCCTCCAAGGCAGCCCCGAGGAGATACAGCAAAGGATAGCCGACACCATGGCCTACGTGGCAAGGACGGGCGAAATGCTCGCCACGGCCAAGCGCATGCTCCGCAAAAGGAAATCCGAAGAGATACAGAACACCATCATCGCCATAGCCCGCGAGAACTGCCTGTCGGCCAAGGTGCAGAACGCCCTGCTGGACAGCATCGCCGAGGACGAGGCCTTTCTGGTGGATACTTTAGACCGGCTCAACGCCTCCGCCACCCACCAGCTCGACGCGCTGCGCACGCTGCTCTCCTACGAGCGGGAGGGGCTGAGACTGAACAAGACAGGATATTAAAATGACAAATAATTATGGCTGGCCGACCAATCAAACAGGGCATTGATTACTTTCCGCTCGACACAGGTTTCTTTTCCGATGTCAAGATACGAAAGATAGCACGCGCCTGTGGTCCGAATGCAGCATCAGTATTAATCTGCCTGCTGTGTAATATCTACCGAGACAATGGGTATTACATCTTGTGGGATGAAGACCTTCCTTTTTGCATCGCTGACGAAGTTGGGGTGTCTGAGGGTTGTGTCAAAGAGGTTTTGCTAAAAGCTGTACAAGTTGGGTTCTTTGACGTGGAGAAACACTCTGCGTATGGAATACTGACATCATCCGGCATACAGAAGCGTTTTTTCGAGATAACAAGACAACGGACAGAAACGGAAATTATCCCCGAATATTTAATTAATACCGTGAATAATTCAATTTTTCACGTGAATAATTCAATTAATCCCGTGAGTAATGAACAAAGTAAAGTTATAAAAGTAAAGAGAAGGAAAAGTAAAGCAAAACCTGAAGAAGAAAAGAAAGAAACTTCCACTTGCGTGGAAGAAAAGAAAGCCGAACAAGCCGGAAAACTTGCCGCGGCTCGCGCCGCTACGCTCAAGCGTAAAGGAGAGTTTTACAACACGCTTATTCCTTATGTGGAGCGATATGGCAAAGAAATGGTTCGTTCATTCTTCGACTATTGGTCGGAAATGAACAAATCGCAGACAAAAATGCGGTATGAAAAACAAGAAACATGGGAAGTCGGACTTAGGCTTGCCACATGGGCAAAACGAGAAAAAGGAAACTACAATGACAAACGTACTGACACCAACCAGGCAAGGCGAGAATCAAGAAAGAGCCTTGCAAATCTTGCGACAGAGATACTTGCCGCAGATGCCGCCAAAGACGGTTTCTGATGTGTTCTCCAGCGGGATGCCCGCACTGGCCACGCTGGGTAGGGAAAGAGGCGAGGCAATAGCACGCGCCGTGCTCGTGCTCATCCTGAACGATATGCTGGACTTCTTCAACGCAGGCAATGACATGAACGACACACAGATAGCACTGACCGTGGATTTCATTCTGGAGGAATACCCCTACATGCAGGCCGACGACATCACCCTCTGCTTCCGTAACGCCATGAAAGGCAAGTACGGCAAACTATACAACCGGATAGACGGACAAATCATCATGGGATGGCTCCGGGAATACAACCGGGAACGCTGCACCGTGGCATCTGAACAGAGCTACAACGAGCACAAGGCATACCTTTCCGAAGAAGCCAAACCTACACAGGGAATATTTTACGCTGAATACCGAGCCGAACTTGAACGGCGGGCAAAAGAAGGAAACCGGGAAGCAAAACATCTGCTCGACTTATCTGACGGACTGATTGCAGAACTGGAAAAACGAAAGCATGACAAGGCTCGTGAAAACCTTGAACGCTTCTACGAAAAAGAAGCGGAAAGGAAAAAAGATGAATAATTGCGAACCTATCCGCCTCACTATCGTTTGGCACACGCGAAACCAAGAAATGATTCGCCGCATCCGTGAAAGATTCCACATTCCTTCCGGTATGACAATAAATCGGGAAACACTCACCACGGTAGCATCCGAAGATATGGAGCTGTTGCGAGAGGTCGAGCGGAGGGGATTCATCGGGATAAGGTTTAAGAGCGAGTTTGGAACAATACCGGGTATTATTACTGCGAAATAAGACGCAATAAAGCACAATAAAGCACAATTTTCATGCGCTATTGGGTTGCATTCTTTGGGATGTTTGAAAGTTATATCTATATTTGCAGCATAAAAATAAAAAGACTGTTTTCTCATGGATATGCCGTTTAAAACAAATCATATCTATGAGTTTTTTGTACGCTAAATTATGAATGGCAAGGTAAACATACCAAATGTAGACAGAGATGACAAGATTGGAAGTGCTTTCAACCACTTGTTCAAAGTTATCATCCAAGTGGAAAAACATGCGGATGAAAACTTGGAATGGGATTTGAAAGATGCTGCATTTTTCCACCCTTTCTATCTTGCGCCATTGGCTATTTATAAGCAAAACTGCGGGAATAGCATTACATGCAAAGATATTCCGGCACGAATTTCCAGATATCTGGAATTGGTACGGTTCGAAGACCCCTTGCTTATAAAGGAAGACATGGATTTAGCATCCATCTTGGAACCATATATTTCAAGGAGCTATATACCTGTTTGCAAATTCGAGCTATGCAAAAGCAATATAGACGCCTTACAGAGTATTTTGCAAAGGGTCATTTGCAGACAAAGCAAAGCCGACACCCGAATTACCACCCCTTTATCATATCTTTTAGGTGAACTGGTTGATAACATGAACGAGCATTCAAAAGGAAGGTATGGCTATATATTTGCACAATATTTGAAGAAAGAAGGTTGTATCGATTTAGTCGTAGCAGATGACGGAATCACCATATTCAGCAGTTATGTCCGTTCTGGCAAATACCTTGATGAAATATGTGGGGATGAAGCAAAGGCTTTGAAGATGGCGACAGAGGGAAAGTCCACTAAAAACCTCCCTGGGGCGGAAAACAGGGGGTATGGCTTGTCTTCTTCAAAAGAAATGCTCGTAAATGGCCTTCATGGTTCATTCTTCATATTGTCCGGTGGAGCCTTCCACAGACATGACGGAAGTGGAAGCGTTTCTGTCAAATTGCCCGCAACGATTAACTGGAACGGGACTATCATATTGATGAGGATTCCCGTGCGGGTGCCAATGGATTTTAATTATAGCAAGTATGTCAGATAAAACATAAACGTTATGGATAAAGTATTCAAGATTTCAGAACTGATAGGCACTGACATCCGTTCTCGTGCCAATGCCAACATAATCCGGTCGGTTATAGATGGATTGAATGGTAGAATTGTACTTGACTTTGCCAACGTAACATTTATATCACGTTCATTTACTGACGAATTGTATAATGTGATGAAAGAACATTGTAATCTAAAATTAATCAATGAGTCTGAATTTGTCAAGTCTATGTTGACCGCTGTAACACAAGGACGTGAAAGTAAAAGGACGTCAATAAATGACAAATCGGAAGTGAAAGAAATCAAGGACATGAAAAGCCTTGAATTATTCCTATCAACCATTTAAAGTGTAATCACAACTTTTAAAAAAGGCGATGCCCTCCGGCACCGCCTTTTTCATGCCCGCCTCACACCGAAGCGGGCTTTTTTATACCCATAATTTTATGCCAATAAGTGAAGTTTACAACATGGACTGCATGGAGTATATGCGCTCCATACCCGACAAGTTCTTTGACCTTGCCGTAGTCGACCCGCCATACGGAATAAATGCGCCAAACATGACAATGGGAACCAACATGAACAGGAAACATGGAGGCTACAACGGAGAAAGCGTGGCGCAACGATTGAAGAAAGGGAGATTGAACCAAGGAGCCGGGAAGCTGAAAAACCGTGCATTAAATACCATGCCTTGTGACTGGGATTTCAATCCGCCGGGCAAAGAATATTTCGACGAGCTTTTCCGCGTCAGCAAGAACCAAGTCATTTGGGGAGGTAACTACTTCGACCTTCCCCCTACAAGGGGAATCGTCTGTTGGGACAAGCTGCAGCCCTGGGAAAACTTCTCGCAGTTTGAACTGGCATGGACTTCTTTCGACTTCCCTGCGGCAATCATAAGGATTTCAAATACAGGGGGTGCCAATAAAGAGGTCAAAATCCATCCCACGCAGAAACCTGTTGCCCTGTACGCTTGGATACTGAAGAAGTACGCCACTACCGGCGACCGCATCCTCGACACTCAGCTTGGCAGCGGTTCCAGTCGCATAGCAGCCTACAAGATGGGATTTGACTTCTACGCTACCGAGATAGACAAGGAATACTTCGACTCCCAGGAAGAGCGTTTCCGCCGCGAATGCCTGGGCGAAATCAAGACGCCAAAAGGAACGCTCAAACAGCAAGAATTTCAATTTACAGAATAATAACCATGACCATAGACCAAGCCAACCAAATTGTCAGCAAGTACGAACCGATGGTTGTACCCTGCACCTACAACATACTGTTTACAAATGACATCGTTTGCGGGGAGATTATCGACGCATTCTCCCGGCTGGAGAAATCCCCTCTTTTCCGGCAACGAACCAAGCAGCTTGCACGTCAAGCCGTCCTGGCGCAGAAATCATACGAGAGGCTGGTGAACGAAATCATCAGCGACCGCTGTACGTTCTTCGCCGATGCCAACGAAACATTCGCAGAAGAAGTGAACCGGCACGTGCAAATCCTGTACTGGAGCATTAAACGAGAAATGGATAAGCACAACGTGGAGCATTCGGATGTCCTTTCCAAACTGGAAACGGCACGCACCCTATGCGATTTCGCCTGTAAGCAATTCGACAAACGGCTGGAGGAACTGCGCGGGAAAGACCCGCGTTTCCGCAGCTTCCACCTTAGTTACCTGCGGTTGACAAACCTATTGCGGCTGCTGGACGAGTTGATGCGGACGTTCCGCATTCCCCCTGCCGTGGACTTGAACACGCCCGAATGCCTTGCCGCCATCGACGTGCTGGCGCGCAAGCTGCTCGACGGTGAGTTGATTGCCAAGGCCATTTCGGCTTGAAAGCAAACAGGATTTTAATTAAAACTATATCATTATGACAAGAGAACAGATTGAGAAGGAGGAAACAAAATGAGTGCAGTAATAATGGCTGAGGAATATTGGGCTAACTCATATTTGTCCATTGCCCGCTATTATGGCGGAATGAAAGTGAATGGTGATGAGTACAAAATCGTCAATAAGGATGGTATAACATTGGAAGAGCTGTCTGACCCGCGTAGCAAGCACTATGTGAAGGAAGGAAAGGCGATACTTCCCGGAGAGCCTGCCGACCTTGTACGCAAGGACTGGATACCAATTTACAAGAAACTTGGTAGAGACAGGACGATTGAACTGGTGAAGAATGGAATGACCTTGAAAGAGGCGAAGATAATCACAAAGAATAGAAAGGAATGAGCTACGACATGGATATGTGTACAGGACGCAATGATGGTGCCATTGCTATGTGCCCGTTACGGGAAAGATGTAAAAGGTATATTCTTGGGCAAAAAGCGATGCGTGAATTCCGTTATTCGATATGGTGGGTAATGCCTGCATATAAGAATGGCAAATGCTATTTGTTTGTTGAAAGGAAGGAGGAAAAGGAATGATACGCGAAATGACGATGTATCAGGCCATATGCGATAGGTGTGGAAAACCATGTGCTGAATCAAGTGGTATTATAGCATGGAAAAGCAAGGCTACAGCACGGACAGCGGCATTTGATTCAGGATGGCTCATAGTCAATCACGAGGCATATTGTCCCGACTGCTACGAGTACGACGAAGAGACGCATGAGTATAAACCGAAAGTTAAGGAGGACTAAACAATGACAGTACAGGAATTGATTGATGAGCTTCAGAAAGTGGAAGATAAGTCAAAGGAAGTACGGGTGTCTGCTGAGGGGAATTCTGAAGAACCTGATACAATAACTGAATATGATGATGCAATAGTAATTTGGTAATTATGGAACGCAAGATAGGAGAAATATTCGAGTACAACGGTGAATGGTATCAGTGTATAGAAGCTGACGATAATGATTGTACGGGATGTGATTTGTCAGAATCATGTCCTTATAGTAAAGAGGTGGCTAAAAATACGGGCTTTTGTTCAAGCAAGTTACGTAATGATGGCAAATCTGTTATTTTCAAGAAACTTGAAAAGGTCGGAGAGCCTTTCACTTGCAATATTCATGGATATGAAAGATTAGTATGGATGCAAGAATATAAGCTGTATGATGTAAATTTCTGTAAAGGAAATGCTTTACTGATGTATGTAAGTGATTATAAGCACAAGCGAATAGCAATAGAAATAAAACAAACCAAAGAAGATATGGAAGAATATAGAATGCATGATGCAAAAGAAGATATTCCCGAATTTGACAAAGTTGTTGACGAGTGTCTGTTTGGCGAGGATAAACTAAACTTAAAGATGTTTGACCTTGAAGCTGCCAAAGCGGGCAAACCCGTCCGCACAAGGGACGGAAGAAAGGCAAGGATTATTTGCTTTGATAGAAAGGATAATACGCCAATTGTAGCACTTATAGAGTGTGTTAATCATGCAGAAATTTTACAGTGTGTCCATAATGACGGAAAATGCTTTCATTATGATACTTCAAATAATGACCTTATGATG
>CALUIF010000005.1 GCA_944320635.1 uncultured Bacteroides sp. | reverse complement strand
TAGCAGCCATTTGTATTAGACTGCAAAGTTGCAAAATCAAGTCCGTTTCATTTCAAAAAACCGTGTAATTGACTATATTTCAATAGTTTCAAAGAACTATTTATCCACTTTTACGGGACAGTAGTGTCTTGCTTGATAAAGACAAATTGGATGAAGCAGATTACGACAGGTATGCATATCCTCTTTTTGAGTTAGGATGGAAAATCGACGTACAAATACACCCCATACTGTATACTTTAAAAGATTGGGCTAAGCGCAGTTTTTCTATTTTTTATAAAAATGTAGAACAAGACGGTATTGCATTATGCTGAGCAATGAAGAAAAGAAAGCAATCATAAACTATCGGGTTCAGAAAGCCTACGATAATTTGAATGAAGCAAAAGAAGTAGCTAAATTAAGCTTTTGGAACTTGGCGGGAAATCGCTTTTTAAAATAAGTAACATGAAAGCAACCATTCACCCAGACTTTTTGGTCCGCACCATTGCGGGCGAAAGCATCCTGATAGGGTGCGGCGACCAGATAGACTTTTCCAAAATACTGATGCTGAACGACACGTCGGCCTTCCTCGTCCGCAAGCTGCAGGAAGCCGGTTCGGCCACCGACGAAGCCTTGGCCGGCAGCCTGACCGACGAATACGATGTGGACAGCCTCGCGGCCCTGGCCGACACCCGGCAACTCCTGCTCCGGCTGGAGGAGTTGGGCGTTGTTACGATTGTTCAAGATTGATCACCTGCCCGCACCGTGCCACCACTGCTGCATGGTGGGTGACGAAGATAAAAGTCTTGCCGGTATATTCCCTCTCCAGATTTTCCATCAGTTGCCGCTCTGTGTCTTCATCGAGCGCCGAAGTGGCTTCGTCCAGCAACAGGATGGGGCTGTCGCGCAGCAGGGCACGGGCTATGGCCACGCGCTGTGCCTGTCCCTCGCTCAAGCCGCTGCCTTGCTCGCCGATGAAGGTGTCCAGGCCGTGGGGAAGCGCAAAGACGAAGTCGGCCGCGGCTGCATGCAGTGCGCGGCGCATATCATCGGTCGTGGCACTGAGATTGCCCATTCGCAGGTTGTCGCGCAGCGTGCCGCTGAACAGTGTGTTGCCCTGCGGCACGTAGGTGAAGTTGCAGCGTGTGCGTGCCGATACCGTCACGGCCTCGCCCTGCTGCGCTCCGCAAAGGCTGATGCGCCCGGCTTGTGGCACATCGAAGGCCAGCAGTAACCTCACCAGGGTAGTCTTTCCTCTACCCGTCTCTCCCACAACAGCCGTCCGGCTTCCGGCCGGGAAACGGCATGAAAAGTCCCGGAATATGGGCCGGTCGCCTTGGGCATAAGCGTAGGTAATGCCGTCTACCACCACATCGGGTGTGTCGGCAAAGGGCAGGCTGCCGCCGTCATCCTCTGCCGCCAGCGCCTCCAGTTCGCGCAAGCGGCGCACCGAAGCCAGTCCTCCGGCCAGCGAAGGCAGGAGGCGCGCCATGTCCCACACGGGTTGTTGTATCTTGCCCACCAACTGCAAGAAGGCGGCCATGGTGCCGAAGGTGATGCTGCCCGCCCCCAGCCCCCACACGCCCCATAGGAACGCCGCCAGGTAGCCACCCGAGAAGGCTGCCGATGCCAGGGAGCGCGACAGGATGGAGAAACGCGTGCGCTTCATCAGCCGCATCCGCAAGGATTCCTGCTGCCTGTCCAGCCTGCGCAGGCGTTCTTCGCCCAGCTCCAAGGCTTTCACCACGCTGCGCTGCTGCAAGCTCTCTTGTATGATGGCTTGAATGCGGCTATCCTGCTGGCGCAGTTTGCCGGTGTACAGGTACATGCGCTTCATGTACCACCGGCTACCCAGCAGAAACAGAGGCAGCACGCCTACCACAATCCAGGGCAGACGGGCATCCAGGTAGCAAAAAAACACCAGTGCCGCCAGCAGTTGCAGCCCCATGACGGCAAGGGCGGGTATGGAGGCGGTCAGCAGTCCCACCAAGGCCGAGGCATCGCTCTCCACCCTGTTCACCACATCGCCCGTGTGGAAACGCTCCAGTTCGCTCCAGCGGCTGTGCAGCAGGTGGGCGAGCAGCTTGCTGCGCAAGGCGTTTCCCACGCGTATCTGGGTGCGCACAGCTATCCAGTTGTCGGCTGCGTTGACTGCCAATTGCAACAGTGTGACCGCTACCAGCAGGACGGCATAGCCCAAGACACCGCTACCCGCTTCGGCAACCGCCGCGTCGATGGCCAGCTTGGAGAGGTAGATAAAGGCCAGCCCCAGCCCTACGGACGCTACCCCGGTCAGGCAACTCAACAACACACTCCACCGGTATCCGCCCAGCACCTGCCACAAGTAGGCTGGTAGCTTCCTGGCACGAAGTCCCCAGCGTCGGCAGGCCATCCGGACCATCCATACACGCGAATACAGGCGCCACTGCCACCCGTCTACGGGATACGTCTTCCCCTTGCGCACCATGGCTACGGCCACACCGGCCACGTCCTTTACCATGGCAGTTTCCGTCTCCCGGTTGTTGTCGCCCTGCAAAGTAAGGTGTTGGCCACGCCGCGCCACCACGCGGTGCAGCACCCACCCCCTACGGTTTTTCACCGGGGCAAGTACCACGGCGCCACGGCGCAGACTGCCTTCATCGGCCGGCGGGCAACGCTGTAGCACCACGCTGTCCCGTCCGTCGGCAAGAAAAGGCCGCATGCTGTTTCCCCTGACGGAAATGGTCACTTTCTTGCCTTCGCGAAGCAGTCCGGCCACCTCTCCCAGTAGAATGTCGTTGTCAAAATATTGTTTCATTTTTTAAATTAAGAATGAAGAATTAAGAATTAAGAATGATGAATGAAGAATTTACCATGAGGAAGGACAGTGTAGCCCGATTCTTGATTCTTCATTCATCATTCTTAATTCTTCATTAAAAAAATAGAGGGTACGCCTTTCGACGTACCCTCCGCAAACAAAACAAACAAACACTTGCCGTAATACGGCAAGCGAAACCTGCGGCTTCGCTAAGCACTACAGGCCGGGAAATCACCTCACGGTGACTTTTCTCGTTCAATCTATCGCATAGTAAATACGTACCTTCACGCTGCGTCTTACCTTAGCGTTCAAGCCCTGCACGCTGGAGTCGTTCACTTCCACCACCGGATTGACCAGTGCGTTTACGATGAATGCATTGCCGGGCACTTTTTGGAACTTGCCGTTCGTTTTCAGCCAGTTCACCACAGTAAAGGCACGGTTGTAGGCCAACGCCTTGTTACGCTCCAGACCGATTTCCTCGGCATTCTCGCCGATAAAGTTGTCTTGGCTGGTAGCCAGACCTTCGGCCACTACATAGAGCACACGCCCTTTCTCGAAGATGTCGGTCAGACGGTCTACGGCAGCCGAGTCGCTGGCCTGTGCCACGTTGCCCGCATTCTCCTCTATGGCGGCATAGATATCGGCAAAGCTGTAGAGTTCCGAGTCGGGGTCGGGGCGCATGTTCTGTTCCACAATGCCCAGTCCGTCGTGGGCATTCAGGCCGAACGACTGCACTTCCTTATAGTTGTCGTCGCTTATCAGGCGTTGCATGGCTGTCTCCTTATCCACGCGGTAGTACCAGGTATTTCCCTGGCAATACATGGGTGCATAGTAGTAGCCGGTTTGCTCTTTGAAGCGGTTCATGCTCTCCTCGTCCATGGGGAGCGAGATGGGCTGTTGCGACATTTCATAACCACGTGTCAACCCTGTAATTTCAACTGCCGTACCGGCTTTCTCTGTCGGCACATCGGAAGTGCGCAATCCCGACAACGACCGTCCCGAAGCCAGCCGTTGGGCCACAGCGTCCGCATCGTCAAACTTGGTTTGCGTAAAGATACCCGATGCCAGGTAGTCTATGGCATTCACCGGTTCGTCTACCATGGTAGGTGCATCGTTGCGGCCTGAGTAGTTGTTGGGGAAGAACACAAAGAATTCCAGTACGCCATATTCCGGGCAGTCGCTTACCGGTATTGCAGCCGGAGCAATCACGTTGTTGATGTAGACGGGGTTTTCGCACGGCATGCAGCGATCCCAGTGGCGTTTCTTGAAGTAGTAGGTAAAGCCCACGCTCAGCCCGATGTTGGAGTCAAACCAAACGCTCTTTTCACCATTTTGCTTCAACGTGATGCCATCGAAGTTGGTCTGATACACCATGGCACGCGCCTTCAGGTCCAGCGAAAAGCTCTTTGCCTTGTCGAAGAAGCGGCTGTACTGCAATTCAAAGTGTCCGCTCCACTCGTTGCGTTGCTGCGGGATGCCGTAGTGATGCAATGCACCGATGCCTACCGAAGCAATGAACTGGTTCTTCAGATTGTCCGAGTTTTTCCCTTCGTAACCCTTGAACAGGCGCGACAGGTTGAACATGGCGTTTACGTTCAGGTCCCACCACTTCATTTTCGATTTCAGGTATTGCACCCCGTCGCTGTTGGTCAGCCAGTCGCCATCGGTAAAGAGTGTACTCTCCTTGCTGTACCCCTTCGAGTTCCCGATGCCAAACTGCACTTTGGCACCGATGCCCGGCGTAAACCACTTACCTACGCCAACATTGAAGTCGGGCGACAGCAACCCCGAAAATTTTCCCACACTGCCATAATCGCCCAAGAAGGCATGACCGCCTACGTTGGCCAGGATAAACCAATTGTCCCAAAAGCGGTTCGTCACAATCCGGTAATGGTCGTCCGTGGGTTGGGGCGTACGTTCCGTTTCAACGATAGTCGTATCCCTGCGCACAATTTCCTGTGCCTGTATGCTGCCACAGCAACTTGCCAATAGCAGCAATCCAAATACAATTTTTCTCATCTCTTTTGTCTATTAATATTGAAGTTCAACAATTCATATTAAGCGCGCGGAGCGCGCAGTGACGAGCTACGGCTACGCAGCTACGAGCTACAAGCTACGAGTAGCTCGTCTGATTGGACAGCGCAACGACCTCGGAGAGGTCGAACAGTGTACTGCCGGGGGTGAACCTCTCCGAGGTTCTCTATACATGGCTCTCAGTCCCTCCCGGGCCACCGCAGGTACCGCTTCGCGGCACACAGCGGTTAAGCATAGTTGGACAGTTTCACTGTCCCGACCCTTTCCGGATTGACTTGTAGCTCGTTACTCGTAGCTTGTATCCTGTATCTTGTCGCTCGTAGCTCGTCAGTAGCTGCGGGGCCTCGCCCCGCTAATAAGCCTTTTCATCCCAATAGAAACAGGTTTTCGCCGTTTTGACCACGATATACAAGTCCAGCCATAAGCTCCAGTGCTTGATGTACCACAGGTCGTACTTCACCCGGCTCTCCATGTCCGCCAGATGGGCGGTTTCACCTCTGAATCCGTTCACCTGGCTCCACCCTGTCACGCCCGGTCTCACGTCGTGGCGCCTCATGTAGTTGCCTATCAGGCGGGAATATTCCTCCGTCTGTTTTACCATGTGCGGGCGCGGGCCTACCACGCTCATGTCGCCCATCAGCACATTCCAGAACTGCGGAATCTCATCCAGATTGGTTTTTCTTAAAATATGCCCCCAGCGTGTAATCCGTTCATCTGTCCGGGTAGCCTGCCTTGTGTCGGCTTCTGCATTCTCCCTCATCGTGCGGAACTTGACGCACCGGAATGTCCTGCCTTTCCACCCTGTCCGCTTTTGGATGAAAAACAGTTTCCCCGGCATCGTGCATTCCGTCACAATGACGATGATAACCAGCAGTACCGGAAACAACGTGCAGAGAAATACCAGCGAAAACACGATGTCAAACGCCCGCTTGACTCCCCTGTTCCACTTCCGGCTAAGCGGGTAAACCCTGTCCTTTTTTTTCATAGCATAAATGATTAGTTTAGCGATACAAGCCTGCCAATCCTTCTCCGAACCATATACCACCAAAAGCCACAGAT
>CALUIF010000004.1 GCA_944320635.1 uncultured Bacteroides sp. | reverse complement strand
GGGCTATCAGGGCGTCTTTGCCATAGCCGGCGGTATTGTCCTTGTCTACCACGGTGCTGCCCGAGAAGATGTGCCCCAGCGTGTCGCGGGCAATGGCCGGGTCGAGGTGCTGCCAGTGGATGAGGTCACGGCTGACGGAGTGCCCCCAGTGCATGTTGCCCCATTTGGAGCCGTAGGGGTTGTATTGGTAGTACAGGTGGTATTCGCCGTCCTTGTACACCATGCCGTTGGGGTCGTTCATCCACCCGTAGAGCGGCGTGTGGTGGTAGACCGGACGGTAATAGTCGCGGTTGGTAGTGTCGAAGGTATCGCTTAGCCGGAGGCTGTCCCAGCAAAGGGCATCGGCACCGATGCGGCGGATGCTGACTGTGGCTTGCCCGTTCAAGGCAAAGGGCACGTAGTAGTCCACGCTGTCCATGGCCAGGCGGATGTCCATGGCGCAGTCGGCCGGACTACCTGTTTCGAGGCGCACTTTGGCTTCTCCGCTCGTCTCTTGGATGGGCAGGATGAGGTACTTGGCGGGGCGGGTGATGTGTACAAGGGTAAGCGTGTCTCCCTGATGTTCCAAGGAGAAGCCTTCGGATTGGGATTGGCAAGCTGTGAAAGCGGTCATGGCCATTCCTGCAAGGGCAAGGCAGATAAGGTTCTTTTTCATGATGCAGATGATTATTTGTTGTTATCGGTTTCAAGAAAGTAGATTAGAATTTCAGACTGGCAGAGAACTCTACGGTGAACGGGCGGATGTAGCTGCCTGCCAGCACGGTGCCGGCATACTTGGCGGCATCTTCCTTTTCTATCAGTTCAGCGCCGGCAATGGTTCCTTTGGCTCCGGTTTGGTTGAGGAAGTTCACTACGGTGCAGCCCAAGGCCAGCTTGTCGTTCACCTGCCAGTTCAGCCCGCCGAATGTTTCCCAGCGGCCGTTGAAGTAGTAGGCATCGTTCAGGTTGGCGTAGGTCTTGCTGAAGTAGCGGAAGCTGGTCCATATCTTCAGGTCTTTGGTAATCATGTAGCTGGGGTCAATCTCCACAATGACCTGGGGAATTTCGGCCACAATGTTGCCGGTGGCATTGATGGTGCCTACATATCCGTCGCTGAAGGTGACGCTGGTCTCATATTTCTTATACGTTGGCTTCTGGTAGGTGAAGAGGAAGTGCAGGTCGAAGCCACGGAACGGATGGGCCATGACATCGGTTGTCCAACCTAACGTCTTGATGTCATAGGTGAGTGGTGCGGCCATAATTTCGTTGTTGCCGGTGTTGGTGGTGTGTTGCAGGTTGAGCGTGGAGTTGTTGTTCGTCTTCGAGATGTAGGAGAACAGCGAGGTCAGGCTCAGCCAAGAGTTGTTGTAGTAGATGCCGATGCGACCCAAGGGGACAGATATCTTGTCGGTATTGGGTAGGGTGGCGGGGGCAAAGTTCTCAATCTTGGGGTGCTGGGTGATGTAGGTAAAGTCGCCTGTAAAGCCAAATTCGCCCGTCAGCTTGTAGGTGGCTGCGGCGGTGAAGGCATAGTTCAGCCAGTCGTGCTCCATAGGGGTGGGGGCAATCAGGGTGCCGTCGGGGGCGGTGGCGCCAAGGTAGTAGTTGGCAAAGCGGCCCACATACTCGCCGGCGGCATTGCGCACGGCGGCGTTCTGTCCGCGCAGCGACTGCCATTCCAGTCGGGCGCCGTAGTACACGTTCAGGTAGTCCGTAATGTTCCAGTCGTGGGTGAAGTACAGGGCCAGCTTGTTGTCGTGTCCCTTGTAGTACTCGGAGGCATTGCGGTTGAAGTCGTAGTAATAGCCGTTTCCGCCATAGACACGTGCTGCGGAGGTGGCATAGTCGGCATTGTAGAGACGCACGGGATAGCTGCCGTCCGAAGGCACGGACTGGTCGTACATGGTGGTGTTCGACGTATAGTCTACGTCGTAGTACCACTCGTTCAGTCCCAGGCGCCAAGTGCCGTTGTCCAGTGTCTTGGACAGTTCGGTGGTAAACATCACCTCGTCTATGTATCCCCGGTTGAGGCACGACATACGGCTTTGCACGTATTGCCCCGTGTAGGGCTGCATGCTGCCGTCTGCCGCTTCATACAGGTAGTTGATGCCCGCCGCGTTCTGGTCGAGCGACATGGGGGTCTGGTAGACCAGCGAGCCGGTGGAGTGGTCATATTTCAGTGCGGCTTTCCATTGCAGGCCGTTGTCCCAGGTGTAGGTGTTCATCAAGGCGAACTCGCTGCCCAGGTTGAGGCTGGCATCGTAGAGGGTGGTCTTCTTCACCTCGCCGGTGCGCATGTCGCGATACATCATCTCGTTGTCGGTAGGCAAGTAGGAGGTGGTGCCTAAGGCAAAGTCGCCGAATTCCTTCACGCTGCCGTCGCCCACGTAGATGAAGGGAGCCGACTGGGTGGCGTAGTTGTACACCGGGCGGCTGTTGCTGTAGTGGTAGAGGGCGGTTACTTCGCCGCGCCCTTCGTTGTAGCGTTTGGTAAGGGCTACTTTATAGATTTGTGTGCGGTCTTGGAAAGGAGTAGACTTGATTTTGAATGTTCCCGGGTCGAAGTCTTGGTACATGTTGGCGCTGTAATACCAGTCGTTGGCCACTTCGCCGTTCAGGTTGAGCGAGAACTCCTGCATGCCGAAGTGGTTGCTTTTGTAGTTCAGCGTGCCGTGAAAGCCTTTCTGCCCCAGTTGGGTGAAGGAGTTGACGGCGTAGCCGATGTTGCCGGTAGTAATGGCTGTTTCCGAAATCTTCAGCAGGCCTACGTGGCTGAGGCTGGCATCGGAACGCCACAGAGAGTTGACGCTATGCGGATTGGTAGCGTAGGTGACAGGCATGCCGTTCTCCAGCACATTGACATCGGCCGAGGGCAATCCTATCTGGATTTCGCGCGGACCGTTGGCACTGGCTGCGTTGAGCATGACGTTGCGGTTGCTTTCTTCCTTGCTGGAAGACTGTTTTTCTTCTTGCGCATAGCCGCCCAGGCAGCAGAGTGCCAATAACAGGAGGGCAGCTTGACGTTTGCGGATGATTGGGTAATTGGAGTTTGTTTTCATGATACATCATGTGTTTATTTGCCTCCAAATGTAGGGGTTGCCGGCGAGAGAGGGTGGAAGATATGTTTCATGTCCTTGTACATTCGTTTCATGTAACCGTAGTGACAGGCTTTGAAGCATGCGTGCTCATGTGCCGGCAGGCTGTCATTCCGCCACCGCAATCCCCATCTTCTGCATCAGGAAGCAGGCGTTCATGTTCTGCGCCACGCCGGGGCGCAGGCGGTAGGAGAAGGTCAGCTCGTTGTCTGTGATGTCGGCTTCGAAGCAGAAGTTGCTGATGTGGTTCGGGTAGTGCGCGGCCAGCGTGCCCAATGCCAGGTCGTGGGTGGCGATGATGCCGTCGGCCTGCAGCGTCATGAGCTGCT
>CALUIF010000003.1 GCA_944320635.1 uncultured Bacteroides sp. | reverse complement strand
CCTACTCGTGGAGCGCCCTGCCCGAAGCAGGCAAATGGATAAGCTCCATGCTCATGCTCGTGGGCCGCTTGGAGATGTTTGCCGTGATGCTCATGTTCTACTCCGCCTTCTGGCGCAAGCATTGAGCCTCCATTAAGGAAACATAAAAAAAGTAAAAAGCAAAGAGTACCCGGAGCGCCACTATCCGATATTGCCTACTTTTGCCACAATTTACCGGAAAACCGTATAACGATTATGGACACGATGTTCGACACGCTACTGCAACTTCCCCTGTTCCAAGGGCTTACGAAGGAAGACTTTACCAACATACTGGGCAAGGTGAAGCTGCACTTCACCAAGGTGCCGGAGTACAAGCCGCTGGCCATAGAGGGCGACCCGTGCAACGACCTCATCTACCTGCTCCGTGGCGAGACAAACCTCGTTACCACCCCCCGACACGACTTATTCACCCTCTACGAATTTCTCGAGGGTCCGTGCCTGCTGGAGCCCCAAGCCATGTTTGGCCTGCGCTCCAACTACTCGGCCTCCTACTACGTGACGAGCAAGGAGGCCCACATACTCAGCATCAGCAAGGCTTTTGTAATGAAAGAACTCTGGCGGTACGACATCTTCCGCCTCAACTTCGCCAACATCCTTTGCAACCGGGCGCAAAGCTTCAAGGCACGGCTCTGGCTCACTCCCCCCGAAGACATCGAGGGACGCATTGCCTACTTCATCTGCCAGCACTGCGATTACGACAAAGGGAGGAAGGTTCTGAAAATCAAGATGGACGACCTCGGTCGCATCATCAATGAAACCCGCCTGAACGTGTCGAAGGCATTGAACAAGATGCAGAGCGACGGCTGGATAGAGCTGCGCCGTGGCGAAATCGTCGTCCCCCAACTGGAACTGCTAACCGAAAACTGCTTATGAGCGAAAAGACCAAAGGATATCTGCTGGCCGTCATCGCCGCGGCTACCTATGGCATGAACCCATTGTTCGCCCTGCCCCTCTACAAAGATGGCATGAATCCCGACTCCGTGCTTTTCTTCCGCTACCTGTTTGCCATCCCCCTGCTGGCAGCCATGATAAAGGGACGCGGACGCAATTTCCGAGTGCAGAGTACGGAGATTCTCCCCTTGGTAGTGCTCGGCATCCTGGTGGCTGTGTCCTCGCTCACGCTGTTCCAGGCCTACAACTACATGGACGCGGGCATTGCCTCTACCATACTGTTTGTCTACCCCATCATGGTAGCCCTCATCATGGCAGCTGTGTACAAAGAAAAAGTAACGATGCAAACGGCCTTGTGCATCCTGCTGGCACTGAGCGGCATCGCCATGCTCTACCAGGGAGGCGACGGCGTCACGCTCAGCCTGACGGGCACGCTGCTGGTACTCGGTTCGGCCCTGTCATACGCCATCTATATCGTAGGTGTCAACCGCCCTGCACTGAAGGAGATGGCCACGCTGAAAGTCACCTTCTACGTCCTGCTGTTCGGTGTGTCGCTGTTCATTGTCCGTCTTGCCTTGAACAACAGCCTTAGTCTCCCCGACAAATGGTACCTGTGGGGTAACCTTGTGGCACTGGCCGTGTTTCCCACCGCCATATCCTTCCTCTGCACCACAAGCGCCATTCAGCGCATCGGCTCCACCCCAACGGCCATTCTCGGTGCGCTGGAACCCGTCACAGCCATCATCTTCGGCATTACCGTCTTTGGTGAGCGGCTTACGGCACGCGACTGCATGGGCATATTCCTTATCATCGTGGCCGTCACCGTAGTTATTGCCGGGGGTAGCATCACGCATCAGCTGGTGCGGTTCCGCAAGATGTTCCCGAGGCTGCCGCTGAAGCCCAAAAGATGAGACAGACTTGGCGGTTCAGAAAATTACACCATCATACAGGATTACAGAACAATAAAATAGCTCCAACTTATTACAGATAAGTGGAGCTACTTTTTTTTATACGTCTATCTCTTATTACAACGCACTGTATCAGAACGTGTAATAGAATCCAAACGAAAGGTCGCTGCTACTCAAGCTGAGGCCACCCCCGCTGGAATCACTATTACTAAGATAGCTATCACGATAGCCTAAGAAGCCTATTTTAGCCAAAAGACTAAAATGATCGGTCACAGCGAAGGAAATGCCCGGCTTAAAGCCTACCTCAAAGCCATTCACATTGTCGCTTCCCTTCACACCTACTGTCGAAAAGCCGAAACCGCCATCGACAAACAAGCTCAGCTGGTCGGCTTCAAAAAACGTGTAACGCGCATAAGGTGCCAAAGCAAAGGCATTAGCCTTTACCCCGTTGGACTTGGTATGAGAGTATATGAGCAAACCTCCCACAGCCCATTTGTCGTTAAAGTGATAACCTACCTCGGGCGTAATGTTGAAGGAAGTAGCATTGTCTTCGCCCCAAATGCTGAGCGTTCCACCTACATATAGATTCTGCTGCGCCTTGATGCTCATGGCTACCAAGGCTACAAACAAGCATATTACCAGTCTTTTCATTGTATTTCTCTTTTTTCGTTATAAGGTATGTCATTTACTCCCACTCGATTGTCGAAGGCGGCTTCGAGGAGATGTCGTAAGTGACGCGGTTCACGCCTTTCACTTTATTGATAATGTCGTTGGACACTTTGGCGAGGAAGTCGTAAGGCAGGCGGGCCCAGTCGGCGGTCATGGCGTCGGTGCTGGTCACGGCACGCAGGGCCACGGCACGCTCGTAGGTGCGCTCGTCGCCCATCACGCCCACACTCTGCACGGGCAGCAGGATGACGCCGGCCTGCCACACCTGGTGGTAGAGGCAGGTTTCGTTCCCTTCGGCATCTTTCACCTTCCAGTCCCACAGGCCGCGGATGAAGATGTCGTCGGCATCTTGCAGGATGCGCACTTTCTCGCGGGTAATGTCGCCCAGGATGCGCACGGCCAGTCCCGGTCCCGGGAAGGGGTGGCGGCCGATGAGGTGCTCGGGTATGCCCAACTCGCGGCCCACGCGGCGCACTTCGTCTTTGAACAGCCACTTCAGCGGCTCGCACAGGCGGAGGTTCATCTCCTTGGGCAGGCCGCCCACGTTGTGGTGGCTCTTGATGACTTTGCCGGTGATGTTCAGGCTCTCGATGCGGTCGGGGTAGATGGTGCCTTGCGCCAGCCAGCGGGCGTCGGTAATCTTGTGGGCTTCGGCGTTGAACACCTCCACGAAGTCGCGGCCGATGATTTTGCGCTTCTGCTCGGGGTCGGTCACGCCCTCCAGGTCGCGGAAAAACTTCTCCGAAGCATCCACGCCGATGACGTTCAGGCCGAGGCACTCGTAGTCGTGCATCACGTTGCGGAACTCATCTTTGCGCAGCAGGCCGTGGTCTACGAAGATGCAGGTCAGGTTCGCCCCGATGGCGCGGTTCAGCAGCACGGCGGCCACCGACGAATCCACGCCGCCGCTCAGGCCCAGGATGACGCGGTCGTTGCCTATCTGCTCCTTCAGCTCCGCCACCGTGGTGTCCACAAACGAGGCGGGGCTCCACGTCTGGTGGCAGCCGCAGGCCTCTACCACGAAGTTGCGCAGCATCTGCGTGCCGTCTTCCGAGTGGAACACTTCGGGGTGGAACTGCACGCCCCACGTCTGCTCGTCCTCCACCTGGTAGGCGGCAATCTTCACCTTGTCGGTCGAGGCAATGGCCTTGAATCCTTGGGGGATGGCGGTAATGGTGTCACCGTGGCTCATCCACACCTGGGAGTTGGGGCGCACGCCGTGGAACAGCAGGTTGTCCGCATCAAACGTGCTGAGGTGTGCCCGCCCATACTCGCGGCTTCCGGCAGGCTCCACGTTGCCGCCGTAGGTATAGGCCATGAACTGCGCGCCGTAGCAGATGCCCAGCAGGGGCAGACGGCCGCGTATGCCCGAAAGGTCGACCTTGAAGGCCTCGCCGTCGTACACCGAGAAGGGGCTTCCGGAGAGGATGACGCCCCGCACGCTCTCGTCGCCGTGCGGGAACTTGTTGTAAGGCACAATCTCGCAATAGACGTTCAGCTCGCGCAGACGGCGCCCGATGAGTTGGGTGGTCTGCGAGCCGAAATCAAGAATGATAATTTTTTCTTCCATATCGAAGTCTGTTGTGTCAATAATCGTTTTTCTCCTGCAAAGGTAGGAAAAAACGTGGAGATTACCGGCACACAAGCGCAAAAAATACTCTCCGCTCCCGACGGCCTCCCGTCGCTATCGACATAGCCTTTCGTCGCTATCGCGTTAGCCTCCCGTCGCTATCACGTTAGCCTCCCGTCGCTATCGTGCCAACATAATATTGCCATCGCACAAAAGTCGGAGGTTCCTTGCCCGGACAAGGGGTGGCGACGCGATTCCGTTGCATTTATGCCGGATTCTGCTACATTTATGCCGATTCTGCATACATTATGTTGCAAAAAAAGGAATAAATGCACAGTTATCGCCTTTTTGAAAGAAAAAAGAAAAGTAGCAAAAGAAATAAAGAAATAGAAAAAATGCGCGCGCGAAAGCATAGCATAGCATAGCACAGCACAGAAAAAAAAATCCCTTCCTCAAAAAAGGTTTCCCGAGGAGATGAGGAAGGGATTTGCAGGAGAAGGGGGGATAAGGGAAAGAGGGGGAGGTGGAATTATTTCCGCTCCTTCAGCAGGTCGCGGATTTCCGTCAGTAGCAGTTCCTCCTTGCTCGGCGCGGGAGGTGCGGGCGGCGTAGCGGGGGCGGCTTTTTTGCGGTTCAGCTTGGAGAGCAGGCGCACGAACAGGAACACGGAGAAGGCGATGATGAGGAAGTCGAACGTCACCTGCAGGAAGTTGCCGTAGTTCAGCGTCA
>CALUIF010000002.1 GCA_944320635.1 uncultured Bacteroides sp. | reverse complement strand
TTCGCCCCGCTAAATTCCCATTTGCAGTACAACTAAGTATAAAAAGATAATACGTATGAAAAAAGCAGTGTGCGGTTGGCTGAACGTGTTGCTGGGCTGTATCATCATGGCGGCAGGTTTCGTGTATTTCATCAATCCCTACGGCATTGTGCCGGGCGGCGTGTATGGCGCCAGCATCGTGTTGCAAAGTTTGTTTCCGTCCATACAGGTAGGTACGTTCGGCTATATGTTCGACATTCCCCTGCTCATCCTCTCCGTGGTGCTGCTGGGAGCGAAGCTGGGCACGCGCACCATTGTGGCCGCCCTCATCACGCCGTTCATCATGAACGCCATGTCCTACCTGTCCTATCCCACCCGTGAGGCGCTCGAAGCGCTCGACCCCGCGCTGCTGCTGGGCGGGCGGCTCGACATGTCGGCCGACCTGATGCTGACCACCATCATCGGTGCCGTGCTGATAGGCATCGGCGAGGGGCTGGTGGTGCGCAACCAGGCCACCACGGGCGGCAGCGACATTGTGGCGATGATTCTGCAGAAGTATGCCCACATACGCTTCTCGCGCGCCATCCTCATGGTAGACGCCGTAGTGGTGGGCTTCGGCCTTGTGGTGATAGGTTTCGGCGTAGGGGGCGACGGCGGCACCTCGAAGCTGGCCTGGCAACTGTCGTTCTACTCGCTGATAGCCATTTTCGTGACGTCGAGGGTGCTGGCCTTCGTCATCAACGGGGCGAAGAACGACAAGCTGATTTTCGTCATCAGCGACAAGGAGCTGGAAACCCTGCGCAAGTACATTCTGGAAGACCTCGACCGCACGGCCACGCGCATCAAGAGCAGCGGCCTCTATACGGGTAACGACAAGGAGATGCTGTTTCTCGTAGTGAGCTATAAGGAAGTGGCCGAACTGAAGATTAAGATTAAGGAGGCCGACCCGGACGCGTTTGTAGTAGTGACCGATGCCTACGATACCTACGGCGACGGCTGGAAAACGCTGCCCTCGCACAACGAGCTGCAGCCGGAGTGAGGTTTATCCACGCTTCTCACAACTGTCCGCTCTGCACCATCAGCACCACGCGTTCGGTCAGTGCGTCTTTTCCCGTGGGGTCGTATTCCTTCTTGAGGCTGGCTCCGAACAGTGCCGCAAATGCCTGGTAAAACCCCGCCCGGAAGGGGCCGAGGAAAGCCTTCACCAGCTCGTAGCCCGTGGAGTTGGTCTGTCGGTCCACCAGCTTGATGAGCAGTTTGCCTTGTGCGAAGGTAAGTTTTTTCATGCGGGGGGTGTATTGTTCTTTTATACTTTTTTCTACCAGCTTCAGGTGGCGTTGGCGCGACTCTTCGTCGGGCAGGGTCATGAGGTATTCGTAGGTTTCGATGATGGCGCGGTTCACTTCATTGGCTATGGGCAGCACCTTCTTCACGTCGCGCACCAGCTTGTTGTATTGGCGTGCCTGGCGCTTGTTCTTAAAGACGAGTGGCTTGAATACGTACACCGTGGGCAGGCGCACGAAGGGTATGGTGTCTCCCTCGTACACGGTGACGGGCATCAGGTGCACCTTCTTGCCTTGGGCAGGCTGTACCTGCTGTGCCGCACACTCCAGTCCGCTTAAAACCAAGAGGCACAGCGCGATGATTACTATGTAGACCCGTTTACACATGAGAGGGAAAAAGCTGATTTATCGGCAAAAATACGCAATTGGTCGGTAAACGTGGCTTTTGAAAGCACTTGTTAACTTTATGTTATAAAAAGGAAAGAATAATTTAGAATGAATTTTGCTATCTTTGCCAAATAATTTTACGCTAACTATAATGTTTAGAAGCCATGAGAAGGATGAATTTTTTACGCACCCCCCGCATGGGTGCAATCGTGGGGTTACTTCCGAGTTTGCTTTCCTGTACAGTGCGTCCCGCATTCCGTACATTGCACTTTGCATATAGAATTATTGTTTATTAATACTTCAATGAGAATGAAAAAACTGTTTTTATCTTTGGCATTGTTCCTGCTGGCAGTGGGGACAGTGGAAGCACAGAATCCGCAGGTGAAGACCGCCGACGGCATTTTGGAAGGCGTGAACGAGTCGGGTGTTAAAGTATTCAAAGGTGTGCCCTTTGCCGCACCTCCTGTGGGCGACCTCCGCTGGAAGGCTCCCCAACCCGTGCAGAAGTGGGACGGTGTACGTGAGGCAAAGGAATTCGGACCCAATCCCATGCAGCAGGCCGTATTCGGCGACATGAATTTCGGCACTAAGGAGTTCAGCGAAGACTGCCTGTACCTTAACATCTGGACACCGGCCAAGACTATGGACGAGAAGCTGCCTGTGCTTATCTACTTCAACGGCGGCGGACTGATGGCCGGCAGCGGCAGCGAGCCGCGCTACGCCGGGTGGTCGATGGCAAGGAAAGGCATCGTGTCCATCACGGCCAACTACCGCGAGGGCATCTTCGGCTTTTTTGCCCACCCGGAACTCTCCAAGGAAACCAGCTACAAGGGTTCGGGCAACTACGGCTTCCTCGACCAGGTGGCAGCCATCACGTGGGTGAAGAACAACATTGCGGCCTTTGGCGGCGACCCCGACCGCATCACCATCGTGGGCGAGTCGGCTGGCTCCATCTCGGTCAGTGTGCTTATGGCATCGCCGTTGTGCAAGGGGTTGTTCGCACAGGCCATGGGGTCGAGTGGTGCAGTAGTGGGCTTCAGCAAGGTGTCCACACTGAAAGAGGCTGAAGAGGCCGGCGTAAAGAAGGCTGAGCAGATGGGCTGCAAGTCACTGAAGGAACTCCGCGCCATGCCTGCCGAAGAACTGATGGAAAAATCGGCCATCAACAGCATGCCTGCCGTGCACATCGACGGATACTTCCTGCCCGAGCAGCCGGCAGACATCTACGCCAAGGGCAAGCAG
>CALUIF010000001.1 GCA_944320635.1 uncultured Bacteroides sp. | reverse complement strand
ATGGCCAGCCAAACCAGTAGTAATATGGATAGGAGGTGTTTCATTGTCTTGTTTGTCTTTTGTTCACGTTAAAACACATAAATCAGGTTGACGGCCGCCTTGGTAGGCCCCACGTAGTGGTGTTTCTTGTCTTGCCCGATGCGTTCGCCGCAACCCACACAGCGGTATTGGTCGAAACGCGTGTAGGCGTAACCAATGCCTATTTCGAATTCCATATTCCAGTGCATGCCCAGGATGAGGGAATAGCCGTAGGCCACCCCCGCGCCCATGAACCAACCTTGGTAGCGGTAATCGGAAAGTTGCGAGAAGTCTGAGCCGAGGAAATCTATACCATTGTCTATGCCGCCCACGTTGTACTTGCCTCCGTGCAGATGTGCACCAAGAAAATGCCCCGCAAAACGGTCGCACAGCCAATAGCGTGCTTCGGGTTGCAGAAACCAGTTTTTCCAGCGTTTGCCTTCGGAAAATGTCCAGTTGTTGTAGTTGGCAGAGAGGTCGAGGCTCCAGTGCGGAGACAACCCAATCTCGATGCCTCCGTTCACATTGAGCAAGGCATCGTAGAGCAGGTTGGTCTTGATAGCTACCTGCTGCGCGCGGATAGATGGGGATACCCCCACTCCCACGCAAAAGAAGAATAAGGCGATGAGTAGTGCTTTCATCTTTGCGTGTATTGACACAATGTCGTTTGTTTGTTTTGCTATTTTGTTTGTCCTGCCTGCGGTTGGTGTGTTTGTCTTGGCTGCGGCAGTTATTCTTGGCTGCAAAGGTAACGCGAAATCTCACAATGCGCAAGCAAAAATGTTGCCAAAGTATATATAATATCATTTTTTGATAAAATAGTATCGGGCGTGGCGTCCTTCCGCCGGGGGAAAAACATTTATCCCCGTTAAAATGCCGTAAAGCGTGGCAGATATTTCGCGATAAACCTTATTTTTGCGGCATGTTACAGAAGGAACCATATTACCGCAAGAAGTGGTGGGTGCATGCCTGGCCCGTCGTCGTAGTGGTGGCGGCGGTGCTCTACTCGTGTGCCAGCGTAGGGCGCATTGAGGGAGGAGCTTATGACGAGACACCGCCCAGGTTTGTGCAGAGCACTCCCGAACCGGGTGCGCTGAACTACAACAACGAGAAGCGTAAGCGCATCAGCATTGAGTTTGACGAATACATTGTGTTGGAGGGAGCCAACGAAAAGGTGGTGATATCGCCGCCGCAAATCCAGCAACCGGAGATAAAGACGGTGGGCAAACGGGTACAGGTGACGCTGGAAGACTCGCTGAAGCCTAATACCACTTATACCATAGATTTCGCAGACGCCATACAGGATAACAACGAGGGTAACCCGCTGTATGGATTTGCCTTCACTTTCTCGACGGGAGAGCAGATAGACTCGATGGTAGTGGGGGGCACGGTGCTCAATGCTGCCGACCTGGAGCCTGTGAAAGGCATCTTGGTAGGCCTGCATGCCAATCTGGAGGATTCGGCCTTTACCACGCTGCCTTTCGACCGTGTGGGGCGTACCGACAGCCGGGGGCATTTCTCCATACGGGGCGTGGCACCGGGTAAGTACCGCATCTACAGCCTGATGGACGGCGACCAGAACTACTACTTCTCGCAGCCTACCGAGCAACTGGCCTTCAACGATTCGCTTATCATCCCCTCGATGGAACCCGCTGTGCGCCAAGATACCTTCTGGATAGATTCGCTCACCATTGACACCATTATCCCCAAAGACTATACGCATTTCATGCCCGATGACGTGATGCTGCGCGCCTTTAAGGAGCGCACTACCCGTGCCCAGCGCCTGTCGCGAAGCGAGAGACCGGTGTACAACGAGTTTTACTTCTACTTTACCGCACCGGCAGACACATTGCCTACGCTGAAGGGATTGAACTTCGACGAGCGCGACGCCTTCATCATCGAGAAACCCACGGGGCGCATCGACACGTTGCACTACTGGATAAAAGACTCGCTGCTGTACGTGCAAGACACGTTGAAGATAAGTCTCACTTACCTCTATACCGATACCTTGAACCAGCTGGTACCCCGCACGGACACGCTTCGCCTGGTGGCAAAGGTAAAACCCAAGACCGAGGAAGAAAAGGCCAAAGAGCGTGAGGAGAAGGAGAAAGAGCGCAAGAAACGCCGCAAGAAGGGCGAACCTGAACCGGTGGAAACGGAGTTCCTGCCGATGGATGTCTATGCCCCCGGCACAATGGACATTTACGACTACCTGACCCTGACTTTCCAGGAGCCGGTAGCGAGCATCGACACTGCCGCCATGCACCTGCAACAGAAAGTGGACACGCTGTGGCACGATGTTTCCTTCGACTTCCAGCAGGATAGCACCGACCTGAAGAAATACAACATCTTTGCCGACTGGGAGTGGGGTGAAAGCTATGCCTTTTCCATCGACTCAACAGCCATACACGGGCTGTACGGCCTGTTTACGGATAAGGTGAAGAAAGAATTCAAGGTGAAAAAGCCGGAGGAGTACGGGCAGATATTCTTCAACGTGACGGGCACTACAGGCCCCTGTTTCGTGGAGTTGCTCGACGGGCAGGACAAGGTGCTGCGCACCGTGAAGCTGGTGGACGGCAAGGCAGACTTCTACTACCTGAATCCGGGCAAATATGGCGCCCGCCTGGTGGAAGATGCCAACGGCAACGGCGAATGGGATACAGGGCTTTACGCCGAGAAGCGCCAGCCGGAAAAGGTGTATTACTATCCGCAAGTATTGGAGCTGAAAGCCAACTTCGACCTGCTGCAGGACTGGAATGTGCTACAGCTGCCTTTGGATAAACAAAAACCGAATGAACTGAAAAAGCAGAAACCTGATGAAGACAAGAAAAAGAACAGAAATAAGAATAATAGCAGCCGCAAGTAAGCGCAGGCACTATCCTGGCGGGCTTAAAGCTATACTGCTGCTGGTACTTTTTGTGTGGGGCGGAGCAGTTTCCCTGCGTGCCCAGTGCACGGCTGAGAATACGGCTTTCCTGCCGGGCGAACATGTGTCGTATAACTTGTATTTCAACTGGAAATTCGTGTGGATAAAGGTGGGCTATGCCGACCTCACAGTGCAGGAATCTGACTGGAACGGGCAGCCGGGCTACCGCTTCGACTTGCTGTCGCACACCAGTAAGAAGGCGGACTTCTTCTTTAAAATGCGCGACACGCTGACCTGCAACGTGGGCCGGGGGCTGGAGCCGCTTTACTTCTGCAAGGCGGCCGAAGAGGGCAAGCGGCACACGCGGGACGAGGCTTGGTTTTCGTATGACAAGGGCCGGGTAAATGTGCACCAGAAACGCACATGGTATAGCCAGGACCGTGCCCCGCAGGAAACGGACTATAGTGACACTGCCTGTGTGTTCGACATGCTGAGCATCTTGGGGCAGGCACGCTCGTGGAAGGCGGAGGATTTCAAGGTGGGCGACAAAGTGAACTTCCCCATGGCCACAGGCCGCAAGGTGGAGCCGCAGACACTTATCTACCGGGGTAAAGAGAATGTGGAGGCAAAGAACGACACGACCTACCGTTGCCTAGTGTTCTCGTTTGTGGAATACGATAAAAAGGGGGAAGAGAAAGAGGTCATCACTTTCTACATTTCCGACGATGATAATCACTTGCCCATCCGTCTGGACATGTACCTTAGCTTTGGTTCGGCCAAAGCTTTCCTGACCGGGGTAAAGGGCAACCGCTATCCGCTGACCTCGGTAGTAGAGAAAAAGTGAAAACTTTGTATTGAGAGAAATAAGGCTTGCAAGGGGCATTATTGCATCACCCCTTTGCAAGCCTTTTTAATATGTGCACAAAATTATGAGGTTGTATCAAAATGTCGTGGTAACTCAATTCCCCTCCTTCATTTTGATACACCGCCCCTGACTGGGAAAGATTTTTTTCCTAACTGGGAAAAAATCTTTCTCTAACCGGGAAGGATTTTACAAAAAAGGGTGCCAACCCCTGAACGGTTGCCACCCTTTTGAAATTGTATCCTGTTTAGATACCTATTGAATTGTGCTTATGTGTGTTTAGTACGGATTCTGCACGATAACGCCTTGTGAAGCTTCGATTTCACTTTGCGGAATGGGCAAGTATTTCTTGTTTTCCGTCCATGCCGGGCGCTGAGGAATGGCAGTTCCCGGTTCGGTGTAGGTCATTGTAGTCTTGTCCAGAAGCAATACACCGCCGCCGGCTGTCAATACCTGGGCAGCTGTGCCTGTACGTACCAGATCGAAGTAACGCTTGCCTTCACCTACAAATTCAAGACGACGTTCGTTGATGATGTTTTCCTGGTTCAACGGCAGGGGAGCCAGGCCGGCACGTGCACGCACGCGGTCAAAGTAGCCTTGTGCTTCGCCATCGCCTACTTCCATGCCCAGTTCAGCTGCATTCAGCAAAGTCTCGGCAAAGCGGTAGATGTGCTGGTTGTTGTCCCAGTTCATATCGGCAGAACCTGTGCAGCCTGCGTTGCCGCCCGGGCGACCCAAGTATTTGCGCAGGAAGAAGCCCGTGTTCTGGTAACGTCCGCCATAAGTAACGTTGACGCCTTGCTCGGCCATATCCTTGGTGTACTTGTCCATATTCAGAATGGCTACGTCGCGGCGCAAGTCGTTTTCTTCGAATGCATCGTAAGCCTCCTTGGCCACCGGTTCGAAGCCCCAGCCACCGGTCTGGAATTCTGCGTAAGGACCGTTGATGACGCCCTTGTTGGTACCGTTGTAGTTCAGGCCGTCGATACCGATCATGGCCGGATATACTGTGCCGCCGGGAGCGTTGGCAGTACCCCAGTCGCGGCTGCCGCCCAAGGCAATGTAGTTGATGTCGAAGATGATTTCATCCGTCCACTCCGTTTCATAAGAGAACAGTTGGTCGTAATCTTCACCTGCCACCAAGTCATACTGTGTGGAGTTGATAATCTCCTTCATGTAGTTCAGTGCCTGCTGGTAACGGCTGGTATCTTTCTGATACATCACCATGTCGGCGTACATCATGTACACGGTTGCCTGCGTCATGCGGCCGCACCATTCGTCCGCCTGCTTCATGGGCAGTGCATTCATGGCGATGACAGCTTCCAAGTCTGTGATAACGTTGTTATATACTTGGTCTGCACTGATTTGCTCGGCAAAGTAGTCGGGCGGTGTCAGGTTCTCCGTGTAGAAGGGGATGTTGCCCCACGTTTTCCACAACACCAGGTAGTACCATGCACGCAGGGCGCGGCCTTCGGCAATGTACATGTTCTTGGTAGCTTCAGGAAGATCGGATGCCGTAGCATTGTCGATCAGGCGGATAGAGCGGTTGATACCCGAGTAGTTGGCCGACCACAATCCGCCGATGCTGTTGTTCGGGTCAGACTGATACTGCGAAATCAGGTGCAGCTGTGCCTGGTCGGTCACGTTACTACCGCCTACATAAACATCGTCTGCCATGCAGTCCCACATGAAGTTCAGCGGGCACCAGCCATTGAAGTAGTCGTACCAGTGCAAGGGGTCGTAAGCAGCTACCATAGACTCTATGATACGGCTTTCCGAGGTGTAATATCCATCGATGGGCACACTGCTGGCCGGTTCTTCGGTCAAGAAATCTTCGCCGCACGACGACAATCCTAAAGTGAGGACAGCAGCAGCGGCCAAACTATATAATTTGTATTTTTTCATATCTGTATTGTCTTTAATGTATTAGAAACCAAGATTAAGTCCCACCATGAAGGTGCGTGCTTGCGGGTAGTAGCCACGGTCGATACCGTTGGAGCTTTCGTCGCCACCGAGTTCAGGATCCAAACCGTCATACGGAGTGATGGTCAGCAAGTTCTCGGCTGCCACGTACACGCGCAGGCGGTCTACGAAGAACTTGTTGGTCCATGCCTTCGGCAAAGTGTAACCAATCTGCAGGTTCTTGATGCGGGCATAGTTACCGTTCTTCACGTAAAGGTCGGAGATGCGGTAGTTGTCGTTGTCGTTGGTCCAGGTGAATCTTGGCATCGAGTTGCTGGTGCCTTCGCCGTGCCAACGGTCCATGAACTCTGCTGGCAGGTTCACATAGCGGCAGTCCAGACGGCGGGTTACGTCGAGGATGTCCTGGCCTATGGAACCGGAAATCAGCATGCTGATGTCGAAGTTCTTGTAGCTACCGTTCAGGTTGATACCGAAGGTCCAGTCGGGAGTACCCTTACCAATCATGGTCTTATCGCCATCGTCGATAACATCGTTGCCATCGAGGTTTACGAAGATTACGTCACCCGGTTGTGCATTGGGTTGCAGCAGTTCGCCCTTGCTGTTCACGTAGCTGTCGATTTGCTCCTGGTTCTGGAAGATACCGGCCGTCTTGTAGCCATAGAAGTACGGGTAAGGATAGCCGTTCTCGGCACGCGACACGTTACCAATGATGTGTACGTTGTCTCTCATCTCAAAACCGTCGGCATTACCCAGGTCGATCAGTTCGTTCTTCAGGTAGCTGAAGTTGGCCGATGCGCCAAACGACCAGTCGGGCTTCACGATACGGTAACCCAGTTCCATTTCAACACCCGAGTTCTTCATCGAACCTACGTTACCCCAAGGACTGGATTCGCCAAGGTATGAGGGGATAGGCATTTCCTTCAACATGCCGTTGGTCTTCTTCACGTAGTAGTCGATAGAGAAGGTCAGCGCATTGTTCAGGAAGCCGAAGTCAAGCCCCAAGTCGTACTGTTCGGATTCCTCCCAACGCAGGTCGGCGTTAGGCGTAATGGTCGGCTTGGTACCGAATACCAACCGTTGCAGTTCGCCGCGGCCAAAGGCATAGTTGTTGTTGGTCTGTACATTGGCAGTGTAACGGAAGTTACCGATGTTTTCGTTACCGTTCTTACCCCAGGAGAAGCGGACCTTGGTGTTTGTCCACCAGTCCGGACGTTTCTGCATGAAGGGTTCGTTCGTCAGGTTCCAACCCACCGATACGGAGGGGAAAGTACCCCACTTGTTGTTGGTACCGAAGCGGGAAGAACCATCACGGCGTACCGTCACTTGCAACATGTAGCGTTCGGCAAAGTTGTAGCTCAAGCGGCCGAAGTATGAAGCCAGAGAGTTGGGGTCGCCCAAACCGCCGGAGGTAAGCTGGCGTCCGTCGGATGCCAGACCTGTACAGAAGTCAAGGTTGGCCTTGTCTGCCAGATAGTCAATCAAGTCGTAGCGGGTTCCCGACAAAGAACGGCTGGTGTATCGTTCTGCCGACTGACCCAACACTACGGAGAACGAGTGCTGGCCGAAAGTCTTGTCGTATGTCAACAAGTTTTCAATCTGCCACGTGTAACCGCGGTTCATGCTGGAATTAACCTGTGAATTCTCGTTACGGTTGTTGGCGTTCAGGTAGTAAGGATGGCTCCAGCCGTCAGCTCCCCAGAATGCCAGGTCGGAACCCCAGGAGAATTTGTACTTCAAGTTGTCCCAAATATTCAACTCAGCCGTAAGGTTGGCAATAAACTTATCGGAGTTGTTCTTCGTACCCGGTTGGGCTACCATACGTGCCAGCGGGTTGGCCAACTCGTTGAAGTTCGTGCTCGGCATGGAGAACAGCTTGCCCGTTTTGGGGTCATAGATGGGGTCGCCATACATCTCGCGGTCATAGTCCTGCAGCTGGTCTTCGCTGTCGAAGTACACGGGCAGTGTCGGGTCCATCAGCAAAGCGTCGCCTAGCGGAGAGCCGGTCAAGCTACCTGCCGTCACGCCGATGCTGTTGATGCGCGAGTAAGACATGTTCACACCCACCGTCATCTTGCGCAACCAGTTGCGGTTCTTCGTCTCATCGAACAGCGTGTACAGCGTGTTGCTGCGGAACGACAGACGCTCGTAGTTAGAACGGTCGTAGTTACCGCCGATGATACCTTCTTGGTTGTAGTAGCCGGCCGAGAAGTAGTAGTTCACCTTCTCCGTAGCACCACTAATGCTCAATTGGTGGTTCTGCACCGGAGCACCGTCGTTGAACAGGGCATCCTGCCAGTTCGTACCCTTGCCCAAGGCTGCGGGATTGTCGTAGATGATACCTTCGCCTGCATATTCGGAAGCCTCGTTCATCAAGGTAGCATACTGCGAGGCGTTCAGCATCTTGCGTTGACGCCACGGGCTTTGCCAGCCGTAAGAGAAGTCGTAAGTCACCCTTGCCTTGCCTATGGCACCCTTCTTGGTTGTCACCAATACTACACCGTTGGCGGCACGGGCACCATACACGGCAGCCGAAGCGGCATCCTTCAATACCTCGATAGACTCGATGTCGGCAGGGTTGATGTTGTCAATACCACCACCGATAGGCATACCGTCTACAATGTAGAGCGGGTCGCTGTTGTTGATGGTACCGGTACCACGAATACGGATCTTGGCAGCTGAACCCGGCTGGCCGTTCTGTGTGCTTACTTGCACACCGGCAGCCAAACCTTTCAACGCGTTGTCCACGCGCACGGGAGCTGTGAAAGACAGGTCGTCGGACGAAACCGAAGCGATGGAGGCTGTCACCACGCTCTTCTTCTGCACACCGTAACCAATTACAACCACTTCATCCAAGGTTTCGTTGTCTTCCTTCAAGACAACCTTCAGCAAGGTTTGTCCGTTCACGGGCACGTCTTGCGTCACGAAACCAATGTAAGAAACGGTAAGCACTGCGTCGGAAGGAACACTCAGGCTGAAGTTACCGTCAATGTCGGTAATAGTTCCCGTACTTGTGTTGCCTTTCAACACCACATTCACACCGGGCAAGGGCTCGTTGTCCGTGCCACTTACCACCGTACCTTTTACCTGTATGTTCTGTGCCCATACAGCAGCAAAGGTAAAGCTCAACATAAACAAAACTGATAATAGCTTCTTCATGTGTTTAACTTAATTAAGATTAACTATTCGCGTGTTGTTCTCGCATTAGAACGG